>CBIHPJ010000194.1:0-12707 GCA_966211295.1 uncultured Myxococcales bacterium | reverse complement strand
GCCACGAGCGCGGCACTTCGACCACTCTTCTGCGGGGGCGGACTCACGGCGCGGCCACCTTAAGCGAGCATCGTGCCGAGTCGATTTCGCAGGAAGCCCCTCTCCCCGACCCTCTCCCCGCTGTCGCAGGGAGAGGGAGCAAGGTAAACGAAGAACCATGAGCCGCATCCTGGTCGTCGACGACGAAGCGAACCTCCGCAAGGTGCTCGCCGCGATTCTGCGCAAAGACGGCTACGAGGTCGCGGTCGCGGAAGACGGCGAACAGGCCATGGCCGAGTTCGAGAAGAACGGCGCCGACGTGATCATCTCCGACCTCGTGATGCCCAAGCTCGGCGGCATGGACATTCTTCACAAGGTCCGCTCGCAGCGCTCCAACGTGCCCGTGATCATCATCACCGCGCACGGCACCGTCGACTCCGCCGTCGAGGCGATCAAGCTGGGCGCGTTCGACTACATCACCAAGCCCTTCGAGCACGCCGAGATCCGCGCGGTGGTCGCCAAGGCCGCCCGCACGCAGGAAGCGAATCAGGGCCACGTCGCTCCCGATGGCAGCGCGCGCAAGTCGATCATCGGCGGCGGCAATCACATGGAGGACCTGTTCAAGATCATCGACAAGGTCGCCGACACGCCCTCCACCGTGCTCATCACCGGCGAGTCCGGCACCGGCAAGGAGCTCGTCGCCACCGCGCTCCACCAGGGCAGCTCGCGCCGCGACAAGCCGCTCATCAAGATCAACTGCGCCGCGATCCCCAAGGACCTGATGGAGTCCGAGCTCTTCGGCTACGAGCGCGGCGCCTTCACCGGCGCCGTCTCCAGCAAGCCGGGCCGCTTCGAGCTCGCCGACGGCGGCACCCTCTTCCTCGACGAGATCGGCGAAGTGCCCGTCGAGATGCAGGTGAAGCTGCTGCGCGTGCTCCAGGAGAGCGAGTTCGAGCGCGTCGGCGGCATCAAGACCACCCGCGTCGACGTGCGCCTGATCGCCGCCACCAACCGCGATCTCCTCAAGGAGACCGACGCGGGCCGCTTCCGCAAAGACCTCTTCTACCGCTTGAACGTGGTGCCCATCGTCCTGCCGCCGCTGCGCGATCGCGCGGGCGACATTCCGCAGCTCGTGGTGCACTTCATCGAGAAGTACAACAAGCGGCTCAACAAGAAGATCGAGAACATCTCCGAGGAAGCGCTGATGCTGCTCCAGGCGTGGCCCTGGCCCGGCAACATTCGTGAGCTCGAGAACATGATGGAGCGCGTGCTCCTCTTCGCCGACGGACCGCGCATCGAGGCGAAGGATCTTCCCGAGGGCGTGCGCGGTGGAATGCAGGCGGTGCCCTCGCAGCCGTCTGGCGCCGTCGCTCCCGCGCCCGGAGAGACCCCGCTCAAGGACTTCCTCAAGCAGAAGCAGGCCGAGATCGAGAAGAGCTTCATCGTGCAGGCGCTCGCGAAGACCGAAGGCAACGTCACGCGCGCCGCGAAGCTCCTGCAGATCAGCCGCAAGTCGCTGCAGACCAAGATGAAAGAATTCGGCCTGCGTGATGAGGAGCCCGCGGAGGAGTGAAGGATCGTCTCGCGACGTTTCTCGCTGCGACCGAAGGCGACTCGGGTGAATCGGTCACGCTGCGTGCGCTCACGCTGCACATGCTGGAGCACGTCGCGCCTTCGCTGTTCGCGGAGCGCAAGCTCGAGGCGACGCAATCGGAAGCGCTCGAAGCATGCCGGAGCGTCGAGTTCGACTTCAGTGGCGACCCGGTTCGGCTGCAGGCCGGCGTTGATGCCTGGTACTGCCGATTTCTCAGGGGGCTTCCGCATGAACCTCCGTCTCGTGAGCGACTCGCCACTGTATTGATCGGGCTTTCACTCGATGAGCATGCCCTCACCCCGACCCTCTCCCGCGGGGAGAGGGAGAACAGGTTGCTGTATGCGTGGCTGATCGGCGAACAGTGCGCGCGGTGCGGGGTCGACGTGCGCGTGCCGCTGAAGCCGCGTCACTTCAAAGGCACTCACCCGCTGCACGACGCCTACTGGCTCACGCATCTCGTGATGCTGGACTCCGACTACTTCGCCAAGCCGCTCTCCCACCCGGACAGGTCGGGATGGGGAGACGAGCTCAGCGCGTTGGAGCTCCACGACGACGATCTGGCAGGAGAGATCGCCCTCTGCCTCCGCTTCATGGGACGCGATGCGGGAGCGGCCCTGGAGTTCGTGCGCAAGGCGCCAGTGACCAACGATGTCCACGCCCAGGCAACTGCACTCCTTGCCCTTTCAGCGGAGTGAAGCCGCTACAGGCTTGTGGCAGAAAACTCGCAAGGATCAGTCACGTCGGTAGGGTGATGCCGCCTTCCCGACTCAGGAGCCGTCAATGCCCGAGATGCCCACGCTGGGTGAGCAGCCCAAGCAGACCCCCGTCGTCCCCATCGCCATCACCGCTGTCATCGTGGGGCTCGTGTTGGGCGGCATCTATTGGCTGCGCAATCGCCCGAGCGATGCCGCGACGACTGAGCCGGCTGCCGTTGCTGCTCCCGCCGCGCCGCAGGGTGCTGAGGGCGTCGCTCCGCAGCTGCCTCCCGGAGTCCCTGCTGCGATCCCCACGGTCGCCGCCGCCGCCGCGCAGCCGAACTCGCCTGCTGCCGCTGCGCCCTCTCCTTCCGCCGCTGCGGAGAAGGCGGGCCTCAAGTCCTTCATGGTGAGCATCAACGGTCCGCTCGAGTCGGCGATCGTCACCTCGCAGGGCAAGGAAGTCGGCACGCCGCTGACCCAGGTCGTGAACCGCTCGCTGGTGTGGTGGGTGCGCGTGCCGCAGGACCTCGTGAAGGGCGACACGCTCTCCGTGGTGTACGAGACGCGCGACGGCCAGGAGCCCCTCGTGCACGCGGTCCGCTTCGAGAGCCGCAAGATGGGCAAGACCTTCGAGGCCTACCGCTACAAGACCTCGCCCGAGGGTTTCGCGCGCTACTACCAGGCCGACGCGAGCGAGCTCGAAGAGCGCCTCGTCGACAGCCCGCTCGAGTCCTACGAGCAGATCACCTCGCTGCTGCGCGATGGCCGGAAGCACAAGGGCGTGGACTTCAAGACGCCGGTCGGCACTCCGGTGCTCGCCACGTTCGACGGAGTGGTGGTGCGCAAGAACTGGAATTTCCGCGGCAACGGCAACTCCATCGAGCTGAAGGAGAACGGTGGCCAGGGCCGCAGCGCGCTCTTCCTCCACCTCTCGGAGCTCCCCAAGTCGCTCGCCGCGGGTCAGCGCTTCAAGCGTGGTGAGGTGATTGGGAAGTCGGGCAACACCGGCCACAGCTTCGCGCCGCACTTGCACTATCAGCTCATGCGCGGAGACACGGTGGTGGACCCCTTCGACTCGCACAAGACCACCCGCCTCTCGCTGCCCGCGGGGGATCGTTCGGGGTTCGAGAAGAAGATGAACGAGCTGAAGGCCCTGATGCCGGCGACGGCAGTGGTCGGCGGCTAAAGGAATCCCCAGCCTTCAAACTGGCGTCACGGCTTCCTTCGACCTAGCGTTCGAAGCCGATGAAGCGCCTCAGCTTTCTCCTCGCCGCCGTCCTCGCGTCCACCGCGTCTGCGGCGGAGCTGACCCGGGTCGCCTCGTCCTTCGAAGAGAAGGACCCGTTCGGGATGTACTTGAACTTCACGTTCGACCGCACCGCCGACCGCGGGACGATCACGCGTGAGTGGTACCAACTCGGTGAGCTGCAGGACGTCACCGAGCTCCGCTACCAGAAGTACGACACGCGCCTCGGCATCGACGTCAACCTCGGCATCTACAAGGACCTCGAGTTCCACGTCGGCGTGCCGATCATCTTCCAGCAAGATCGCAACTGGTTCTTCGCCGGCGGCACCAACGAGACGAACAGCACCATCGGCCGCAACTGCGGTGACGCTGCTGGCTCGACCTGCGCGAACCCGGGCTCCGGGACCGATCAGCTCTTCGGCTTGCCGCCCTTCCCCGGCGGCATCAACAGCTACCGCTCGGGCCTCGGTGACTTCACGTTCGGCCTCGCCTGGAACGCGTTCAACCAGAAGAAGGATTCGAGCAAGCCCACCTGGACGCTCCGCTTCGATTACACCGCGCCCACCGCGCAGCTGCTCAACCCCAGCGTGCCCACGGCCAGCGGCACGCGCGGCAACATCGGCGACAAGCTCCACCGTTACACCTTCGCGACCGCGGTCTCGCGCCGCATCAGCAAGTTCGTCGAGCCCTACTTCGAGCTCCACTACACCCTCGCGTGGCGCGGTCCGGGCGCGTACTCGAACTGCGACGACGCGTCGGCCGAGCGCATGGGCCACCCTGAGAACTGCGGCAAGCCGGGTTGGGATCGCGCGGAGACGGGCGTGAAGCCCGTGCACACCGGCGGCACCCAGTTCGGCGTCGAGATCACCGCGTTCGAGCGCGAAGATCGCCACCAGAAGGTGACCTTCGATTTCCGCGGCTTCGTGAACTACTTCTCCGAGGGCCGCTACTACAACGAGATGTCCGACCTGTTCGGCAAGCTGCTCTACACGTCGGACTACGGCCAGGCGGGTGGTCAGTTCGGCTTCGTGGGCCAGGCTGCTGAGTTCGTGATCCTCAAGGCGTACACGTCGTTCGCGTACAACTCGGAGCACTTCCTCACCAACGAGAACATCGGCAAGGACCTCACGGGCAACGGCACGGTCGACATCACGACCAACCCCGAAGAGATCAACCCGAACTACGACTCGCGCATCGATCGCGTGGGTCGCCGCTTCCGGCTCGAGCAGAACTTCATCTTCAAGATCATGATCACCGCGACGTTCAACTTCTAACGTTGAACGGCGGCGAGGGTCGGAAGTCCCGCGACCGCGCCCAGCTTCGTCACCACGTGCGTGCCGATGAGACACCCGAAGCGGGAGTGTCCTTCGAGCGCGTCGAGATCCGCGTTCTCCAGCTCAGCGCGCGTGGCGTAGAGCCGGGTGAGCCCGTAGAGGAACCCGGCGGTGAAGCCGTCCCCCGCCCCCGTGGTGTCGATGACCTTCACCTTGCGCGCGGGGACATGACGCGTCTCGCCTCGGAAACGGAGTGAAGCGCCCTTCGGTCCACGCGTGACGATCGCCACCACCACGCCCTTCTTCTCGAGCCAGGTCAGCGCGCTGGGCACGTCAGTGGTGCCGGTGACGAACTCGATCTCTTCCTCCGAGAGCTTCACCACCGCGCAGCGCTTGAAGAGCACGCCGAGGAGCGCGCGCAGCACTGCCGGATCCTTCCAGAGATGAAGCCGCAGGTTCGGATCGGTGGAGGTGATCTGTCCCGCTTCGTACGCGCGCTTCACCGCCTCACTCACCGCGGCGCGTGCGGGCGCGTGAATGAGCGAATTGGTACCGACGTGCACGACACGGCTCTTGCCGAGCAGCTTCTTCGCACCCGTGGTGTCGCGGTGATCGAGGAACGTCTCGGCCGCGCGCGTTCGATAGAAGGTGAAACTCCGCTCTCCGCTGTGCGTGAGCGAGACGAAGCCGAGGCCCGTCTTCCCCTCGTTCGTCTGACGGAGGTGCCGCACGTCGACGCCTTCGTCCTGGAGCCCACGCTTCAGGAAGTGACCGAACTCGTCATCGCCGGTGACTCCCACGAGTCCTGACTTCGCGCCCAGGCGAGAGAGTCCCACCGCCACGTTCGCGGGAGCTCCACCCAGACACGGAGTCCAGTTGTTGACCTCGCGCACGCGCTGACCGCGGCGATTGGGCAGAAAATCCACCAGCGCTTCACCGAGCGAGACGACGTCCATGTGTCAGTCCGTTCCCACCTGCTCCATGAAGTCGACTGACTTCAGCTTTCGCCCCAGGTGGTGGGCGATGAAGAGGTTCAAGAGTTCGCGGCTGCGCGCGCGGAGTTCCTGCGGCATCGGGGTGCGCTCCCCGGCCTGCAGTCGCGCGAGCGCGTCGACGACCTCGGGCCTCGCGGGGATCGCGGCGGGCACGCGCAGGCTGCACGACTCGCAGACCACGCCGCCGTGCTCGGGATCGAAACGAGGGCGCAGTCCGGTCTCGTTGCCGCACAACGCGCACGGAGCGAAGCGCGGCATGAAGCCGGTGTACTGCAAGGCATCGAGCTCGAACTTGAGGAGGGAAGTCGGGCCCGCCTTCTTCTCCTCGAGCAGGCCTAAGTACTGCGCGAGCGCATCGAAGAGCGGCTCATGCGGCTGGTGATCGCGCGTGAGCTCGCGGCACAGCTCGAGGCAGTACATCGCGCGCGCGATGCGAGCGAGGTCGTCACGAATCCGATGGAAGGAGCGAATGATGTTCACGCCATCGAGGCGATGCGTGTCACCGCGCGTGCTCACCAGCTGCGCCTTCAGGAGCGTGCCCGCCTCGAGCGCGCCCGCGAAACGCTTCTTCGACTTGCGCGCTCCGGCCGCGAAGGCAGAGAGCCTTCCATGTTCGCGGGTGAAGAGCGTGACGATGCGATCGGCCTCTCCGAAGTCGACAGTCGAGAGCACCAACGCTTCGTCGAAGAACCGTTCCACGTTCGCGAAATCCTCAGCGGTGCGTGTACCGAATGGCGAGGTCGTACGCAGCAGCGAGGCCGAGGAGCAGGCTCACCACCACGATCCCCGCCAGGGTGCTCCACATCATCGTGGAGGCGCGCTGACGCCGATCGACCTCGAGCTCCTTCGGGTCGAAGTGCTCGGCCTTCGGCGACTCGGGGATCTCGTGGAAGCGATTGACCGCGTCGTCAGGCGAGAGGCCCACCGCGCCCGCGTAGCTGCGGATGTAGTTGAGGACGAAGATCCGCTCGGGGAAACGCTCGCTCTGGCCCGACTCGAGCGCGCCGATCAACGTGGGCGGGATCTTCGTCTTCTGCGCGACTTCATCCAGAGAGAGCGCGCGCAGCTCACGCTGCGTCTTCAGGTACTCGCCGAACTGGACGTAGTCGGGACTCATCTGGTGCGCTCGCTCAGGTCACTTCTGTTGATCTTTGAGCTGCTTGCACAGGTCCTTCTGATCGTCGTTCGCCGTCTTGTCCATGCAGACCTGGAAGGCCTTCGACGCGCCCTCACGATCGCCCGCGTTGGCGAGACAGACGCCGTCGCGCTGCCAGGCATCGGCCTGATCGGGGCAGTGCTCGCGGTAGCGCGCGAAGTATTTGCACGACTCGGCGGTGTTGTTGTTCGCCTCGTACACCTGGCCCAGCCACACCTCACCCAGGCAGTACTTCGGGTTCACCTGGAGCACGGCCTTCAGCATCTCGATGGCGCCCTTGCTGTCGCCCTTCTTGTAGAGGGCCCACGCCATGTTCCCCTGGGGGATGAAGGGCGTGCGGTAGTTCACGTCGCTGAGCGCGATCTCGTACTGCTTGATCGCGTCGTCGTAGCGCTTCTGATCCATGTAGAGCGCGCCGAGGTTGGTGGACGCTTCCGAGAACGGATTCCGCAGCTCGAGCGCCTTCGCGTAGGCGACCTGCGCCTCTTCGAGCCGCGAGAAGCTCTTGTGCAGCACCAGCGCCTTGATGTGCCACGCGTCGGCATTACCGGGATCGAACTTGATCGCCTCGTCGGCTTCTTTGAGCGCGATCTGCGGCGTCTTCACCAGGTTCTGCACGGCGATCTCGTAATGAATGACCGCCTGGTCTTTGTCCTTCTCGCTCACGTGCGCGCAGCCCGTCATCACCGGCATCACCGCGAGACAGAACGCGGAGAAGAGTTTGCCCAGCTGCACCACGCTCGCCTTCGCTCCGGTGCCCGGCTTCACGCCCGCCCTGGTGTTGCCGCTCGCGGTGGCAGGCGCACCGATCGGCGCTGGCGGAGGCGGCTCGCGCATGAACACCGGCATGGTGCGAATGATCGTCTCCTGCTCGTCGGCGGGGCGGCCGCGGAAGTTCAGGTTGTCCATGATGAACCCCATGGATTCCACGAAGCCCAGCGCCTCGGCCTCTTCACTCTGGAACTGCTCGGCGGGCACGGTGCCGTTGGAAGGCACGTAGACCGCGCTCTCTCCGCTCTCCTGCATGTACAGGTACACGAAGACCGCGAAGCCCGAGGGACCGCGCAGCCCGAGCACGAAGGCCATCGCGGGGCCTGCCTTGCGGCCGGGGATCGCGAGGTGAGGCGCGTTCAACGATTGGTAGAGCTGGACGACCTGGTCTTTGACCGCGGGCAGTCCTCTGAGGCGCTCGTCGATTGAGTACATTGATTACCGAGTGGTGAAGCTGAATTCCTGAGTGACGTCGTTGGTGTCCGCGGCGGTGCGCGTGAAGGTGACCATCTGCTTCTCGATGGTGACCTGATCGTTGGTGGTGTTGCCTTCGCCGATGATCACGCGGAACACGTGCGACTTCGACAGGCTGCGCGGGGAGCTCGGATCGGAGTAGCGCTTCTTCGCCTGCGCGATGACCAGGTTCTGGCCCGGCTTGAGCTGCTTGGTGATGTCGAGCACCAGCTGCTCGTCGCCGCTCTTGAGCGTGCGCATGAACTTGCCGTTGAGGAACAGATCGATCTCGTACTCCGTCATGCCCGGAGGCGACTGCTCGGTGACGAGGAAGTACTTCTGGGTGATCGCGCTGTCAGGCGCCTTCGGCTTCTCAGCGGCGCCGGACAGGTTCACCTTCTTCACCGAGTAACCGGGCGCGTCGATCTGCACGTTGCCCTTCTCGTCGAGGCGAACGGTGACCTTCTCGAAGGTGTGATTGGTGAGCCCGTCGACACTCACGCCGTTGACGTAGACCTCGACGGCGAGCGCGGGGACCGAGATGCAGCACAGCGCCAGGATGAAGTTTCTGAGAACGGCTCTCACGTGACCTCCTTCAACCTTCGAAAAACCAAGTACTGCCGCGTGGATATACCTGACTTCGGCATTCTCGGGACCGTTGGCACCGATCGGAAATTCGCTTACTGGAGCGGAATGTCGTTTTTTGCCCGCCTCAAACTTGCGCTCGCGATCCTCTTTGGCACCAAACCCGACGACTCCGCCCGAGAGGCGCTGGGACTTCTACCTCCTCCGGCCGCTCCCGTGGCACCGGTCGCCCCGCCCGCTCCGGTAGCTCCCGTGGTGGTGAAGCCGACGCCCGAACAACAACACGCGGCGGCTCTTTTCTTCCTCGGACTCCTGCAGCGCGAAGGTCGGTTCCTCGATTTCCTCCAGGAGGACATCAGCTCGTTCAGTGACGCTGACGTGGGAGCGGCCGCCCGCCTCGTTCACGAAGGCTGCAAGAAGACGATCGCTCAGTACGTGCCGATCGCCGCGGTGGTGAAGGACGCGGAAGGCGCGACCATGGAGATCCCGCAGGGGTTCGACGCGAATCGCTTCCGTCTCACCGGGAACGTCGCGGGCGCGGGTCCGTGGAAGGGCAGCTTGAAGCACCACGGGTGGCTGGCGACGAAGGTGCTGCTGCCTGAAGTGCCGACCACGGTTGATGTGAAGGTGCTCGCGCCGGCGGAGGTCGAGCTCCCGTGAAGTACGCGATTGGTATCGACCTCGGCACGACGCACTGTGCGCTGTCGTACCAGCAGATGGATGCGGAGGGCGGGCGCGGGGCGAATCAGGCGGTGCTGCCGGTTCCGCAACTGACGGCGCCGGGCACGGTGGAGAGCCAGCAGCTGCTCCCGTCGTTCCTCTATCTCGCCGCGGCGGCGGAGTTTCCGGAAGGCTCGTTGGGGCTGCCGTGGAACAAGTCTGCGCAGGTGATCGTGGGAGAGCTCGCGCGCAGTCACGGCGCGAAGGTGCCCACGCGCATGGTCTCGTCGGCGAAGTCGTGGCTCGGTCATCCGACGGTCGATCGCCGCGCGGCGATCCTTCCGTGGGGCGCGCCTGCCGACGTGAAGAAGGTGTCGCCCGTCGAGGCGAGCGCGAAGTACCTGGAGCACTTGCGCAGCGCGTGGGATCGCGAGCTGGGTCAGTCCGCTGCGCTCGCGGAGCAGGAGGTCGTGGTCACGGTACCTGCATCGTTCGATGCTGCCGCGCGTGATCTGACGCTCGAGGCTGCGAAGCAGGCGGGGCTGCCGCGCGTGACGTTGCTCGAAGAGCCGCAGGCCGCGCTCTACGCGTGGCTCGAGGCGATGGGTGATGGCTGGCGCAAGCAGCTCAAGCCCGGCGACGTGCTGCTGGTGGTCGACATCGGTGGTGGCACCAGTGACTTCTCGCTGATCGGCGTGAGCGAAGCGGGCGGTGAGCTGCAGCTCGAGCGCAAGGCCGTCGGAGATCACATCCTCCTCGGCGGCGACAACATGGATCTCGCGCTCGCCTTCACCATGAACGAGAAGTTCAAGGCGGCGGGGAAGACGCTCGACCAGTGGCAGATCACCGCGCTCACTTCTGCGTGCCGCGTGGGCAAAGAGCAGCTCTACGGCAACGCGAAGTTGGAGAAGGCCGCGGTCACCGTTCCGGGTCGAGGCTCCTCGCTCATCGGAGGCACGCTGAAGTCGGAGCTCCTGCGTGCGGAGCTCGATGCGGTGCTGACCGAGGGATTCTTTCCGGCGGCGAAGATCACGGATCCGGTGGTGCAGGTGCGTCGCTCGGGTCTCGCGCAGGTGGGACTCCCATACGCGCAGGACGCGGCGATCACGCGTCATCTCGCGGCGTTCCTCACGCGGCAGGCGAGCTCGCTCGGTACGGGCACGTCGTTCGCGAGGCCGACCGCGGTGTTGTTCAACGGCGGCGTGCTCAAGGCGAACACCCTGCGCACGCGCGTGATGGACACGCTCAACTCGTGGCTGCTCGCGGACAAGGCTCCGCCGGCGCGCGAGCTCGAAGGAGCGGAGCTGGATCTCGCCGTCGCGCGTGGTGCTGCGTATTACGGCTGGGTGAAGGCGGGTCACGGCATCCGCATTCGCGGAGGCACGGCGCGCTCGTATTACATCGGGGTGGAGTCCTCGATGCTGGCGGTGCCTGGCTTCACGCCTCCGGTGAAGGCGCTCTGCGTGGCGCCGTTTGGCATGGAGGAAGGAACCCAGGCCGACATTCCGCCGCAGGAGTTCGGGCTCGTGGTCGGTGAACCCACGAGCTTCCGGTTCTTCTCTTCATCGACGCGCCGCGACGACAAGGTCGGCGACATGATCGAAGACGCCGAGCGCGCGAAGGATCTCGAAGAGCTTCCGCACATCGAGACGTCGCTGCCTGGAACGGGCGGCGCGTTGGTGCCGGTGAATCTTCAGGCCGCGGTGACTGAGTTGGGCGCGCTCGAGCTCCGGTGCCTGGAGCGCGAGGGCAAGGGCAAGTGGAAGCTCGAGCTCAACGTGCGCGCCGAGTGACTCGGTAGGCGAGCGCTTCGCGAACGCGTTGGACCACTTTGGCCGGCTCGTCCGTGAGGTGCTTCCAGGTGATGGGCATCACGCGCCAGCCGAGCGCGAGGAGGCGCTGGGTGCGCTTGCGATCTTTGTCGAAGGCCTCGCGCGTGCCGTGCGATTCCCAGCCGTCACACTCGATCGCGAGTGATTGCTCGACGAAGGCGATGTCGATGCGCCCGGGCTGGCCGTAGTCGTCGCTGTACGGCTGGTTCGCGACCATCCCGGTGAACCCGTTCTTCTTGAGCAGCCGCCACACCCGCACTTCGAGTGCGCTCTCGAGGGCGGACTTTCGCGTCGCGCAGTCCGCGAGAATCTCGAGCAGCATCGAGCCCCCACGAGGACGCGGCTTCATCGCCTTGAGCTTCTTCTCAACCCACTGAGGAGGCGCGACACGCCTGCGCCACGCCTCCTCGACGAGGATCGCGGCGTCTTCCTCCTTCAGCCGCGTGGCGAGATCGATGACCGTCCGCGCGCCGTCGGTGATCAGAATGCCCTTGTAGTCGCGGCAGTCATCCTTGTGGTCGAGCCGCTTGGCGCGATGGAGGGTGACACCGGGAAGCTCACCGCTGAACTTCGACACGCTGAACTCGAGCTCTTTCCTTTCGAGGTCGAGGCCCAGCAATCGGCCAGCAGAGCTGTGACTCGCGACCGCGGTTCTCTCGGACCAAAGGTGGACTGCCATGAGCTCCTGAGCCTCCGTCGTGCTCTTGGCGGCCTTCCGGTAGACGCCAGGCCGAACGACCTCCCAGCTCTTCGCCTTCACGAGGCGCGAGAGCCGCATGGGATTGATCGCCTTTGTGACCTGCTCGCGAGTCATGAGTCCGTGTTGTTGCGCGGCGCGCGCGGACAAGTCTGAGAGGGACATGCCCAGCATGTTATGAAAGTTGCTCTCGATTTGGTCTCCGAAGGTGCTCCCTCGAAGGGAGCCGAGAAAACTCAATCGAGAGCAAGTTTCATAACAAGCCAACAGGAAACGATGGGGTTGTCGGATCTCGTGGGTTGCCCATCGCCAGCAGGCCTCTCAGCCTCGGACACAAGATACTCACGTGACTCAATGTTATGAAAGTTGCTCTCGATTCATTTTCGGAGACTCGTCCGACGGACGACCAGCCAAGACGCAATCGAGAGCAACATTCATAACACCTGCACCACATTGGCGTCCTCGCCGCGAGGTCGAGAGCCCGCACGCGACGGGCAACCAACGAGATCCCCAAACACCACCCCACCTCAAGGCCACCTGCAGAATCACCGCACGTTCTGAGGCATCAACCGCGCGTGCTCCCCGAAGACCCGAAGCTGGTTCTGCAGCACCGAGCCATTCTTCGAGCCCATCCGCAGGATCTGCTTCTCCGCCTTGCTCATCCCCTCGAGCGCCGGGTCCTTGAACGCGTACACCGCGCCCTTCGGCACCAACTCCACCTCGCCCTCGGGGAACTTCACGTTGGTCACCTTCGTGATCGCATTCGA
>CBIHPJ010000193.1:0-12744 GCA_966211295.1 uncultured Myxococcales bacterium | reverse complement strand
CCTTGTGGTGGGCGTCGGCGCGTCCGCGGGCGGACTCGAGGCCATCAGCGCGCTCTTGCGTGGGTTGCCGGGCGATGCGCCCGTGGGCTTCGTCGTGCTTCAGCACCTGGACCCGAAGCACCCGGCCTCGAGAGAGACGAAAGACAGCCTCCCTGAGTTCCTCGCGCGCCAGACCTCACTCAAGGTGATCACCGCGGCTGACGGCGCGCTCGTGGAAGCAGGCCAGGTGCACGTCACGCCGCCCGACGCTGATCTGAGGATCACCAACGGACGCTTGCAGGTGGTGCCTCGATCCACCGGCGCCACCCACCTTCCCATCGACGACTTCTTCGACTCGCTCGCGCGTGATCGCGGCCGCGGCGCGGCGGGCGTGGTGCTCTCGGGCCACGGAGCCGATGGTTCGCAGGGCGTTTGTGCACTCCGCCGCGCCGGCGCGAGCACCTTCGCGCAGGACAAGAGCGCCCTGCACGGTGGAATGCCCGAAGCGGCCATGGCGACCGGCTGCGTCGACCAGGTGCTCACGCCCTCGGAGATCGCCGAGCGGCTGCTGCAGCAGACCGAAGATTCGAGCCTCGATGAGGACGATGCGGCGGCCATCGCCGAGGCGTGCTCGATCCTCCGTCGGGCCACCGGCACCGACTTCTCCAGCTACAAGCCGTCCACCGTTCGTCGTCGTCTGCACCGCCGGGTGGCGCTCGCTTCGCACGGCAGTCTTGCGAAGTACCTCGAGGTGCTCGACCGCGAGCCCGCCGAGATCAACGCGCTCGCCGAAGACCTCCTCATTCACGTCACCAGCTTCTTCCGCGACACCGACGTGTTCGCCGCGCTGTCGAGCCAGGTGTTGCCGCGGTTGATCTCCGAAAAGCCGGCGGGCGAGCCGATTCGTGTCTGGGTGCCGGGCTGCTCCAGCGGCGAAGAGGTGTACTCGCTGGTGATCGCGCTCACCGAGCTGATCAGCGCGTCGGGCAAGGCCGTGCCCCTCAAGGTGTTCGGCACCGACCTGAGCGACCAGGCGATCGAGAAGGCGCGCGCCGCCACGTACGCCGAGAGCATCGCCAGCCAGGTCTCCCTCACCCGGCTGCAGCGCTTCTTCACGCGCACTGAGCTCCCTGGTGGGCAAACCGGCTACCAGATCAAGAAAGAGATCCGCGAGGCCTGCGTCTTCGCGAAGCAAGACATCACGCGCGATCCACCGTTCTCGAACCTCGATCTCGTCAGCTGCCGCAACCTGATGATCTACCTCTCGGCGACGGCGCAGAAGCTGCTCGTGCCGACGCTGCACTACGCGCTGCGCGTGGGTGGGGTGCTGCTGCTCGGCTCCGCTGAGACGCCGGGCACGCACCCGGGCTTCGAGGTGATCGACTCCGCGCGCCGTATCTACAGACGAGGTGCACACCCTTCGCGCGCGGAGTCGTTGATGAACGAGCCACGCTGGCCCTCGTCGTCGCAGGCCTCGCGCTCTTCGCTCTCGCAGCCCGCCCAGGTCGACGTGCAGCGCGAAGCCGATCGTGCCGTGCTGACGGCGCACGCGCCGCCGGGCGTGCTGGTGAACGACGAGCTGGTGATCGTTCAGTTCCGCGGACAGACCGGCCCCTTCCTCGAGCCCGTCCCCGGAGCGGCCACGCTCGATCTCCTGCGCCTCGCGCGTGAAGAGCTCCGCGTCGATCTCCGCGCCGTGCTCGAGCAAGCCCGCCAGAAGGGCGTGCGCGCCTTCTCTCACGTGCGCGTGATGCGCGGCCCCGAGAACCGCCACGTGAGCATCGAGGTGCTGCCGCTCCTCCCGCCCACCGTGCCCGAGCGGCACTTCGTGGTGATGTTCCACGAGGAGGAACCTTCTCCCGCGCCCGGACACCCGGTCGAGAGCGCGCAGCGCGCCGTGGAAGAGGCGCTCCGCCGTGAGCTTGCTTCCACGCGCACGTACCTGCAGTCGGTCATCGAACAGCTCGAGGCCGGCAACGAAGAGCTGCGCGCCGCGAACGAAGAAGTGGTGAGCAGCAACCAGGAGCTGCAGAACACCAACCAGGAAATGCAGACCGCGCGCGAAGAGCTGCGCGCGACCAACGAGGAGCTCTTCACGGTCAACGGCGAGATGGCGCAGCGCCACACCGAGGTGATGCGCGTGAGCGACGACTTGAGCAACGTGCTCACCAGCGTCGGCATCGCGATCGTGATCCTCGGGCGCGACTCGCGCATTCGCCGCTTCACGCCGTCGGCAGGGCGACTGCTCAACTTGATCCCCGGCGACGTCGGCCGGCCCATCTCGGACATCAAGCCGAACCTGCGGGCGCCCGATCTGCTCCAGCTGGTGAACGACGTGCGCGATCGACTCACGCCGCGCGAGCGCACGGTCACCGACGAGGCTGGCCACTGGTACCAGCTCACCGTGCGCCCGTACCTCACCATCGACGGCCGCGCCGACGGCACGGTGCTCACGGTGGTGGACGTCGACGCGATTCAGCGGGGCAAGACGTTGCTCGCCGAAGCGCTCGACTACGCCGAAGGCATCGTCGACACCGTGCGAGATCCGCTGCTGGTGCTCGATGAGCACCGCAAGGTCCGCTCGGCGAATCGTTCGTTCTACCGGAAGTTCCAGGTGAGCCGCGAAGAGCTCGAGGGGAAGCAGTTCGACCAGCTCGGCAATCCGCGCTGGGTGCCGCCGGTATTGATCGCCGCGCTCGATCGACTCGCCGCGCACCCCGTCACCGAAGACTCGCGCCTCGAAGACACGCCCAGCCGCTTCGCCGGCCGCTCGATGCTGGTGTCTGGCCGTCCGCTGATCCGCGCGGGCCAGGCGCCGTGGGTGCTGCTCGCCTTCGAAGATCTCACCGAGCAGATGCGCAGCGACGCGGCGGTGCGGCGCAGTGAGCGCGCGCTCCGAGAGATGCTGGGCGCCGCGTCCGAGGCGATCCTCATCGCGAACGGCAATGGCAACATCACCTACGCGAACGAGATGGCCGCGCGCACCTTCGGGTATCCCCTCGAAGAGCTCAGCGGCATGTCGATCGAGAAGCTGGTGCCGGAAGAGCGCCGCGAGGAAGAGCTCGAGCCCGAGGAGATGTTCACCCCTCCCAATGGCATGCCGCCCGCGCCCGGCGGCGTGATCGGCGCCAACCGCGAAGTGCGCGGCCGCAAGAAAGGCGGAACGCTCTTCCCCGCCGAGGTCGGCCTCTCGGTGATGGAAGGAGAGCAGGGCCCGCTGGTGGTGGCCTTCGTGTCTGACGTCACCGCGCGCCACGAGGCCGAAGCGCGCATCAGCGCGTACAAGAAGAACCTGCAGGAGATGGCCTTCGACGCCGCGGTCGTCGAGGAGCGGCAGCGCCGCAAGCTCGCCATGGACCTGCACGACAACATCGGCCAGACGCTCGCGCTCACGCAGATTCGCCTGAAGGCGGCGCAGGCCGCGGCAGCGCAGGGCACCCAGGGCGCCCAGGGGACAGACGGCGGCGCGCGAGATCTCGCCGAGGGCATCAGGCTGATCGCCACCGCGATCACCGACATTCGCGAGCTCACCTTCGAGCTCAGCGTGCCCGTGCTCTACGACCTCGGCCTGCCCGCGGCGGTGAGCTGGGTCGGCGAGCAGCTCGAGCAGCAGCACCACCTCCACGTCACGGTGGAGGCCGACGAGCCCTTCGAGAAATTGGAAGACGAGACGGCAGCACTCCTCTTCCGATCGGTGCGCGAGTGTCTCACCAACGTGGTGAAGCACGCGCGCACGCACGAGGCCCAGGTCTCGATTCATCGCCACGACCACAAGCTGACGGTCGTGGTGGCTGATCAAGGCGCGGGCTTCGACCCGGAGAAGCTGAAGAACTACCAGGCCGCCAAGGGCTTCGGCCTCTTCAGCGTCCGCGAGCAGATCATGCGCCTCGGTGGAGTCTTCGAGGCGAGCTCGAGCCCCGAGTCGGGCACCCGCGTCACCCTGCAGATTCCCCTGAATCACCGGAAGACCTGACCGGAAGAAGTGATTCCGACCAACGCCTCACAAACCCCGCAGCTCAGTTCAACCCGTAGTTGGAGAAGTGACGATGAACATCCTCCTCGTTGATGACCACCAGATGATGCGTGACGGCTTGCGTGCAGTGCTCGAGAAGGAGAGCGATCTCCACGTGAGCGGAGAGGCGGCCGACGGTCGCACTGCGCTCGAGATGTGCTCGACCTTGCACCCCGACGTCGTGGTCATGGACATCGGCATGCCGGGCCTCAACGGCATCGAGGCCACCCGCCAGGTGACCACGCACCACCCGCGCACCCGCGTGGTGGCGCTCTCGATGAACGCCGACCGCCGCTACGTGCACGCGATGTTCGAGGCGGGCGCGTGGGCGTACCTGGTGAAGAGCTCCGCGTCTGAGGAGTTGATCAGGGCGATTCGCGCCGTGGCACACGACGAGAAGTACGTGAGCCCCACGGTGGCCAGCGCGGTGCTCGACGCCTTCGTGGTCGGCCCCAAGGCGACGCAGCGCGATCCCCGCAGCGAGCTCTCTCCGCGCGAGCGCGAGGTGCTCCAGCTGCTCGCCGAGGGCATGACCTCCAAGGAGATCGCCGGAAAGCTCGACCTCGCGGTGTCCACCATCGAGACGCACCGCAAGCAGATCATGGCGAAGCTCGAGCTGCGCTCGGTCGCGGAGCTGACCAAGTTCGCGATTCGCACCGGCATCACCACGTTGGAATGACCCAGCGAGCGGACACCGACGGCGAACGCCGGACGGGAGTCTCGAGCGAGCGCATCAAGACAGCCCTCCGGTGCCCGGCTTCGAAAGGGAGAAATCTCCCTGAAGCCGGGCGCTGCGGTACCCAATAATCGGTAGCGCGGATCCTTCGACTTACCGCCGCACGGAGAATCGGCCCTGAACCGCTGTAGGCAGAATGTTGTGGCGGATTGGGCACATTGGCGATGTTCGTGACCCAGTGGCCGCTTCGAAATCCGGACCGTTGCCGCGCTCAGGCTGCTGACACGCGATTGCGTGGGTCGGGTTGCACATGCGACGTGACTGAAACGGAACTCGGCATTTCCGAGCGCTCATCTCCCCAGTTCACGGGATGCAGTAACCGCTTGCCTCAGACAAATTAGACCTCGCTTCAATCACTGTCCCCGGGGGGAGACGTGAACGCAAGAGTGGTCGTCATTGATCAGGACATGGAAGCCCGCGCATGGGCTTCGAGGTCGCTCTCGGCGAGCGGACCTGGGGTCCTGGTCTTCGACTCCGCCCGTTCGTTCTTCTCTTCCCTCGCGCAGAACCCGAGCCCCTCGTGCCTGCTCATCGACGCCTCGCTGGTCGACATGACCTGTCATCAACTCCAGGCCGAGGTGGCGAGGCGCGGGCTGAGAGTGCCGCTGATCTTCCTCATCGAGAACCACCAGATCGAGCTCGCCATCGCCCTGATGAAGGCCGGCGCGGCCGACGTGCTGGTGAAGCCGGTCGACACCGACGAACTCCGCCGCCGGGTGCATGGCGTGCTGGCCGCACAGGAGCGCGCCAGGGCGCACCTGAACGCCGCGCGCGAGCGCCTGGGCAAACTCACGCAGCGCGAGCTCGAGGTGGTGATGTTGGCCACCTCGGGGCTCTCGAACAAAGACATCGCGGACCACTTGAGCATCAGCTTCCGCACCGTCGAGGTGCATCGCCGAAATGCGATGCGAAAGACCGGAACGTCGAACATCGTCGAGCTCACGCACTTCGTCGGGAGCGCCTGGAGCGACCCGCAAGCTGCCAACGAAAGTGCACAACGCAGCCTCGACTCACTGACGGATCGGGAGCGAGAGATCCTGCAACTGGGGAACGACGGCCTCACGAACAAGGCCATCGCCATGCGCCTCGCGATCAGCGCGCGCACCGTCGAAACTCACCGCGGAAACGCGTCGCGAAAGGTCGAAGCCGCTCCCGATTCGGGGCCCGCTGACCCAGCGAGCGCCCAGCTCACACTGTGGGGTACGGGCGAACCCTTACGTGCAGTTGGAGATTCCGAAATTCGACGCAGATCTCTACTTTGAACATGCGGGTGTGGTGGGGGCCCGCATTCACTTGGAGCATTCAATGAGACGAAGAGACGCGAGGCTTCTCGTGGTCGACGATATCCCTTTGTCCAGAGTCGCCACGCATCACGCGTTGCGGGCACTCGGGTGCCGGATGATCGACGAAGCGGAGCAGTGCCCCCAGGCACTCGCCCTGCTCGCCGAGCAGCATTACGACCTGGTGATCAGCAACTGGAAGATGACCGCCCTCGCGAGCTCGGCACCGATGGGTGGCCGCGAGCTGCTCCAGCTCATTCGCACCTCGCCCCGCACCGCCGGCATGCCCGTCGTCATCGCCACGCCCGTGACCGCCGAGGTGGTCACCGAGGCCGCCGAGGCCGGCGTCAGCGCTTTTCTCCCCCGCCCCTTCGGCTTTCAAACGCTGGAGGAAGTGTTGCGGATCTTCATCGGCAGGGCCGCGCCGAACGAAGTGAAGCGCACGACCCCACAACGCACCTACGTCTCCTGATCCACAACACCCTTCGAAAGAAATCAGAGAACATGAACCGGACCCATACGCGCCTTCTCGTGGTCGACGACAGCGTCTCCATGCGGCACATCATCTGCGACCTGTTGCACGAGCTCGGCTTCCCGAACGTGGACGAGGCGGGTGACGGCGCGGCCGCACTCGAGCTCTTCAATCGCACCCCGTACGACGTGGTGATCACCGACTGGTACATGCCCCGCGCGAGCGGCATCGATCTGCTGCGCGCCATTCGTCACGCCCCGGAGCGCAGCGAGACGCCCGTGCTGGTGCTCACCGGTCACGTCACCACCGCGCGCGTGGTGGAGGCGATCGAGGCGGGCGCGAACGGCTTCGTGGCCAAGCCCTTCGTGGCGCCGTCGCTGTGCGAGAAGGTGCTGCGCCTGGTGGCGTCGCTCCCTCCTTCCCCGACCGAGTACGCGCAGCCCGCGCGCGCGGCGATGGGTGCTCGCCCATGAACACCTGGAGCATGGAGAGCCCTCATGCGCTCTCCAACCCGATGAGCGAAGTCGACGACCGGTCCGTCGAGATTCCGGCGTCACGCTGCAGCCTGGGAGGGTTGTTGTTCGTTCCTTCCAAGCCGCGCGCGGCGGTGATCATCGCGCAGCCCAGTGGCATCAGCCGGCTCTCGAGGCGCGAGCGCTTCGTGGCGGGCAGCCTGGCGCGCGCGGGGTTCACCACGCTGCTCATCGATCTGCTCACCGAGGAAGAAGACGAAGTTCGCGAAGGAGCGCACGCTGACGTGCCGCTGCTCGCCGATCGTCTCCTCTGCGCGGGCCGTTGGCTCACCACCACCGGTGGCGCTGATGCGCTGCCGCTCGGGTATCTCGGCGTGGGCAATGGCGCGGCGGCTGCGCTCGTCGCGACCGCCATCGAGCCCAATCGCGTGCTGGCGATGGTGTCTCGCGGTGGGCGGCCTGACTACGCGGGCGCTTCGTTGCTGCTGACGCGCGTGCCTTCGCTGTTCATCGTGCACGGCAACGATCCACACGAGCTCGCGGCGAATCGCGCGGCGTGTGGCCTGTCACCGCACCGGCGCCTGGACGTGGTGTCTTCGCCTGGTGGTGCCTTCCTCGAGGGCGAGGCGATCGATCGCGTCGCCACGTTGAGCGCTGCGTGGTTCCTGCACTGGCTCGATCCCGTGTTCGCTGTTCCTGACTGGGTCTGAGCTGTTCTCCCTCTCCCTGCGACAGCGGGGAGAGGGCCGGGGTGAGGGCAGTACTCGCTCACACTCCGAATGGCCACGTGTCCTGCACGTCGTTGATGCTCGGCTGCTGACTGAGCGGACTGAGCGCCTTCGTCTCTTCGAACCACACGAATTCGTCGTACTGCTGCGCGAGGCTGGCCTCGAAGTAGTGGCTCATCAGCTCGGCCGCGGGGCGATAGACTACGCCGATGGCGCGCTCCAGGCGCCGCGCGGTGAGCTCCTCACGCACCGCCAGGCGAGCGGGGTTGCGCAGAGGCAACGAGAACGCCGGAGTGCCCACGGAATGAAACAGCGCCTCGAAGCTGCCCTGCTGGGCCGGCTTGATGCGCATGCGCTCCGGGTCCTCGCCCCAGGCGCGCGCCGCGAGCACGTTGCCGTGATCCGTACCGAAGCCCACGCTGTAGGCCTTCGCGCCGTAGTGCTTCTTGCAGAGGTGCCCGAGATTGAGCTCGCCCTTGTCCACGTGTTCGGTGGCCGCGGCGTCGCCCACGTGCGAGTTGTGGGCCCACACCACCGCGCGCGAGTGCGAGCCACCGGCGTGGAGCAGCGCCTGCAAGGTCTCGAACATGTGCTGCTCGCGCAGATTCCAGGACTCGACCGAGCCGTAATACATGACCCGGTAGTACTTGTTCGCGTTGGCCACCACGCGCGCGTTGGCCACGGCGTCGAAGTAGCGATCGCGATCGGCGCGGCCGTACTCGATGCGATGCGCGAGCAACTCCTCGAGCTGCTTCACCACCGCGCTCTCTGCTTCTTCGTACTGCCTGGTGAGCGGCGCATGACCGTAGGCCGCGGGATCGAACTGCCACTGCGTGAGCAGCCCGTAGCGCGCGCGCGCCACCTCGGCGGCCGCGGGATCCAGGTTCGTCAGCGCGTTGATCACCTCGGAGGCCGAGCTGAAGAGGCTGTACAGATCGAGCCCGAAGAAACCGGTGCGCCCCGAGGGGCTCTTCACCTCGGCGTTGTGCGCACGAAGCCACTCGACCATGTCGACGGTCTCGTAGTTGCGCCAGAGCCACTGCGGAAAACGGTCGAACGCCTTCCAGGTGCGCGGATCCTTCGGGAGGTGACGCACGTAGCGATCGACGCGCTGCGCGTCGGGCCAGTCCGCTTCGGCGGCGATGATGGTGAAGCCGCGCTGCTTCACCAGCTCGCGCGTCAACCGTGCGCGCCAGCGATAGAATTCCGAAGTGCCGTGCGTGCCTGCGCCGAGCAGCACCACCTTCGCGTCACCCACGCGATCCAGGAAGCCGCTCACGTCCGCCGTCTCGATTCCCTCGATGGGCTCGTGCACTTCCCGAATCAACTTCTCCACCCCGTCCCCGACCTGAATGTCCATGTTCCTGCCCGCTCGCTGCACGCTGCATGCCCTTGTCTCGATGGCCTGCTCCACTGTGGCCCCTCGTTCCACTTCGGACCACAGCGAAGCAGGCCATCGAGACAGCGGGCCCTATCTGCGCGGGGGAGCGCCTTTCTGTGACAGCTCCTGCAGACGCTCGGTGAGGCCCTCATCAGAGAAACGCTGCAGGTCGTGCGAGGCCTCCACGAAGTCAGTCAGCGCGACCAGCCAGGCGCGAAGATTTTCATTCGTGGGCTGCAGCTCGCGCACGCGCTTGATGCGCCGATGCGCATCTTCCAACCGGCTCGCGGCTTCATCGAGGTGTTTTCCGAGCGACATGACGGACCTCCTTCGGGTGACGGACACAAGGGATATGCCCTCGTGGCGCGAGCGATGCACAGCACACCCTCATGGATGTCTCAGGCTCAGCTGCCCTCGACCTGCGCACCCACCGAGCGCTTCAACTGATGCAGGGCTTCGCGCACCGCACGGGTGTCGACGCGGAAGCTCCGTCCGATGCGCTCGGTGTGCAGCGCTACCTGTGGACCGACGCGCTGGCGGTGGAGAACCTGCTCTCGCTCGCGCAAGCCACGGGTGAGCAGCACTACGTGGAGCTCGCCGTTCATCTCGTCGACCTGGTGCACCGCACGCTCGGCCGGCATCGCGATGATGACCGCCGCACGGGGTGGCTGAGCGGACTCAGCGACCTCGGCGCCGCGAGTCACCCGACCTGGGGAGGTCTGCGCATCGGCAAGCCGCTCCCCGAGCGCAAGTGGGACGAGCCGCTCGATGAGCTCCTCGAGTGGGAACGCGATGGCCAGTACTTCCACTACCTGACGCGATGGATGCGCGCGTTGGACTCGCTCGCTCGGCACACGCGCGACGGGCGCTACAACCGCTGGGCGCGCGAGCTGGCCGCGGTGGCGTTCGCTGCATTCACCCTTCAGCCTCCAGACGAGAAGAAGCGGCTGGTGTGGAAGATGAGCATCGATCTCTCGCGTCCGCTGGTGACCTCGCAGGGGAAGCACGACGCGCTCGAGGGGCTGATCACCTGCGGGCAGCTGCAGGCGACCGCGGAGCACCTGGGCCTCTACGGCGATGGGGGCCCTTCCCTTCGTGAAGAGCGCGCGGGCTTCGAGGACATGACGAGGTCCGACTCCGCGTGGTCGACCTCGGATCCACTGGGGCTCGGCGAATTGCTCAGCGATGCGTGGCGCGTGCGGCAGCTCGAGACCGAGGGGCGCGGCTTCGAACATCCCCTGCTCACCCGGCTGCTCTCGTCGGCGCTCGAGGGCATGGCGCAGTTCGCTTCCTCCAATGGACTGGGGAGACCTGCGCTGGCGCGACTCCCTTTCCGTGAGCTCGGCCTCGCCATTGGGTTGCACACCCTCCAGCGTTTGGCTGAGGAGCGCACCCTGCCCTCCGCTGACGTGGAGCTGCTCGACGCGATGCGGCCGGCGCTCGTGCTCGGAGCAGAGATCGACGCGTATTGGCTCGAGCCCGGACATCGAAACTCGTCCTCCTGGCTGGAGCACCGTGAGCTCAATGAAGTCACGCTTGCGGCGAGTCTGCTTCAAGCGACGCGATGAGATTGATGCGCGGGGCGCAAGGTCTGAGGGGTTGCAGGCCAAAGGTTCGCGTTACCCGCCCGGACGGGGGAGATCTCCCCGCGGGGCACACTCGGTGCACCACGTGAACCGATGCGTGAAGACGTACCGGCCGTTGAGCACCGCCGCCTCAGAGTCGCGCTGGCCGAAGATGATGATGACCAGCGGTGGGCGCTGGAACAGGCCCTGGTGCACGAGGGCTTCGAGGTGCTGTCGTTCGAAGACGGCGCCGAGCTCCTCGATTTTTGCGAGCTCACCGGTGAACGCGGCGCCGACGTGATCATCGCAGACCTCAACATGCCCGGCGTGTCAGGACTCGAAGGCCTCACCCGCGCGCGCGCACGTGGAATGATGGCCCCCATTTTCGTGGTGACCGGAGACAGCTCACCCGAGATCAAGAGCCAGGTGGCGCAGCTCGGGAACGCGCTCTTCCTGCACAAGCCGATCGACGCGCAGCGCCTCGCCCAGGCCATCTATCGAGTGGCCTCGCTCGGCGGCGTCTCCAAGCCGAATGTCTGAGCGTCATCTGCGTGTCAGGCATGCCGGCTGCTACTTGCCTGGGTGGTCATGGTCTCCGTTCGCGCCGAGAAGTCGTTCATTCGCGTGCTGAACGCGCTCGCCGAGCTCGAGGCCCTGAGCTCGATCGATGCGTACGCGAGCACCGACGCGTGGCTGGCCAGACTGCAGCGCAGACTCGATCGTTACCTGACGCTCACGGGCCACCTCACCTCACATCGGCCCGCGCTCACCGCCGAGCTGCTGATCGCCCTGCAGCTTCGCGTGAAGGCTGCGGTGCATTCTGGTGATCGCACCGCTGTTTTCGCGACGGCTGCCGACCTTCGTGAGGAGCTCGCCGCTCATTTCAGGTCGTTGTCTGCCGAACATCACGCGCCCTGATTTTGCAGACGTGCCACCGACCTTGCCCTGGGGGGGACCATGAAATGCGAAGACGTGATGTTGACGCTGATTTTCAAGGCCGGACTCACCAGCACCGTGGCCGAGTGCGCGCAGCTGATGAGAGATGAAGAGCTCGGGTTTCTGCCGGTGCTCGACGAGCAATTCAAAGTGGTGGGAGTGGTGACGGACCGGGATCTCGCGATCCGCATCGTGGCGGAGCAGCTGCCCGCGACGACCCCGGTGACCGAGGTGATGACGAGGGGACCGTTCCTCTCCTGTGAGCCCGAAGACGAGCTCGAGGAATTGGAGGGACGGATGGCTCGCGAGAAGAACACGCGGGCGTTGGTGAAGGCGACTGATGGATCGCTGCTGGGCGTGATCTCTCTCTCCGACATCGCCCAGGCAGAGCGATCGGCGGAGAGGACGGGGAAGCTGCTCAAAGAGGTGACCCGCCGCGGCCCCGTTGCGCTCGTTAAGCACTGAGCATGCGAGGCCTCGAAGACGGCTCCGTGCAAGGTTCCGTGTCCCCCTCGACGGGGCGCGTGGCCTTCGCCGGGCTGCTCCGCGAGCGCACCAGCGCCGCGCGTCTTCAGAACACGGCCGCTTGAGGGCGGCCGCGCTGGAGCGTGAGCACCTGCACCAGGGCCGCACCGAACGCCCTCGCGTACGCGGGGCTGCTCGCGGTCACCAGCTTGCCGTCGATCACCACTGCCTGCGGCTTCGCGACGGCGTGCCGAGCCTTCAGGCTCTCGACCTCGGCGGGGAAGACGGTGGCGCGCTTGCCCACCAGCACTCCCGCCCGCGCGAGGATCACCGGCGCGAGGCAGATGGCGCCGAGCACCTTGCCCGCGCGGCTGAGCTCCATGGCGAGGCGGTGCGCCGCGGGATCATCGAAGAGCGAGCGTGCGCCTTCACCACCGATGAACACCGCGCCGTCGTAACGGTTCGCGCGCGCTTCGGAGAGCGCCACCGTCGCGCGCACCGCCGAACCATTCACGCCCGTGCAGGGTCCCACGACCTTGCTTGCGATGGTCACCCGGTGACCGGCGGCCTCGAGCGCGTTCTTCGGTTCGACGAATTCCTCGTCGCGAAACTCCCGTTGCGCCACCACCATCAGGATGTCCATGTCGCTCCTCTGACTTTGGTCAGAGCCCCGTTTGGCCTGGGGACTTGGCCAGCGCAGCCTGCGGCTGCAGTGGC
>CBIHPJ010000192.1:0-12868 GCA_966211295.1 uncultured Myxococcales bacterium | reverse complement strand
CAGCTCGCTGCTCGCGATGCGTGACGCCTGCCGATTTGGTCTCGGGCGCGCGGCGTTGCCGAGTGCGCTCGTGCACGAAGACGCGAAGCTCCGCCTCGACGATGAACTCGAGGGCGGGCCGCCACTCTGGCTGCTCGCTCCCGCCGGCCGCGCTGCGGATCCGAAGGTGCGTGACCTCAAGGAGCGACTCGCCACTGCCCTCCGCGCGATCCACGGAGCCTTCGCCGAATGAACTCGTTGCGCCCCTCACCCTGCCCCTCTCCCCGCTGTCGCAGGGAGAGGGAGAAACGGTCAGTACTGATCGATCGTCGCCCAGAAGTCCTGGCAACTCCCGGTTCCGCCGGAGAGCGCGCCCGCTTCGAGATGAAAACTGTTCGCGCAGCCCGTCACGTCGCACGCATCTTGCGCCGTCCACCGCACCTCCACGCCCTCGATGTCGTGAATGATCTTCGGCTTCCCCGGCTCTGCGCGCCGCGCCTTGCCGAAGGAAGTGAGCTTGCCGGTGCCGCCTCCGGCATACGAGCCAGGTTGCGACGGCTGAAAGATGATCGACATCCCCTGCGACTCACCAACCTTCGTGGGATCGAGGAAGAAGCTCACCGCGCCGAACGTGGCGTTGCCGTGGGTACAGGTGAATTGGAGCGACTTGTCACCGTGGCTGCCATCGTCATACGAGCAGTCGCACGCGCCGAGGCCAGCACCCGCACCTTCGCTCTGGGTAAACGCGACCTCACCGGGTCCGACGCAAGCGGCGAACGTCAGCATCAGCAATACGGGCACGCGCATGAGCCCGAGTACCATGCTCTTCACATGATGCGGTTCGCGGTGATGCTGGCGGTCTTCCTCGTTGGGTGTGGTCCTTCGCGGCTCGAGCTCAAGAGCCTCACCGTCGAGAAGAGCTTCACGCTCGACGGCGTCGGGACCGCGTACTCGATCGTGGTGAGCAAGGACGTCGCCTTCGTCTCGGACCGTGCGGGCTTCCGGTCGTATCGGCTCAACAAAGGAGACGACGCAGTCGAGCTCGCGACCTACCTCGTCGAGCCTCAGAGCTCTCAGAGCAACCAACCGCTCGCGCTGAAGGGGACACTCCTCGCGGTCGCGCACGGTTCGCGGATCGTGCTGGTCGACGTGAGCGATCCCGCGGCGCCGAAGACGCTCTCCACCCTCGCGATCTCCTCGGAAGGGACGGGCCGTGGGCTCGCCTTCGATGGCGACTACCTCTACTGGGGCGGCATCAACCTGCAGCGCGCGAGGGTGACGGATCCCACGCAGCCCGGGATGCCCGAGGTGATCTTCGGCTCGCAGGTCACCACGCTCTTGATCAGCAACGGGCGCATCTACGCGTCGGGCATCGACACCCTCTTCATTCTCGACTTGCCCAATCCAGCCATCGAGCACGCGGCGGCCCCGACCATCGGCACCGCGGCGGTGGGCAACGCGGGTGACCTGGTTCTCAACGGCACTGCCCTGTACGGATCTGCTGGCGGCCTGGGGAACGTGCACATCGTCGACGTCAAAGATCCCGCCGCACCCGTGGTGGTGCACAAGGTCGAAGGATCTCAAGGCGGCTTCAATGGTGCGGGCGCCGGTTTGTCGCTCCAGGGCACGCAACTGCTCGCACCGTCGCTCATGGACATCACCTACGAGTACGACGTCAGCGATCCGCTCGCTCCGAAGGAGCTCGAATCGCGGCTCATCGCGCGCGGCTACGACGGCCAGTCCAACTTCGACGTCGCGCGCTCAGGCGACCTGTTGTTGCTCGCGAACACCCGCGGTTTTCTGATTCTCGCGCCGACGCTCTGAAGTCAGCGCTCAGTTCAAATAGAAGAACTGCGCGAAGGCCGCGGTGACGTCCGTACCGGCGGGAGGCGAGGCTCCGAAGAAGAGCAGCGTGTTGTTCGCCGGGTCGTAGTCGAAGCCATTCTGCCGAGCGCGCGGCACCATCATGGTGGTCTTCACCGCCAGCGACCCCGAGATCGGCCGGCTCATCAGCCTCGCGCGACTCGAGGCGCCGATCGCACCGAAGAGAATCTCCTCGACCACCTCGGTGAGGTTGGGATTGCAGATCGAGCCCGTGCTCCCGCCCGTCGCGGCCGCGAGATCGATGTACTCCGTGCCCGCCACGGCGGCGCCGAGGCCGACGCGCGTACAACCGGTCGGACGTGGGCCCACGATGCCGAACGCGACTGCCTTCTCGGCGACGTAGTCCGCTGCGTACGAGGCGACGGGACGAAGACCTGAGTTCTCCTCGTCACTCACGAAGACCACCACCAGGCCGGCGTCGTCGCGGATGCGCCGGGCGGGATCCATCGCCAGCTTCCCGAGGCGAATCGCCCGCAGCGCGAACTCCACGCCCATCTCGAAGCCGTTGCCGTTGATGCCCACGCGCACGTCACTCTTGAACTGCTGCAGGTCAGAGGTGAAGCCAGTACCGCGCAGCACGTCGCTGTCGGTGGTGATCACTCCGATGCGGAAGTCGAGGCCCGACGCCTGGAAGGCCTGGAACAAAGCGTCAGCAGAGTTCGCGAGCGCGGTCTGCTCCTCGAGCATCGAGGCCGAGTTATCGACCACGAAGATGAAGTCGGTCTTCAGGGGAGGCACCGGCATGGTCTCGCAGCCGTAGGTGAGGATGCCGCCGGGATCCGAGAGGTGCGTACCGTTGGTGAGATCAGACAGCGCGATCTGATTCGCGCGGAACGTGGAGGCCGTGCTCACCGCTCCCGCGACGAACACCTCGTTCGTGGTCACGCGGAACAGCAGATACACCACGAGCTGTTCTTCGGCCGCGCTGCCGGCGACCACAGGGAGCGTGCCGATGTCCATCGCGCTGCGACCCGAGAGCGCGAACGCGAGCCGGTTTCGCACTGCGAACGGATTGGTCGCGCTGGCGAAGGTGATGGTCTCCGCGTGCGAGAAGTCGGCCTTGCGATAGCCCACGCCCGCATCCGCGGAAGTGCCGCCGTCGTCCACGCCCGCATCTGCAGCAGCAGCCGACTGATCTGAATAGATGCGGCTGAAGCGCTCAGTGCGATCGCGCACGAGCGGCGAGCCTCCGAGATTGGCGAGCGAGGCGAGCTCGCGACTGGCGAGGATGTCGAGCGAGTCGGCGCGCCGCGGATCGATGTCCGCGGGGAGCGGACGCCGCAGCACGAAGGCCGCGAGGTTCGCCGCGCCATCATCGAGCGTGATCAACTCGGCCTGATCCCGAGGGGTGACGGTGTAGTTGCGCGGGTGCGCGAAGACGACGCCACTCCCCGGCACCGAGGCGACGAGCTGCTCGACCGCATCGAAGTCGGGACATGCGGACTCGCGCATGCCCGCGTCGAAGCCTCCGTCGCTCCCATGCTGGCCGCCGTCTTCCTCCTCGAGGGGAGTGCCCGAGTCAGGCAGCGGCGGCGTCTCCAGCGAGCTCGAGCAGCCGATCAGCAGCATCAGAACGACGCCCGGCAGTGCGCGAAGTACGCCCCTCTCCCCTGCCCCTCTTTCCTGGGGACGCTGCGCCTCGTCACCGCTTCGCGGCGCCGCGAGACGGCTCGCGCTCCCCGCTGTCGCAGGGAGAGGGAGATTGGTGTTCCGCCTCCTCGCAAGCAGCAACGCGAAGCCGAGGAGCGCGAACGGCGCGAGGTCGCTCGAGCTGCTGCAGCCACAGCCCGTGGCCACCTTCGGACGCTGGCCCGTGCCCGCATCGTCGCCACCAGCGCCCGCATCCACATCGACACCAGCGTCATCCGTGCCGGCGTCGTCGGTGCCCGCATCCACACCCGCGTCTTCGCTGCACACGCGCAGACCGGTGGCCGGATCGAGGTCAGTGTCACCGTCGCAGTCGTTGTCCTTCACGTCGCACAGCTCGGGCGCGCCGCGGAACACCGAGGGATCGGCGTCGTTGCAGTCACCGTCGCAGTTCGTCTGACCATCCATGTCGCTGTCGAAGCAGACCGCGCACAGGTTCGGCTGGCCCGGCGCGCTGTCGACGAACGCGTCGCAGTTGTTGTCGATGCGATCACAGAGCTCGGCGGCGTGCGGGTTCACCGCCGCGTTCGAGTCGTTGCAGTCGCCGCAGAAGGGCGAGAAGCCGTCGTTGTCGCGATCGTCGGTGCCTTCGTCGACGAAGCCGTCGCAGTCATCGTCCTTCCCGTTGCCGGGCTGCTCGACCTGGTGCGGGTTGACCGTGTTGTCGGTGTCGTCGCAGTCGTTGAAGCACACGGCCACGAAGTCCATGTCCTGGTCGAAGCCCTCGTCCGCGCGGCCGTTGCAGTCGTTGTCCTGGCCGTCGCAGATCTCCATCGCCACCGAGACGCTGCCGCCCGCGGGGTGCACCTGCGCGTTGAAGTCGTTGCAGTCGCCCTGGCAGGTGGTCACTCCATCGCCGTCGGCGTCAGTGTCTTCATCGATGCGTCCGTCGCAGTTCTCATCGATGCCGTTGCCGCAGATCTCGCGACGGAACGGGCTGCGCGCCGAGTTCATGTCGTCACAGTCACCGGCGCACACGGTGGCGAAGTCGCCGTCTTGATCGAAGCCCTCGTCCTTGAGGCCGTCGCAGTCATTGTCGAAGCCGTCGCAGATCTCGAGCGCAGCGGGGTTCACCGCAGCGATGCGATCGTTGCAGTCGCCCTGCCCCGTGGAGAAGCCGTCGCCGTCTTCGTCCGTGTCTTCGTCGGTCGCGCCGTCGCAGTCGTCGTCGATGCCGTTGCCCGTGCGCTCGCTCACGTGCGGACCCACGGCCGCGTTGGTGTCGTTGCAGTCGCCCTGGCAATTCGTGAAGCCGTCGCCGTCGAAGTCGGCGCACGGAGCGCCGCGGCAGGCGTTGTTCTCATCGACCTGCGAGTTGCAGTTGTTGTCCTGGCAGTCGCAGAGCTCCGCGCGGCCGGGCCGGTTGAACGGATCATTGTCGTCGCAGTCGCCCTGGCAGGTGGTGACTCCGTCGCCGTCGAGATCGAAGCCGTCGTCGACGATGCCGTCGCAGTCTTCATCGCGGTTGTCGCAGAGCAGCTCGGGATCGTTGAAGCCACCACCGTCGGGCACGAAGGTCGGCACGCCTCCGTCCGGGAGCGGAGCAGGCTTCACTTCACCCAGGCACGTGCCCATGCCCATGCCATTCACGCACTGCTGGCTGCCGTCGCGGCAGATGCCCTGGCCGCGCGTCTCAGGCGGGCCGGAGTAACAGGCAGTCGACACGCCATCGATCGTGCCGTCGCAGTCGTTGTCTTTGCCGTCGCAGATCTCAGGGAGGCCGGGCCGCACGCCGGGATCGGTGTCCACGCAATCGCCGGAGCACGAGCGCACGCCGTCCATGTCCACGTCGAAGTTGCCGTCGTCGACGGTGCCGTCACAGTCGTCGTCGACCATGTTGCAGGTGAGCTCGCCCATCGACGGATCATTCGCGGGCAGCGTCACTCCTGCGCAGGTGCCCCACGCGCCCTGCATGCTGCACGACTGCATGCCGGCCACGCACACGCCCTTCGGCTGGCAGGTCGGTCCGGGGCAGGTGCCGCTGTACGTGTCAGGCGTCACGTTCGGGCCCGCGAAGCAGCGGCGCGCAGGCACGTCGTCGAGCTGGCCGTTGCAGTTTTGGTCGATGGTGTCGCAGGTCTCGATCGCGCCCGGCTTCACCGTGGGATCAGTGTCGTTGCAGTCGCAGCCCGCCTGGTTGTTGCACGCGGCGCACGAGACGAAGGTGTCGTTGTCTTGATCGAAGCCGTCGTCGACCGTGCCGTCGCAGTCGTCATCGCGCGAATTGCAGCTCTCGGTGGAAGGCACCACCTCGCTCATGCACGCGCTCCAGCTCGCCATGCCCATCACGGTGGCGGTGCAGCTCTGCACGCCCGCGGTGCACACGCCGACGCCCTGCGTTCCCGCGGGGCCGGAGTAGCAGTTCATCGTCACCTTCCCGGTGGGACCGCTGCCTTCGTCGATCTGCCCGTTGCAGTTGTTGTCGATGGCGTCGCAGATCTCAGAGGCGTTGGGCCGCACCATCGCGTTGTTGTCGTTGCAGTCGCACGCGGGGCTGTTGGGCGCGCCGCAGGTCATGCACGCACGAATGCCGTCGTTGTCCGCGTCGACGATGAGGCCGTCGTTCACGTTTCCATCGCAGTCATTGTCGAGGGTGTCGCAGATCTCCATGGAGGGCAGCGTCTGGCCGGTGCAGGTGCCGAACGATCCGCTCATGCATTGCGCGCTGCCGACGCGGCAGACACCACGCGGCGTGCAGCTGGGACCAGGACAGGTGCCGGTGAAGGTGCCCGCGGGACCGGTGTAACAACGCTGCGCCGCGACGTTGTCGTCGACCAGGCCGTTGCAGTCGTCGTCGGCGTTGTTGCAGCTCTCGGCGGTCGGGTTTTGGTTGCGCTGGCATTGCAGGCTTCCGGCCATGCAGCGCTCGGTGCCGGGGCCGCACACGCCGAGCTGACCGGTGTTGCACGCCGCTCCCGAGAGTCCTTCGTCGACCGTGCCGTCGCAGTTGTCGTCGGCGTTGTTGCAGGTCTCCACGGTGGGGAACGTCTGGCCCGCGGTCGTGCCATTACAAACGGGGAACATTCCCGCCGTGCAGGTCTGCGTCACGCCGCGACACGCGCCGCGCGGAGTGCAGTTGGGACCGGGGCACGTCCCCGTGAAGCTGCCCGCGGGACCGGCGTAGCAAACCTGGGTCACGCCTTCGTCGGTCTGCCCGTCGCAGTCGTCATCGACGTTGTTGCAGGTCTCCGCTCGACCAGGACGAACCGCGTTGTTGTTGTCGTTGCAGTCGCAGTTGGGCGCAGCCGGAGCGCCGCAGGTGCCGCACGCGCGTGAGCCGTCGGAGTCCGCGTCGACGATCAGCCCGTCATCGACCATTCCGTCGCAATCGTTGTCGAGGCCGTCGCAGATCTCCGCGCTCGAGGCAGTGGTCTGCATGCAGGTGAGCGAGCCCGAGGTGCAGGTGCGCGTGCCCGCCGCACAGACACCTTGAAGGCCCGTGGTGCAGCTCGCGCCGCCGCCCGGATTTCCTTCGTCGCTCATGCCGTCGCAGTCGTCGTCCTGTCCGTTGCAGATCTCAGCGACCGGGCTGGGACCGAGGCACGCGCCCGCACCGCCCTGGCACTGAATGGTGCCCATCGCGCAGCGGCCCTGCTGTCCTCCCACGGCGCACGCCTGGCCCACGTTGAAGCCGTCATCGACGGTGCCATCGCAGTCGTCGTCCTGTCCGTTGCAGGTCTCGGCGATCGCCATCGCGTTGGGCACGCACGCCAACGCGCCGCTCTGGCACTGATTGGTGCCGGGCCGGCAGCGTCCGAGACCCGTGGTGTTGCAGTTGGTCCCGCCTCCGGGATTGTTCTCGTCGGACATGCCGTCGCAGTCGTCGTCGAGCCCGTTGCAGATCTCCATGCGCGAGCCGGGCGCCACGGTGGAGACGCAGGCCGCGGTGCCGTTGCCCTGACACTGCTGAGTGCCTGGAGCGCACACGCCGACGTTCGACGAAGTGCAGGCCTGCCCGACGTTGAAGCCTTCGTCGGTCATGCCATCGCAGTCGTCGTCGAGCGTGTTGCAGGTCTCGGTGCCGGGGTTCGTGTTGCGCTGGCACATCAGACTTCCCGAAGTGCAGGTGCGAGTGCCCGCCGCGCAGACGCCCGACTGACCGGTGCTGCACGCCGCGCCGCCGCCGGGATTGTTCTCGTCGGTCATGCCGTCGCAGTCATCGTCGAGGCCGTTGCAGCTCTCGGTGCCGGGATTGGTGTTGCGTTGGCAGACGATCATTCCGCCCGTGCATTGATTCGTGCCGGGGCTGCACACGCCCTGCTGACCGGTGCTGCACGCTCCGCCGCCTCCAGGATTTCCTTCGTCGGCTGCGCCGCTGCAGTTGTTGTCGGCGCCGTCGCAGACTTCCGGCGCTGCTCCGGAGGGACAACTCGGGCCACGAATGAACGCCGCGCGTGGATTGAGGGTGGTGCTGTCGGCGCAGTCACCTTGCGCGACGGTGCACCCGTCCATGTCGCAGTCGTTCTCAGGATTGTTGGGAACGGCCGGAACGCAGACCTGCGCGAGCGCGGTGGTAGGCGCCAGCAACGTCAGACTCAAGAGCAGGGGACGCAGACGCATTAGAAGAAGGCTCCGAGTTCGAGCGCGAAGAACGCGCGGGTATCGAGGGCAGTCAGGTCGGGGTTGGCGGCGCTCAGGCGCGACACGCGCGCACCGGCACGACCGAAGAGGACCGAGATCGGCTTCACCTCGATCCACGCTTCGCCCGAGATGCTGAAGTTGGGATTCGCTGCGAGTGGTCCAGCGAGCAGGAAGCGCGGACCACCGAGGAGCTCGAGGGTCACGATGTCGCGATAGAGCGGTTGGCGAACGCGCAGCTGCGCATCGACTCCGCGCCAGGTGGTGCTCACCAACGGGAGGCTGCACTGGAAGTGCGTCTGCTCCTGCGACCAGCCACCGGCGATGCCGATGGTCGGCAGGTACGAATCGGAAGCGCCGAGCCGGTATCTCCATCCGAGCCGCAGCTGCAGATCGTCATCGGTCATGCTGCACGTCTGGCCCTCGACGCCACCGCTCACGCCGTTCGCCTGCACGAAGGCGCGCCGGTAGTGCACTTCGGCCGAGAGCTGGCTCCACGCCTTGCCCGACGTGCTCTCGAAGAACTCGAGCGGCAGTACGCCCGCTCCCACGCCGAGTCCCGCCACCGTGCCGTTCTCCAGGTCGGCGAGTTGAGCTGCGCCCGCTCCTCCGAGCTCGAGACCGCGCAACGCAGCGCCCGGTCCCACCGCGACCCACGCGCGCACGCGGCTGCGATCTGGAATCCATCCCGCGCTCTGATCACCCTTCTTCTCTTTCGCGGCGAGCTGCTGAAGTTCCGCATCGACCAACTCCTCGGGCGGAGGCGGCTTCTCGGCTTCGGCCCGTCGCGCCGCCTCGGCGAGCGCGGCCAGGCGCGCCTTCTCTGAATCGAGGATCTTCGGCACCACCAGGCCCGCGAGCTCGTTCGCTTGCGCGTCGCTCAGACCCGGCGCCGCGTTGCTCAAGAAGACGGAGTCACCGACGGGCTTCCCGCTCGCGTCTCGGATCTGCGCGGTGAGGAGTCCGCTCTTGCTGATGATGACGCTGACGATCCAGTCGACGCTCGCAGCGCCGGCGAGAGACTCGAACGTGCCCGGCTTCTCCAACGTCGAGACCGTGATCTTCGCCTTGCTCAGCAGTCCCTGCGCGACCTCGGCCGGCAACACCTTGCCGCTGAGCTTCGCGTTGAACGCGGTCACCAGGCGCTGATGCGCGACGGTGTCGAAACGATCGACTGTCTTGCGCGTGTCGACGCCGACGAAGGCGCCCTTCTTACCGATCGTGACCGTCGTGACCGGCGGAAGCAGCAGGACTCCCCGGAGGGATTCCTGCGCGTGCGCCGTGCTCACGAACAGCACCAACGAGAGCCACATCGAACGTCGCATGAGGCCCCCAGATTAGGGGGCCTCGAGTTGCCGGAGAACTGTCAAATTCCAACAGTCCTGTGACTACTTCGACACAGCATCTGTCAGAGCGATCGAATCCACGCTTCGATCACCGACACCATCTCGGTGTCGACCACGGTGTGCGTGAGCGGCGGCATCGTGAAGTCGCTGACGGCCGTGTTCATGCGCGCCCAGAGGAGCGAGTTGTTCGGGTTGCCGGGAGAGACGAGCGGCGCGTTCGGAATCCCGAGCGAGTTGGCGACCCAGAAATTGTGGTTCGGCGCGTTGATCAGCCCGCGACTGTTGAGCGCCACGCCGGGTGACGCATTCCACGTCTCTCCGCCACCGAGGTAGCTCGCGCCCGCGTGATGACAGGGCGCGCAGTTGGCCGCGAGGTACGAGAGCGCGCGATTCGAGATCGTCGCCGAGGTGTCGTTGGGCCGCGTGAGCGGAGTCGGGAACGTGGAGAACGAGCCCGAGGGGAACACGCCTCGCGAAGTGAGGCGCGTGAGTTGATTGCCTCCACCCGTCTCCGTCATCGAGAGCTGCTGGCCGTTGAAGCCGAGCACGCGGTTCTCCGGGCGATGGCAGAGCCAGCACTGACTCAGGCTCGGGTACTGGCGCGTGCGGCTCAGCTGCGTGGCTCCATCGACGATCGTCTCGGAGGTGGGCTCGGTGATCAACTGCGCGTCGGTGCCCTGCGCGTTCCAGCGGTACGTCACTCCGTAGACCGCGTCGCTCGCGACGACCAGGAGCCGCGTCTCGAGTCGCCGCGTCCGTCCCACGGGCTGGAAGCTCGCGGGCAGATCGAAGTGCTTGATGAAGATCGTGCCCACCGGGAAATTGAAGGAGCCGTTCGAGTTGATCGTCACGCGCTGACTCGACGACGGCACGCGGATCCAGCGCAGCTTCGCCGCGCCGTCAGAGAACAGCGGCGAGTTCACGTCGTAGGGCACGAAGCTCGAGTCAGGCGTGAGCGTGGAGAGATCCGAGAACACTCCGGTCTGCGAGAGCAGCGCCGGCATCGGGTGCGTCGAGTCACGCACCAGGCGCGAGATGGTGTTGAGCTGCAGCAGGTACATCTCTCCGTTGTTGTCCTGCGCCATCGCCATCGGCTGCGTGTTCGGCTTGTTGTCCACCAGCGACGTGCGCACGACGGGATTGGCGTTCACGTCGAGCGCCCAGATGCGGCCCGACGGCCAATCCGAATACACATATTTCCCGTTGAGCTCGGGGAGCGAGGCGCCGCGGTAGATCGATCCACCGAGGATCGCGCTCAGATCCGCCATCTCCGAGTGGGGGTACGCGAAGACGGGCGGCGTGCTGGTGCCGATGGTGATCGCGTTCGACGACATCTGGATCTCACCCTCGCGATACGGCCATTGGTAGTTGCCGCCGCGCACGATGCGATTCACTTCTTCGCGCGCGGTCTCGCCGACGTCGCCGACCCAGAGCGCGCCGGTCTGCGGATCGAAGGACCAACCGAAGGGATTGCGAAGACCGAGGGCCCAGAACTCTTCGTTCGCGTTCGCCACTCCGACGAAGGGATTGTCGTTGGGAATGAAGTAGCCCTGCGCGATCGCTCCGGTCGGCTTGCGCGGAGCCGCGTGGCTGATGGAGCCACCTCGCTGGTCGACGTCGATGCGGAACACGCCGGCGAACAACGCGCGCGTGAGCGTCTGGTGATTGGCGGAGTTCTGATCATCTCCGTTCGCGAAGTAGAGGAAGCCGTCGGGCCCGAACTGGATGTGACCCGCGTTGTGGAACGTCGTGGTCTCGGGTTCTTCGAGCAGCACGAGCTCGCTTCCGAACACCTGCGTCGACGGGTTCCAGGTGAACCGCGACAGACGCTGCGTGATGTTCGAGCCGTTGTACCAGACGTAGATGAATGGATTCGGACCGGTGCCGTTGCCGAACGCAGGATGGAGCGCCATGCCAAGCGCACCGGCTTCGCTGGTCTGGCGCACGCGCGAGGTGAAGTTCAGCACCTCTCGCCTGGTGGAGCCGGTGATCTGCGAGAGCCGTCCGACGCGCTCGAGCACGAACGGCGAAGAGCTGTTCACCGGCCAGACGATCGCGGCGGGCAACGAGAACGAGACGCCGGGGAACGCGTTGCTCAAGGTGTAGCCATTCACCGAGGGCGCGAGGAGCGGCACGTTGAGCGCGGTGGGAGGAGGCGGCGGCGGCGAAGAACAGCCCGCCGTCTGCGGCGAGGTCACGTCGAGGTATGGGAACTGAACCGTGCGCACCGATTGCCCGAGGTTGTTCGTCGCCTGCAGGGTCACTTGCGTGCCGCGAACGATCGCGGAGCCCGGACTGCCGGCCCACTTGCCGAATTGATTGGTGAGCGTGACGCGCGTGCCGCCGGAGAGCTCGAGGAACGCGGAGGAGATCGTCGAGCCGGTGATCGTGTACTCGACCCACCACGTGTTCGCTCCGCTGCCCTGCGTCCACGTCGCGTTGAAGGGCGGTGGAGTGCAGCCCGCGTCTCCGCCGCCGGTGCCAGCATCGACACCTGCGTCGCGAACGCCCGCGTCGGTGCCTGCATCAGGACGCGTGCCGGCATCGGATCCCGCATCGGTGCCGCCGTCGTCTCCCAAGCCCATGCAGGGATCAGTCATCGGCGTCTTGTTGGTGATGTACGGGAACCGCAGCGTCTGCGCGTCCTGCCCGAGACTGTTCCGCGCGTGCACGATCACCTGCGTGTTCGTCGCGATCATCGAGCCCGCTGCGCCGACCCACTTGCCGAACTGGTTCGAGAGGTTCACGCGGCCGCCGTTGGGCAACTCGAGATAGGCGGAGACGACGGTGCCTCCGGTGATCGAGTACTCGACCCACCAGTTGTTCGCGCCGCTGCCCTCCTGCCACGTCGGATTCCAGACCGGCGTGCAGACTGCGTCGGTTCTTGCGCTCGCTTCGAAAGATTCGTCAGTCGGATCGTCTGCTGCGCAGCTTGCGAAAACGATCACTGCGATCATCGCCGCCCACCGCCCCGTGCTCGTCATGCTCGGGGTGTGCTGCAAGACCTATGACGAAGAGTCCTACCTTGGATCTCTCAACGCAAAGGCAGCGAGGGAGAACCACGCAATCAGGGTCCCCGGCATCAGGAGTCGGTGATTGATCAGCAGACCGATGATCGCCATCGAGCCTCCGATGATCATCAGGAGTCCGCGTGCACGCGCGAAGGTCTTCGCGGTCCAACCGAGCACGATGATGCCCACGGAGAGCGCGAAGAATTTCACGCGAGAGGCGATCATCAACGCGCTCAGCCACTCGAAGGTCGGCATCGGCATGTCGAGGATGTGCAGCATCACGGAGTCTTCGGCCCAGTCGCAGATCGCTCCGAGCGCGAAGATGGGCGCGGCGAGCTTGCGGCCGAGCATGAAGGAGGCCGCGATCAAGAAGACTGTGAATGAAGGGATGAACGCGAAGATGTCGAAGAGCGTGTTCTCGCG
>CBIHPJ010000191.1:0-12898 GCA_966211295.1 uncultured Myxococcales bacterium | reverse complement strand
CATGAAGCCGAAGAGCGGCACCAACTCGGTGTTGCGCTCCGTCGGTGTCCAATAGCGGGTGACCACGTCGAAGGTGATGAACCCGAAGGGATCGGAGAGCGCGCCCACCGTGCGGTTCTGCACGTCACCGATGGCGGTGCTGAGCACCAGGTAGCCCATCACCAGCACCACCACGCCCACGTAGACCGGCGCCATCTGCCGGGTGAGCGCGGCGAGTGAGAAGAAGAGCGCGCCGGTGATGAAGAGCATCGGCCACACGCTCACGAGGTATGGCCAGAGGTAGACGACGAGGCGGTGCGGACCGAGTGAGACGGTGTCCACCAGGTGGAACATCGCCGCGCCCTCGGTGATCAGCGCCGCGAGGAACATGCCCGCGCCGATCGCGAGGAAGAGCACGCAGGAGAAGAGGTACGCCCCAAGGAAACGGCCGACCAGGTACGTCACCTTCTTCACGTTGCGCGTGAAGATGAGCGGCCACGCTCCGGTGCCGAAGTCCTGGTACGCGGCCTGGCCGAAGATCGCCGCCACCGTGAAGAGGCCCATCAGCGCCATCACGTTCAGGTTGGCGAACACGGTGTACGGGCCGTTGGCGTCGATGCGCTCGTTGCCCGTGGCGGTGCTCATGTTGCGGAAGAGACCGGCACCGAGCGCCATCATGAAGAAGCCGCCCGCGAACAGCATCGCCGCGTAGACGTACGACGAGAGCATCTTGAGCCGCCGCCGCAGCTCGAAGCTGATCAGTGCCCAGAGCATCAGGCCGCCTTCTGAGTCGACGAGGCCGCGCGCTGCGTCTCGGAGAGCGCCTGGAAGTACACGTCTTCCAGATCGACGTTCACCGGCACGAAGCCGCTCACCCGCGGTTCTGTCGCGCAGAAGACGTGCGCGAGCCGCTGGCCCGCCACTCGGCGAACTGCGATCACCGGGAGCTCCTTGTTGATCTCTTCGAGCTCCGCCGCGCTCACGGGTTTCTTCCAGACCTGTCCCTGGAGCGTGTCGACGAGCTTCAAGGGCTCTCCCTGGAGGATCACCTTGCCGCTCGCGAGGATCGCCATGTTCGGACAGAGATCCGCCACGTCGGTCACGATGTGCGTGGAGAGAAGGACCACCACGTCTTCGCTGATCTCCGCGAGCAGGTTGTGAAAGCGGAAACGCTCGGCGGGGTCGAGGCCCGCGGTGGGCTCGTCGACGATGATCAACTTCGGGTTGCCGATCAGCGCCTGCGCGATGCCGAAGCGCTGCTTCATGCCGCCCGAGTAGCCGCCCAGTCGCCGAGACTGGTGCTCCCAGAGGTTGGTGCGGTGGAGGAGCGCCTTCACCACCTCGTGCCGCTCCTTCTTGTTGCTGAGGCCTTTGAGCTGCGCGAGGTGATCGAGCATGTCCCACGCGGTGACCTTCGGGTACACGCCGAAGTCCTGCGGCAGGTAACCGAGCACGTCGCGCAGGCGATCGGGCTCCTTGCTGATGTCGATGTCACCGAAGCGCATCGACCCCGAGTCGATCGCCTGGAGCGTGGCGAGGCTGCGCATCAGCGACGACTTGCCGGCGCCATTGGGCCCGAGCAGCCCAAACATCCCGCGGGGGATCTTGAGGGTGACGTTGTCGAGGGCCTTCACGCCATTGGGATACGTCTTGGTGACGCCGGTCAGTTCGAGCTCCATGGAGCGGGACTTTCGCCAGCCCGTACCCGAATGCAATGAGTGACGACGGTTCGGGTAGTGGCTAGACCCCGCCGCATGACCGAAATCGTTCACGTCAAGGCGCGGGAGATTCTCGATTCACGTGGCAACCCGACGGTGGAGGCCGAAGTGGCCCTCGAAAGTGGGGCGCTGGGCCGCGCGGCGGTTCCCTCAGGGGCGAGCACCGGCGAGCACGAGGCCGCCGAGCTCCGTGACGACGACAAGAAGCGGTACCTCGGCAAGGGCGTGCTGAAGGCCGTGAAGAACGTGAACGACGTGATCGCCTCGGCGGTCATCGGCCTCGACGCGATGGACCAGGCGACGCTCGACAACACGATGATCGCGCTCGACGGCACTCCGAATAAGTCGAAGCTCGGCGCCAACGCGATCCTCGCGGTGTCGATGGCGAACGCGCGCGCGGCCTCGCTCGAGGTCGGCTTGCCGTTCTACCGGTACATCGGCGGAGCGCAGGCGCGCACCTTGCCCGTGCCGATGATGAACATTCTCAACGGTGGCGCTCACGCCGACACCAAGGTCGACGTGCAGGAGTTCATGGTGCTCCCCTGGGGCGCCAGCTCGTTCGCGGAAGGCCTGCGCTGGGGCGCGGAGATCTTCCACTCGCTCAAGAAGATCCTGAAGGGGAAGAAGCTCCCCACGGGCGTCGGTGATGAAGGCGGCTACGCGCCGGATCTTCCGTCGAACGAAGAGGCGCTCAAGTTGATCATGGAGGCCATCGGCGCCGCGGGCTTCAAGGCCGGCGAGCAGATCGCGCTCTGCCTCGACGTCGCCGCGAGCGAGTTCTTCGACAAGAGCTCGAAGAAGTACGCGTTCAAGACGGATGGTCGCTCGCTCGACTCCGCGGGGATGCTCGGCTGGTACCAGGAGCTCTGCGCCAAGTACCCCATCGTCTCGATCGAAGATGGCTTCGCCGAGGACGACTGGGCGGGGTGGAAGGGGATCACCGACGCGATGGGCAAGAAGATCCAGCTGGTCGGCGACGATCTCTTCGTGACCAACGTGACGCGCCTCTCGCGCGGCATCAAGGAAGGCGTGGGCAACTCGATCCTCGTGAAGGTGAACCAGATCGGCACGCTCACCGAGACCTTCGACGCCGTGCGCATGGCGCACCGCGCAGGCATGACCTCGGTGATGAGCCACCGCTCGGGCGAGACCGAAGACACCACCATCGCGGATCTCGCCGTGGCGCTCGACTGCGGCCTGATCAAGACGGGCTCTGCGAGCCGCAGCGATCGCATCGCGAAGTACAACCAGCTGCTGCGCATCGAAGAAGAGCTCGGAGAGCACGCGCGGTACGCAGGCCGAGGCGCGATCAAGCAGTGACCTCGCGCCGCAAGACCACGAAGCCTCGCATTCTCGTCAGCAACGACGACGGCATCTCAGCGCCGGGGTTGATCGCCCTGGCGAAGGCCGTCGAGCCGCTCGGAGAGATCTGGGTGTGCGCGCCGGAGCACGAGCAGAGCGCGACCAGTCATTCGCTCTCGCTCCACCGGCCGTTGCGAATCAGGAAGCACGCCGAGCGCTGGTTCGGCGTGGACGGCACGCCTGCCGATTGCGTGTACGTCGCGATCAATCACCTGCTGAAGGACAACCCGCCGATGTTGGTGCTCTCGGGCATCAACCACGGGCCCAACCTGGCGGACGACGTCATCTATTCAGGCACCGTGGCCGCCGCGATGGAGGGCTGCATTCTCGGCTTCCCCGCGATCGCGTTCAGTCTCGCGACGCGCCGGGAGTTCGATTTCAAGCACGCGGCGAAGTTCGCGCACTCGCTGGTGAAGACCGCGCTCGCGTCACATTTGCCGAAGCGGTTGCTGCTCAACGTGAACGTGCCGAAGGGCGTGGTGAAGGGGTACCAGGTCACGCGGCTCGGGCGGCACACGTACAACGCCGACGTGGTCGAGAAGGAAGATCCGCGCGGCCGCCGGTACTACTGGATCGGCGGGACGGGGTACGAGCACGTGAAGGAAGAGGGCACGGACGTGACCGCGGTGCTCGACGAGTCGACCGCGTCGATCACGCCCTTGATGCTCGATCTCACGGAGCACCAGTTCATGCAGCCGATGCGGTCCTGGTCGCTCAAGGGCTTCAAGCAACGCTGACTGTCTCCCTTTCCCCTCGGGAGAGGGTCGGGGTGAGGGCAGATTCCTTGAGGTCACTCGCCACCGGGCGAGACTGGCCCCGGATGGACTCTCGTACGCCAGCTCGAAGGCTGGCAGTGGCCCTGGTGTCACTGCTCGTCTCGGCGTGCGCGACGACGCAAACGAACAAGAAATCAGACGCCGTTGAGCAGCTGCGAGTCGAACCCGGCAAGTCCGTGGTCACGCATCCAGTCGGCAAGGGCCAGACGCTCTACCGAATCGCCCGCACCTACGGGCTCACGGTGGAAGAGCTGATGGACGCGAATCGCATCAACGATCCGCGCGAGCTCAAGGCGGGCGAGCTGCTCTACATCCCCGGCGCGAGAGACCGAAAGTCCGTGACGGAGTTCGACGCGCCCGAGCCCGAGCCTGCCCCGCGTCCTGTGACGGCGTCAGTCGAAGAGAAGAAGCAGCCAAAGCTGGCAGTGAAGGTGGGGAAGGGCAGCGGAGCGCTCGCGTGGCCCTTGCGTGGTGTGCTGTACGCGCGGTTCGGCAAGAAGGGCAAAGAGCCGCACGACGGAGTCGATCTCGCCGCCCCCGCGGGGCAGCCGGTGAAGACGGCGGCGCCGGGCACGGTGCTCTTCGCGGGAGAACAGAAGGGCTACGGGCTCATCGTGATCGTCGAGCACGACGACGGACTCATCACCCTGTACGCGCACAATCGGGATCTGCGGGTGAAGACCGGTCAGAAGGTGCGCGATGGCCAGGTGGTGGCGACGGTGGGTGACTCGGGCCGCACGAGTGGGCCGCACTTGCACTTCGAAGTGCGCAAGGAAGGCAAGCCCGTCGACCCGCTCGATTTCCTCGGAGCAGTGCCTCCTGCGTGACCTCGTCTCCCTCGCCCTTGGGAGAGGGTCGGGGTGAGGGTAAGTCACCAAGCAGGTTCCAAAGATCATGCCGACGGTTCTCTTCGTTCACGGGTTGGAGTCCGGGCCACGCGGCAAGAAGGCCCTCGCCCTCGAGGAAGCGGGCTTCAAGGTCGTCTCGGGTCAGATGCCATGTTCACGGCGCGCGGTGCTGCAGGATCCCGCGGTGATCACGTTGATCGTGATGGCGATCGGAATCCTGATCGCGGCGTCGATGCAGGGCGTGCTCGGGTTCATGATCACGCTGATCGCGTACTCGGTGCTCTTCCGTTTCGTGCAGCCGCTGCTGATGCGCCGAGTGCTCCGCCGGAGCGTGGCGGTGCAGCTCGCGCTCCTCGGCGCGAATCAGATCGACGTGGTGGTCGGTTCCTCCTTCGGTGGAGCAGTGGCGCTCGAGCTGCTCACGAGTGGCGCGTGGAAAGGTCCGACGCTGTTGCTGTGCCCAGCGCATCGCAAAGTCGCGGGGCGCGCGTGGAGACCGACTCCGAAGCTTCCCGCGGAGGCGTCGAAGGTCCTGGTTGTGCATGGCTATCAAGACGAAACGGTTCCCATCGATGACTCGCGCTCTCTCGTCCGAGGGACGTCCGTGAGGCTGATCGAGGTCGATGACGGGCATCGGCTCGCAGCCACAGCGACTCCGGATCGATTCAAGGAGTGGATTGCCGCGCTGCTCTGAAGACGAGAATCACGGCGGGTTCGGGCGGCGAGTCGAATGAGTTTGGCCCCTCGGCACGACACTCCAGCCGTGAAGGTGACCTGGCTTCGAGCAAGTCGCGCACGCGTCAACTTTGTTTAGGAGAAAGTCTCGGGGTTTCGCGAGTTTGCTCCCAAACAAAGTTGACGAGTCCGGAGCCCGGGCGCCCCGGGCCCCTCTCATCAACGCCTCACGTACTCACGAGCCAGAAAGCCCGCGCCGCGAGGCCTGTTCGTGACGAGCTCGTCCGCGAGATCCCAAGCGACTGCTTCCCTCAGGGCGAGATCCACAGCGGCTTCCAGTCCGACGCGGGATCAAACGTCACGCGACTCGCCTCACCCTCGCGCCGCATCACGTAGATCTCCGCGTTCCCATCGCGACTCGAGACGAACGCGATCCACTTCCCATCAGGACTGAGCGCCGGAAGCTGGTCGTCCCACGCGCCATCGGTAAGCCTCGTCAGCTTCCCGCTCGCGACGTCAGCAACGAAGAGATGCCAATACCCCCGAGGACCTCGCGCCGAGAACACGAGCTCACGCGAATCCGGAGTCCACACCGCATCGGCCTCACCCGCCTCGTATTCGCCCGCGTCCCACCGCGTGTCCTGCGCATTCTCCGAGTGCAATCGCCGTTGACCCCGTCCATCAGGCTTCACGAGGAACAGCCGGTCCTGTCCCTCACGATTGCTCACGAACACGATCCACTTCGCATCCGGGCTCACCTTCGGAGCGACATCGTCGAGATGAAACGCAGTGAGCCGCTGCAGCTGTCCTCCATCGATCGACGCGCGATAGATCTCCGCGTCGCCATCGCGGCTCGACACGAACGCGAACCACTTCCCATCCGGCGCGACGCTGGGCTCGAAGCTCCCCGCGGGATCGGTGATCACCTGGCCGCCATCAACGCGCTCGAGATTGGAGAGCCCTCCGATGCCCGACTCGAAGAGCGTCACTCCAGCGGCGCTGCTCACACCACGGGCGCGCCCGCTCGCCTCACTGAGCAAACGCACGCCGCCATCGAAGCCGACGAAGAGCAGCTGCTCCTGCTCATTCGCACTCCGGGTTGCGAACAGCCCGTCGCGAGTGGTCGCGGCCAGATAGTGCGCGGCGGGAGGCGACGTGATCGCCGCCCCATCCACCACGACCTGGGGCATCCCCGAAGCCTCGGAGATCCACGCGAGCCGAAACCCCGCATCCACCAGCTTCGGAGCAACCGGAGCTGGCTTCGGAGTTGGAGGGACCACGACGACGCCTGCATCAACGACGACTGGCGGCGCCGCCTTCTTGCTGCACGCGCTCGCCACCATCACGACGATCAGCAGGCGCCACATCGCGCCGACTTCAGCGGATGCGCACCGCGTCGGCAACCACGACCTTGCCGGGGTTCTGCCACCGCGAAACGACGATCTTGTTCCAGCCCGCGGTGAAGTTGAACTGGCCGACCACGTTCCACTTCCCGCCGTTCACCGTCTGGTTCATCGTGCCCGCGCCCACGCGCTGCCCCTGCGCGTTGAACGCGACGAACGAAGTGGCGGTCGAACGATCGCTCGCCGCCGTCCACCACGCATCGATGGTGCGCGCTCCCGCGGAGTCGAGCTTGAAGAAGAACGCCGCGCCATCGCTGACCTCGGCGGTCTGCGCGTACCAGTAGCCACTGCCGTAGTACCCCGCGACGTTCGCCGAGCTCTTCCAGTTCGCCGAGACCTGCACGTACCCGCGCGCCTGGTTGTTGTTCGAGTTGTTGCTGTCGACGATCACCGTGCCCGTGGGCGCAGGCGTCGGCGTCGGCGTCGGCGTCGGCGTAGGAGTCGGAGTAGGCGTCGGAGCCGGCGCGCAGATCGAATTGATCTTCTGCAGGTACGCCGTCCACGGCCAGTTGCGACCCGGATCAGTTCGGTTCCACGGCTGCAGCTGACCGTGACCCACGATGTGGAAACGGTCGCGCGCGATGCCCCAGTCCTTGGTGATGTTGCACACCAGCCGAGCGGAGGCGTCGATCTGTCCCGCCGGCCAGCTCGACTGCGTGGCGAAGCCCGCGTGCTCGATGCCGACCGAGAAGTTGTTCGAGCCCTGGCCGTTGAGGCCGCACATCACGTTCCCGTTGCGGCTGCAGTCGTAGCTGGCCGCGACGTGCCACGCGCGATCCGACTCACGCACGAGCTGGCTGATCTCGGTGCCCGTGGTGTTCACCACGTAGTGCGCGCTCGCCTGCGCCGCGCTGTTCCGCAGCCAGCCCCAGCAACCCGAGTACGCGCCTTCGCAGGTGTGAATCACGACCATCTGCGGACGCGCGCCACCACGCGAGTTGAAGTTGGGCGAAGGGCGCCACACCGCCGCGCCGTAGTCAGGCGCGCGATCGAGACCCTGCAGCACTTCGGCGTAGTCACCGATCGGCGCCTCGAGCTGCTGCGCCTTGCCCGAGGTCTCGAGCTCCTCGGTGAAGCGGCCGACGCCGAGCTTCAACGCCGAATAGACCTCGCCCTGCACGAACGCGGTGCGCACCTGCGGATCCTCGAGGCCGGTGTACTCGCCGATCACCGGAGACCACGCGAGGAGCTGCTCGCGATCGATCGCCTGCGCCTCAGCCTTCTTCGAGAGCAGCGCCGCGGCCACGCGGATGTTCGCGGTGACGTCGGTCTTCGCCTGCTCCTCGGTGACCTGGGCCAGCGCGAGGCCGTCCGCGATCATCTGCGGCGTGAGCGCCATCAGTCCGTATGTGGGGAGCGCGCCTTCGAACTCACCTTCGCTGCTGATCATCTCGTACCGAGTCAGCGACCACGACATCGACTTGAGGAGCGAGGGAGGAACGTTGAACTCCTTGCCTGCCGCCTCGAACACCGCGTCGTGCGTGCTCGCCGCGCGCAGCTCGTTCTCTTCAGACGCGCCCTCGAAACGCTCAGCCACCGCCGAGTCGTCGTTGCGCAGCACGATCGCCGAGTCGTCGACGCCGCAGCTCACGAGCGCCAGCGCAGCGAGGAATCCAATCAGTGTCCGGATCATGAACAGGTCCCTTTGAACGGCGCGAAACACGCGGGTTTCGCGGAGTGTGCGGACCAGAAGCGCACGGGCCGCGCCAATCGACGGCTCTCCCGTTTCTGCACGCTTGCCGATCGTCAGAAGGAGCACTGTCGCGATGCCGTGCGCCACTTTTCGAAAGCGCTGCCTCGACTCGCGACAGGTGATCGTAAAGAGACTTCATCCTGACTCGATCGCGTGACAGTGAGTTCATGTGCGACGTCGCGCGTGCGTGACAGGGCGGGGTGCACGGGAGAGAGTGGCCCCGTGCGACGGTTCCTCTTCGTCCTGATGGCTCTTGCGTTGCTCGGCTGCCCGAAGGCTCCCCCGAAGGTGGTCGAGGTGAAGGCGCCGATCGATCCGATCGATGCCGCGCGCGAGACGATGAAGAAGCTCTACGAGGCAGTGGAGGCGGGCAACGCCGATCTCCTCGAACCGCTCTTCACCGACGACGCGCTCATCTTTGGTCTCGGCCCCTCGGACACCTGGCAGGGCGGCATCGTGATCACCGATCGCGCGAGGCAGGCGCTGCTCCCCATCGGGCTGGCGGGCGACACCGCGAAGATCGAAGACTCGAACATCGTCATCGGTCTCGCCGAGGAAGAGTACGCCGCGTGGGCGTTCGATCTCCCGAAGGTGACCACCACGCACAAAGAGAAGGAGGAGGTCTGGCTTCCCCGCATCACCGCGCACCTGGTTCGTGATGGAGATCGCTGGCGCATCGACGCGCTCCACCTCTCGCTCTCGGTGCCCGACGCGCTCGTCTTCGCTCCCGACGCGGCGAAGAAGCTGCTCGCGCCCGCCGACGTGACGAACGACAAGAGTCCCGACTCCGAGCAGCTCACCGGCCTCGTGAAGCGCGCCCTCGAGGACTACGGAGTGAAGATCGATCGCACCAGTGAGCGCGCCGAGTTCGTGCAGCTCGGCACCTCGGCGGCCGAGGTCTTCATCGGCGGCAAGGCGTTCAAGGATCTGATCAAGCCGCAGCTCGGCGCGATCAAGAAGGCTGGCTACACCTGGAAGCTCGACGGAAACCTGCGGGTGAAGCTCGCCCCGGGTGGGAAGTCGGGCTGGGCCGCCGCGGTGATCGTGCAGCGGCAGGGCTCAGGGAAGAAGCAGCAGACCTTCCCCGCGTTTCGTTCGCTCTGGACCCTCGTCGAGGAGGGCGGCGTGTGGAACATCAGCTCGGAGCATCAGTCGCTCGCGGTGAAGGAAGAGCTCCGCGAGGCGGCGAATGACGAGCAGCTGAAGACCTGGAAGGCGACGCGCGAGATCGCGGAGAAGACCGCCGCGAAGTCGAAGTCGTCGAAGCCGGTCTCGAAGAAGGAGCCGAAGAAGGACGAGCCGAAGAAGGAGCCGAAGAAGGACGATATCGGCGCCTGGTGACGCGTTTCCCTCTCCCCGCGTTCGCAGGGAGAGGGAGAACAACTCAGCTCCGACGACGGCGCCGGCTGAGCAGCGCGATCAGACCGAGGAGCGGAGCCGCGAAGTCTGCCGGCGTGGCGCAACCACAACCGACCTTCGCCTGGGGCTGCTCGGTCGCATTGCCCGGACCCACCGACGGCAGCGTGCTGGTCTGCGTGCTGCCTCCACCACCGCCCGTGCCCGCGTCATTCCCGCCGCCACCGCCCGTGCCCGCGTCCATCGGCAACATGCAGTTCACGAGCGGATCAATCGCCAGCGCCACGTTCTGCAGCGTCGCGCCATCCGCCGGCGAAGCGAGCGTCACGTAGATGTCCGTGTTGCACGGCGCCGACACATCCGCCGACGCGGTCACCGCGCCCTGCTGGGTGATCGCCGCGTCGATGCGCAGCTCCGCATCATTGAGCAAGGTGCCGCCCTGACGCGTGAAGTTGATCGGCGAGCCCTTCTTGGTGAGCAGCCGCACCACCGGCGCTGCGCCACCGAGCGGTCCACCGCCACCGCCCGCCGTACCCGTCAGCCGCACGCGCAGCGCACCCGCCGCCGCCGGAATCTTGAACTGGAACGGACCAGGAATGAGGCCGTTGCTGATCGACGGAGGCGCCGCGGCGATCCCGTAATAGATGCGCGGGAAGGTGTTCGCCGCCACGTTGAGCACCTTGGTGCAGCCCAGCAGGCCGCGGCCCTGGAAGATCGTCGTCATCTGCTGCTGCGCCGTCGCGATGCCCGGGAACGCCGTGCCCACGCGCGCCGCCATCGCGGTCGCCATCAGGGTGAAGTCAGCGTTCGGCGTGATCGACACGAGCATCGCGTAGAACGCCGCGTCGAAGGTCTCGCCCATGTCCGTGCCCTGGAACACGTTCTTCCGCGCCTCCCACAGCGCACCGGCCACGTGCATGCTGTCCTGGTGCACCTCGCCCCAGAGCACGTCGGGGCACGAGAACGTGTTGTCCATCGAGCGCAGGTACGCATCGCTGCGCACGCCCGGAGTCATCGGCTGACCCGCGGTCACGCGCGGACCGAAGTAGGGACCGACCTCGGCCACGTTGTTGAACGCCGCCGCGATGTAGTCCGCGAAGCCTTCGTGCAGCGCGCCGCCCTCGTTGTTCGCCGAGCGGTTGTCGATCGCCGTGTCTTCGAACGTGAGCGCCGCGGTCGCGTACACCGCGCCGTGACCGAACTCGTGCTGGATCACCGTGGCGTCGTAGGCCGCGTCAGCCGCGTTGCCCTGGAAGATCATCAGCGTGTCGGTGCCCGTGTCGAAGCCCGGCAGAGGCAGCTGCGCGAAGTTCTCCCGCGGGAAGAAGGCCGCGTTGTCGAGGCGAAGGAGCGTGTTCGCGCGACATGGAGGATTCAGCAGGCAGTTGGGCACCTGGCCCATGAGCTCGTTGAAGTTCGGGAACATCACGTTGCTCCACACGCTCACCTTCACGGCGGGCACGCGGCGCTCGTCGCGCATCTTGAACGGCATGATCGCGGGGTTGTTGCCGAAGATCGGCGACGCCGTGTTCGAGAGCTTCCGCATCCAGTCGTACACGGTGTTCACGTGGTAGAACGAGTGCACCTCGGCGAACTCGTCGGAGTTCGCGAGATCGGTCGGCACCACCGCAGTGCGGTTGGCCGGCGGATCCACCGGCGTGTACACGTAGTCACCCGTCGAGTTCGTCACGTTGGACGCGCGGCGGACGCGATTGCAGATGCCGACGTCGTACTGCACGGGGATGCCCATGTAGTTCAGCGTGCCGGCCACGCGCTTGACGCCGGCGTCAGCCTCGCAGTTCGCGGTCGGGCAGCAGTTGTACATCATCAGCTGATCGCCACAGAGCTCACCGGCGTCGTTGGGGAAGTTGTCGAGGCCACCATCGAGCAGCGGCAGCGCGCAGGTATCGCCCACCATCGAGCCACCGTCGGTGTGCTTGAGCTCGCGGGTGACCGTCGGCGTCACACCCACGCCCGCATCCAGACCACCGGGGCTGATCGGGTACACCTTCGCGTCGAGCGCCGCGTGGTGAACGCGATTCTGACGGAAGAGCTGGCTGCCCGTCACCGCGTCGAGGCCTACGTACCAGTTCTTCGAGAAATCGAGCGACTGCACGTTCGCCACCCAGCCGCGGTGCAGCTCCTCTCCGACCTGGAAGTAGAACGCGCGCGCGCCGCCGTACGGAATTCCGTCGGGACGCAGGGCGACGAGGGGCAGGGTGCCCGCTCCGCGCTGCATCACCTGCTCGAAGCTCGCCGCCTCGCCGTCCTGCACGCGGGAGTACGGGGCGAGGCTCGACGCGACCTGCACCACCTGGCGCTTCTCATCGAGCGTGACCACCAGCTTCGCCTGGTAGACCTCGAGGCCGTTCACCGTCTGCTGCAGGTGGAAGCTCGCGCCGAAGCGGGTGGTGAAGTTCTCGACCGAGATGAGCGACGACGAAGCCGGCAGCCCGTAGTGCTCACGCTGCGAGAGCGCCCACGCGCGCACCGCGCCGACGATCTCTCCTTGCAGGGGAGCGGAGAGAACTCCAACCTCCAGCGTGGGAGCGCCCGTGTTGGGAGTGACGATCTGCTGCGAGAGCTGCGGCGTGAACACGCTGGCAGCGAGGACAAAGGACGCGAAGGTGGACAGCATGAGTCTCCTCGAGAGCACCTAACGGCCGTAGGTACCCGGGCTTAAAAGCGCGCGGACACTAACTAGTTTTGTTGATGAATCGAAGCGCGTCTCTCGCTAGAGGACGGCCCCATGGCCTACGTCGTCGCCGAGCCCTGCATCAAGTGCAAGTACACCGACTGTGTCGAAGTGTGCCCCGTGAACTGTTTCTACGAGGGCGCCAACTTCCTCGTGATCCACCCTGACGAGTGCATCGACTGCGGCGCGTGCGAGCCGGTGTGCCCGACCAAGGCGATCTTCGCGGAGAGCGATCTCCCCGAGAAGTACAAGGAGTACAAGGCCATCAACGCGGAGTACGCGACGAAGTGGCCCGTGCTCACCGAGAAGCGCGCTGGTCTCCCCGAGGCCGACAAGTTCAAGGACGTCGCCGATAAGCGCGCGATGCTCGACCTGTCGCCTGGCGGTAAGTAA
>CBIHPJ010000190.1:0-12974 GCA_966211295.1 uncultured Myxococcales bacterium | reverse complement strand
GGAGTGGCGTCGAAGTTGCCCGCCGCGTCGCGCGCGCGCACCAGCATCACGTGCACGCCGTCGCTGAGCGTGCCCGAGGTGGTGAAGGGCGAGGTGCAGGTCGTCCACGCTGCGCCGTCGAGGCTGCACTCGAAGGTCGCGCCCAGCTCGGGGCTGGTGAACTGGAAGTCGGCCGAGGTGTCGTTGGTGAGCGCGACCGGCTTCACGGTGATGGTGGTGTCGGGCGCCTGGGTGTCCACCGTCCAGGTGCGCGTGGCGGGCGTGGGATCCACGTTGCCCACCGAGTCGATCGCGCGAACGCTGAAGGTGTGTGCGCCCTCGCTGAGGCCGGTGAGCGCGTCGGGCGTGGTGCAGACCGCGAAAGTCGCGCCGTCCAGCGAACACTCGAAGGTGGAGTTCGCCTTGGTGCTGGTGAAGGTGAACGTGGCGTCAGTGGCGCTCACGTTGCCCGTGGGGCCCGAGGCGATCACGGTGTCCGGCACGAGCGCGTCGACGGTCCACGTCGCAGTCGCCGGCGTGCTGTCCAAGTTGCCCGAGGCGTCGATCGCACGAACGCTGAACGTGTGCGAGCCATCGGCGAGCGCGGTGAGCGACTGCGGCGAGGTGCACGCGGCGAACGCAGCGCCGTCGAGCGAGCACTCGAAGGTCACGCCGCTCTCGTTCGAGGTGAAGGTGAGCGTCGCGGTGGAGTCATTCGTGGTGCCCGTGGGAGCGCCGCTGAGCGTGGTGTCGGGCTCAGTGGTGTCGACGATCCAGGTGCGTGAAGCGGGAGTGGCGTCGACGTTTCCGCCCGCGTCGACGGCGCGCACGGCGAGCGTGTGGCTGCCATCCGCGAGGCCAGTGAGCGTGGTGGAAGCAGTGCACGCGCTGAACGCCGCGGCATCGAGCGAACACTCGAAGGTCGCCGTGGGCTCGTTAGAGGTGAAGGTGAACGCCGCAGTGGCAGAGGAGACGGTGCCGCTCGGTCCCGTCGCGATGGAGGTGTCGGGCGCCTGGGTATCGACGGTCCACGTGCGCGTCGCCGGCGTGGGATCGATGTTGCCCGTGGTGTCGACCGCGCGCACCGCGAAGGTGTGCGAGCCGTCAGCCAGGCCGCTCAGCGTGACGGGAGAAGTGCACGCCGTGAACGCCGCGCCGTCGAGCGAACACTCGAAGGTCGCGCCCGCTTCGCTGCTCACCACGAAGGTGGCGGTGGCGCTGTTCACCGTGCCACTCGGGCCGGAGACGATGGTGGTCTCAGGCGCCGCGGTGTCGATGGTCCAGGTGTGGCTCGCGGGAGTCGCATCAGTATTCCCCGCGGCGTCGACCGCCTGCACCAGCAGCGTGTGGCTGCCATCGGTGAGGTTGGTGAACGAGAGCGGCGAGGTGCAGGTGGTGAACGCGGCGCCGTCGAGGCTGCACTGGAAGGTGGCTCCGAACTCGTTGCTGGTGAACTCGAAGGTCGCGTTGCCGCTCGCCGACTGAGCGGGCGGCGCGACGGTGATGGTGGTGGTGGGCTCGGTGACGTCGACCACCCAGGTGCGGCTCGCGGGCGTCGCGTCGAGGTTCCCCGAGGTGTCGATCGCGCGCACGCGCACGGTGTGGCTGCCCTCGGAGAGGCCCGTCAGGCTCAGCGGCGAAGTGCACGAAGCGAAGGCCGCGCCATCGACGCTGCACTCGAACGTGCCCGCCTCGGTGGAGGTGAAGGTGATGCTCGCCGTCGTCGCGTTGGTGATCGCCGGAGGACCCGAGGTGATCGTGGTGTCGGGAGCCGCGGTGTCGACGCTCCACGTGAAGCTCGCGGGAGTCGCATCCGCATTGCCCGCGGTGTCACGCGCGCGCACCTGGAAGGTGTGGCTACCGTCGCTCAAGCCAGTCAGCGAAGTGGGGCTGGTGCACGCCGCGAACGCTGCGCCATCGAGGCTGCACTCGAAGGTGCCGGCCTCGGTGGAGGTGAAGCTGAAGCTCGCGCTCGACGAGTTGCTGAGCGCGGGAGGAGTCGAGGTGAGCGTGGTGTCGGGCGCAGTCGCGTCGACGATCCACGTGAAGCTCGCGGGCGTCGCATCGGCATTTCCTGCCGTGTCGCGCGCGCGCACCTGGAAGGTGTGGCTGCCGTCGGCGAGTCCGGTCAACGTCTGCGGAGTGGTGCAGGTGGTGAACGCCGCGCCGTCGAGGCTGCACTCGAAGGTGCCCGCTTCGGTCGAGGTGAACGCGAAGCTCGCAGTGGTCGAATTCGTGAGCGCCGAAGGCGTGGAGGTGAACGTGGTGTTCGGCGCGGTGGTGTCGACGGTCCACGTGTGGCTCGCCGGCGTGGGATCGAGATTGCCGGCGGTGTCGCGCGCACGAACCTGGAAGGTGTGGCTCGCGTCGCTCAGTCCGCTCAACGCCTGCGGCGACGTGCACGCCGCGAACGCCGCGCCGTCGAGGCTGCACTCGAAAGTGCCCGCTTCGTTCGAAGAGAAGGTGAAGCTCGCGCTGTTCGAATTCGAAAGCGCAGGCGGAGCCGCGGTGATGGTGGTGTCGGGCGCGGTGGCGTCGATGGTCCACGTGAAGCTCGCGGGCGTGGCGTCGACATTTCCCGCCGTATCGCGCGCGCGCACCTGGAAGGTGTGGCTGCCATCAGCAAGGCCGCTCAGCGCCGCCGGAGTGGTGCAGGTCGCGAACGCCGCGCCATCGAGGCTGCACTCGAACGTGCCGGCCTCGGTGGAGGTGAAGGTGAAGCTCGCGCTGCTCGAGCTCGAGAGCGCGGAAGGCGTGGAGGTGAGCGTGGTGTCCGGCGCGATCGTGTCGACGGTCCACGTGTAGCTCGCGGGCGTGGGGTCGACGTTGCCCGCCACATCAACAGCGCGAACCTGGAAGGTATGACTCGCGTTGCTCAGTCCGGTCAGCGTCGTGGGATTGCTGCACGAAGCGAACGCCGAGCCATCGAGGCTGCACTCGAAGGTGCTGCCCAGTTCGCTCGAATTGAAAGCGAACGTCGCGCTGGTGGAGTTCGACGCGACGGGAGGCGCCGAGGTGATCGTGGTGTCCGGCGCTATCGTATCGACGGTCCACGAGTAGCTCGCCGGAGTGGGATCGGCGTTGCCCGCCGTGTCGAGCGCGCGAACCTGGAAGGTGTGGCCGCCGTTGCTCAGACCGGTCAACGCCAGCGGAGTGGTGCATGCCGCGAAGGCCGCTCCATCGACGCTGCACTCGAAAGTGCCGGCCTCGGTGGAGGTGAAGGTGAAGTTCGCCGAGGTTGAGCTCGTGATCGCAGCCGGCCCAGAAGTAATGGCCGTGTCCGGCGCGATGGTGTCCACGATCCACGTGTGGCTCGCAGGCGTCGCATCGGCATTTCCGGCTGCGTCACGTCCGCGCACCTGGAAGGTGTGACTGCCCTGCGCGAGTCCAGACAAGGAAAGAGGTGTGGTGCACGTCGCGAACGCCGAGCCATCGAGGCTGCACTCGAACGTGCCTGCTTCGGTGGAGGTGAATGCGAACGTCGCAGAGTTCGAGTTCGAGGAGGCTGCGGGCGCCGAGGTGATCGTGGTGTCGGGCGCCGTGGTGTCGATCGTCCAGGTGAAGCTCGCAGGCGTGGGATCGACGGTGGCCGCCACGTCCACCGCGCGCACCTGGAAGGTGTGGCTGCCATCGGACAGTCCCGCGAACACGCGCGGAGTGGTGCACGCCGCGAACGCCGCGCCATCGAGACTGCACTGGAAGGTCGCGGTCGCCTCGTTCGAGGTGAAGGTGAACGTCGCGCCGCTCGAGTTGCTCGAGGCCGCGGGGTTCGAGGTGATCGTGGTGTCGGGCGCGGTGCGATCGACGATGGTCGTCGTCTGATTGCTGAGCACGCTCTTGTTGGTCATGCCCAGCCGGTACGAGAGCGTCGCCTGGTTCTGATACGTGCCTTCCGGCGCGGTGACGGTGACGGTGACGCTGCCGCTCGCTCCCGCGATGAGATTGCCCAGCGTCCAGGTGACGGTGCCCGCCGCGTTCACGCCGCCGCCCGTCGCGGAGACGAACGTGGTGCCCGCGGGCAGCGGGTCCGTGAGGTTCGCGTTGTAGACGGTGCCAGGACCCGCGTTCGAGTAGTTGATGGTGAAGACGAAGTTCGTCGAGCTCACCGCCGCGGGCGCGCTCTTGGTCACGGCGACGACGGGCTGATCACTCAGCGACAGTCCCGGCGTTTCATAGAGACCGTTCAAGAAGAGCCGCACGCCGTTGGTCTGCGGGTTCGCCGAGATCGGCACCGCGGTCGTGTAGCTGTGGCCGCCGAGGTAGCTGATCTTCCCGCGCGCGGTGTTCCCGTCGATGTGGCCGGTGAGCCAGATCATGCGCGTGCCCAGGGGCGCGCCGTTGAGCGACATCAGCACGGAGCTGTTCGCGAAGAGCTGCGAGTTCGTCCTGAGGCCGATGGAGTCCACCGAGCCGTTGTCGATGGTGATGTTTCCGTCGAACTGCGTGAAGAGGCTGTCAGGCACCAGCACCTGCGCCGGGTTTGGCGTCGCCCCTGAGTTCTGCACGCCTCCGTCGGTCAGGAAGTGACCGTTCACGTTGTTCTCGAACGCGTCGATGGCGTCGCACTGCATGTAGGCGTGCGTGTTCGGGCTCGAGGTGAGCCAGCCGCGCACTTCGCGCACGACCTCGTTGTTCGCAGGCGGCGTGTAGTGCATCGAGGTGATCTGATCGAAGTTCGGTTGGCCTCCGCTGAAGAGCGCTCCGTCGAACGCGCCGCCGTTCACTCCGGCAACGGCAGCGAGAGTGAGCGCGCCGGGGCTGGTGCTGCTCCACGCGTTGCCGGCGGAGTCGAGGATGTTCGCGGCGTTCAGGTACCCGTACGCAATGTTCTCGTTGCCATCCAGCAGCACCGCGATGCGAGGCGCAGCCACGAGGGTGCGGCGCACGTCCGCATTGAAGCCGGCGGTGGCCACATGCACGTTCGTCACGAGGTCGGCTGCGAGGTAGTTGTTGATGATGGTGAGCACCGCGGGCGTGACGTCAGCGGCCGCGATCACGAACGGGCTCGCGCGATAGCTCACGGTGCCGAGCGGGAGCCCGGTTTCCATATGCGTCACGGTCGCCGAGAAGTCGGTCGCTCCCGCGGCCTTGCCGGTGAGCACCACGCGGTGCACCGGCACGTTCGCGCGCAGCAGCCGATCCACGAGTCCGAACGCGCGGAGCTGGCCGCTGTCCTGGCTCGTGTTGTCCATTGGGATGATTCGCGAGCCGACGGCGAAGTTCGCGACGAGCGCGTCCTCCTGCTTGGCAACGGGGGCAGAACGGGGCGCTGCGAGGTCACCGCTCGAGCACGCAACGAGGGCGAGGCTCGCGAGCAAAGTGAGGCGTTTCATCAGGAGCTCCTTCGGATCAGTCGGCCTGCCGCCGCGCTGCGCATTTCTGATGCGGCTACAAGTGGGGTTCCCAATCTGTCAGTGCTGGGGCGTTCGTTCAATGACGTCAAATCTGGTGTCAGAGGGACCCCGCCCCACCCCGTCGCCAACCTCTGGATTCCGTGGGACCTGAACGCTTGCCCGACTACAGTGCGCGCCTGCTTATGGAGGCCTTGGTCTTTCCCAGTGAGGAGGCGCTGCAGGTCGCGATGCGATCAGGCCTCGTTCCTCCGGAGCTTCAGCGTGAACCCGCCCGCGTCGGAACGACGAAGGAGGGCGCTTTCGAGGTGGTGCCTGAGGGCACGGTCACCGCGAAGGTTCGCAAGGCGCTGGTGGCTGCCGGAGTCGAAGCCCGCAACTCCACCGTCTCCTTGAATGAGGTGTCGTGCTGGGCCGAGGCCCTCCCTCCCCATCGCGTGGGTGAGCCGGTCGGCGCCCTCCAGCAGGTGCTCTTCACGGTGACCGGAGAGCGCTCGCTGCTCGAGCTGTCCGGAGAACTGCTGCGGCTGGGCTGCGATCGGCAAGAGCTGTCGATGGTGAAGTCGCCGCACGCGCACGCGCTCGTTCGCGTGGTGGATCCGCCGTGGTTCGTGCTCTCCCGTGCGCTCGATCATCTCGATGGGCTGCGCGCGTTCGTCCCCACCACTCCGGGGCAGGAACGGCTGTGGACCGAGGTGAGCTGGGCTCATCCACTCGACAACGCGCTCGAGGCGCCCGACACCGGCATGGTGTTGGTGACGCGCGAGGGGCCGTGGTGGCGCATCTCTGACAGCGAGTGGATCGACGTCGATCAGCTCGTGGTGCCCGTGGGTCTGGGCGCGGTCAGCAAGGTTCAGCCGCGCACCGACGCGCCGAAGGTGCAGGTCACGCTCACGCTCGCGCGCGCGGCTCGTCCGGAAGCCGCGACGCTCTTCGTGCTCCCCGCGGGCCAGGGCTCGGTGGAGGCGCTGGTGCGCTCCACGCCCGAGGCGCAGCTGGAGAACATCCTCTTCGTGGTGTCGGGTGATCTGGTGGTGCTCCGCGCGCGGCCGGGCCGCGAGGCGAATGCGGGCGCGTTGCCGGGCGAGGCGTACGCGCGCGTGCTCGACATGCCGAACCTCTTCGCGCCTGCGACGTTGACGGTGGAGCCGCCGCTCCGCCGCGATCGCCTGCGCACCTGGCTCGCGCCTGATCCCGATCTGATCACCTGGCTCGAGCCGACCGAGAAGGGCTTCAGCCGCCGCTCGGTGCTCGAGGCCGCGTTCCGTCCGCTCACCGAGTGGGTCGACTACGTGATCGACGGCGCCGCTGAGACGCTGCAGACCTGGGCGCGCTCGGCCACCTTCGACTTCGAGCCCTTCGTCGCGATCGAAGACGCGCAACCGCCGCCGTCGAGCGAGCCGAAGGACGACGAAGACGTGCAGCGCAGCCGTCCGCGCAATCGTCGCGAGGCTCGTCCCTCTACGCCGCGTGAAGCGCCTCAGCAGGAGAGCGCCCCGCGCACGTCGATGCCGGTGGTGTCGATCGAGCTGCCGAGCAGCCCGTCGGAAGCCGAAGCGGTGGTCGCTCGCGAAGAAGCCTCTTTCCTCGAGCTCGAGGCCGCCGCCGATTCTGCCGCGCGCCGTCACGCGTGGGTGCGCCTCGCCGAGATGTACGCGCGCGTGCAGCGCTGGCGCGACTCGGGCATGGCCTGGGCGCACGCGCTCTGGGAATCAGGACCGGACGACGCGCTGCGAATGGCGCGCCGCTGGGCTGACACTTCGAATACGCGCGTCGAGGGCCTGCTCAATCTGCAGACGCCCGACTTCGAGAAGACCCGCGGAGCAGTGGCTCACCTGCTCGCCGCGGCGCTCGAAGGAAATGCCGCCGTCGCCGCGCGCGTGACCGACTGGGCCGCGTTCCTCGATCGCTTCAGTGAAGATCTCGACGTGCGCAGCTACTGGCTCGGCCGGTATGCCGTGTCGCGGCTCGCCGGTGGAGACACGCTCGGTCTCGCGCGCGCTCGTGACCGCGTGCTCGCGCGGGTGCAGGGTGGACTCTCGCTCGATCGCGACGTGCCGCGCCTGATGCGGGTGATGGGGCAGGGCACTGCGGCGGGTGCCGGCACGGGACGAGCGATGCGCGTCGGCGCCCAGCTCGAGGCGCTGCTCAAGGCGTTCGAAGAGACGCCTCGCAAGCGCTCCGCGGTGGAAGCAAATCCGCAGCTCACCCGCGCGTACGTCGGGCTCGAGTTCGCGTGGGGCTTCGCGCGACTCGCCAACGCTGATCGCGCCCGTCAACTCCGTGACGCCGCGCTCGGCGCGCTCGATCGCAAGGACGCGGTGCACGCGTACCTCACGCGCGCGTACGTGGCCCGCATCGATCAAGCGCTCGAAGGGGTGGCGCCGTACACGCCGCTCGCTCCTGAGATCAATGGACTGCTCACCGGCCTGGAGTCGCTCGATCGCTACAAGGTCGATCGCCTGCGCCAGTTCTCCCAGGTGCTCGAGCCGCAGGAACGCCTCGAGGCGATCTCCGCGTTCTGGCGCAACAACCAGCGCGAGGGCCGCGGTGAAGAGCTCGCCGCGCTTCGTTCACTGCGTGAACCCGCCGAGCTGCTCAAGGCGATCCAGTCGCGCATGAGCGTGGCCGCGGACGCGCAGCTCGGAGTGGAAGAGCGCGTGCGGTTGATCGACGGCCTGCTCGATTACCTCCCTCAGTTGCCGGAGTCGCAGGCACTGCCCCTGCTGCAGAAGTTCCTCACGCTCGGTGACGCGCTCGCGGCCAAGCACCGCGCGGTGGTGCTCGAAGACGCGCTCAAGGTCGCAGGTCACTTCGGCCGCGCTGCGCTGGTGAAGCAGCTCGTGCTCCAGCTGGGCAACGCGATCAAAGAGGTCGGCGCCGAAGGGGTGGGAGAGATCGGCGGCCTGCTCGTCTCGGGCGTGCGCAGCCTGCGCCGCGTCGGTCTGCGCGAAGAAGCGGGCGAGCTGCTCGCGCGCGCTTCCACCGTGCTCAAGGGCGAAGACGTGCCCACGCTGCAGGCGCGGCTCGGTCTCGCCTCGGGCTTCATGTACCTGGGCGCGTTCCCCCAGGCGCAGCCGATCATCGACGAGGCGCTGAGCAAGCTGGGCCGCGAGTCTGGGTTGATCATCGCCGAGCGCATCAAGCTCACCCGCGCCACCGCGCAGGCGCTCTCCCACGCCTCCACCGAGCTCGCGCTCCCGGGCCTGCTGCGAGTGGCGCAGCAGCTCCCGTGGATCACCGACAGCTTCAACACCAACTCCCACTTCTGCCTGTCGATGGTGGACTTCGCCGATGCGCTGGTGCTCGGCCACGTGGGTGACGACCTGACCTTGAATGAGACGACGCGGCGCTTCCTCGACGAGGACGAATACCTCGTGCGGCGGCGAGTGCACCGTGACGTCGGAGGAGAAGCATGAACGCGAAGAACAAAGAGGCGCTCGACGGGATCGCCGAGCTCTCGCTCGACAAGCTGCAGACCGAGGCGCAGGGCCTCCGCGATCGCCTCAATCGGTTCCGCCTCGCGCTGGGCCGGCACTTCGTCGACAAGCAGCCGCTGATCGATCTGATGGTGGTGGCCGCCGTCGCTCAGGAGCCGCTCTTGCTCGTCGGTCCTCCCGGCACGGCGAAGTCGGACCTGGTGATCAAGTTCAAGGACGCGCTCGGCATCGAGGGCTCGGACTACTTCGAGTACCTGCTCACGCGTTTCACCGAGCCGTCCGAAGTGCTCGGCCCCATCGACATCAACGAGCTGCGCTCAGGCCGCTACATTCGCCGTGAGCGCGGCAAGCTGCCCACCGCGCGCCTCGTGTTCCTCGATGAAATCTTCAAGGCGAGCTCGGCGATCTTGAACGCGCTGCTCACCGTCATCAACGAGCGCAAGTTCTACCAGGACGGCGTGCCGGTGCCGGTGAAGCTGAAGATCCTCTTCGCGGCGACGAACGAGATCCCCGAGCACTCCGAGCTCGGCGCGCTGAAAGATCGTTTCGTGCTCAAGGCCGCGTGCCGCTCGGTGCAGGAGACGCACTTCATCGAGCTGCTCGACGCCGGCCTCGATTCGCAGACCAACAAGGACCTGAACCAGAAGCCGTGGGTCGAGGGGCATGCGAACCTGGAAGATCTGATGAAGGCGCACCGCTACCTCACGCTCTTGATGTCGCGCCGTGAGCCGCGCGATCGCGAGCTGTTCTTCCGTGACGAGGTGATGCGCGAGTTCCGCCGCGTGATTCGCACCCTGGTGCGCGAGGACGAGGTGTTCGTCTCGGACCGCAAGTTGATCAAGCTGTACCGCTTGCTCCGCACGCGCGCGTGGATCGTGCACGGCGGCGCGGTGGAGCGCGAAGACCTGCAGCTGCTCGCGTATCTGGGCGAGACGCGCGAGGAGATCGATCTCCTCGAAGAGAAGGTCCCGCGTCTGCTCGGTATCAGCTGATCGTCTCCCTCTCCCTGCGGAGCGGGGAGAGGGCAGGGGTGAGGGGCGTACTTTCAGGACCGGCCATGAGCGATTCCGTCACCATCGTGGATGGTCCCTTCGCGAACTTCTCGGGAACCATCGTGCGCGAGTCGGGTGACTCGATCGTGGTGCTGCTGTCGATCTTCGGCCGCAGCACCGAGGTCACGGTCACTCGCGCGCAGCTCAACACCACTCCGCTCACGCTCGACACCATGGAAGCGGAGATCGTCGAGGCCGTCGCACGCCGTGGCTTTCGGCAGCGTCTGTTCGGCTTCTGGGAAGACGAGGCGGTGCGAACTCCGCAGCGTTCTCCAGAGGAACTCGCCCGTCTCTGTTTGAACTTCGAGTCCGAGGTGTTGCGAGAGCAGGAAGCTGCGCAGCAAGAGGCGCTGCTCGCGTTCCGCACCGCATTTCAGCCGCTCTCCTCGGACGAACGCTTCAAGAAGTGGCAGCAGGAGCGGGAGACGTGGACCAGCTGGAGAACGGAAGCGCGAGCGCTGTCTGACGCACGCGAGACCGCGCGGTTCCCCGGGTTCGACGAAGCGGCTCGTCGCGCCGAGGTCCGCAGAATCGCCGATGCCGCACACGCGCTGCGCTCCAGCGTCGAGGCGTGGCACCGCAAGAACGCGCTGACGATGCCCGCGGTGAGCGAGCCCCGGAACCCAGAGCTCGAGGCCGCGATCGATCGCGACGTCGACAGCGATGGTCCTTTCCTCGTCTACGCAGACTGGCTGCTCTCCCAGGGCAATCGGCGCGGTGAGCTGATCACCCTCGCGGGCAAGGCGCAGGAGAAGACGCTGCGCGATCGCCTCGGTCAGCAGCTGCTCGGTGGACTCTCCGCTTTCGAGGATCGGCTCGACGCGAAGTGGCGCCTGGGTTTCCTCGAGACGATCAAGCTCGAGGCGAAACGTGACGATGAACGCGATGGCATCAATGTGGGGCAGTTGCTCGACGCCGCGCTCAAGCTCGCCTCGACGCGCTTCCTCCGCGACCTGACGATCGCGTGCCCTTCGGTTCATGAAGAGCAGATGGTTCCGCGGCTCACGGCTGCGCTCACCTCGTGGGGCGTGCACCCTTCGATGCGTTCGCTCTCGTTCGAGACGAACGAAGAAGAAGAGATGTTGTCGTGGACGTCGGCTGGCGTGCTCGATGGCTACGCGCAGCTCTTCCCCAATCTGCAATCACTCCACGTGCACGCGGGAGACTTCAGCTTCACGCAGCCGCGGTTCCCGAAGCTCAAGTCACTCGTGGTGCAGACGTGCCAGATGAGTCTCGGGAGTCTGCAGCCGATCATCGACGCCGACTGGCCCGAGCTCGAGCGACTGGAGCTGTGGTTCGGCTCACGCACGTACGGCGTGGACATCACGCTGGAGCAGCTGCTGCCGCTGCTTCATTCCCCACGACTGCCGAAGCTGCGCTCACTGGCGCTGTGCAACGGCGAGTTCACGGACGCCCTGTGCAGTGCGGTGCTCGAGTCTCCACTGCTCCCTCAGCTGCGCTCGCTCACTCTGTCGATGAGCACGATGACGGGCGTCGGAGCGAACGCGCTCATCGCGGGCGCAGAGAAGCTCAAGCACCTCGAGGTGCTCGACGTCGACGACAACTACTTGAGCGACACCGAGTTGGCCGCGCTCCAGCGTGCGGTTCCAGTCACGCGAGGGGACGAGCACCGAGAGGCTGAAGAATACGAAGGCGAGCTGCATCGCTACGCCTCCGTCGGCGAGTAGCTCCGCGCGCGTACTTTGGCCGCACACTTGCTTCACCGCTCCATCCGGGGCGGGGGAGCGAATGCCAAGACATGCACTGATTGCGGCCGCGGTTCTTCTTCTCCTCGGTTGCGGCACTGACCGAGTGAAGCCAACGCGCAGCACACTCGAGCTCACCCCGTTCACCGTCGACTTCGGACCCAGAGAAGCAGGGAGCAGCACGGTGCTGCCGGTAACGATCTCGAACACCGGCTCTACTCCGCTCACGGTGAGCACGCGCCTGGAGCGCGATGCGCGAGGTGCATTCTCTGCCGGAACGCAGCCCACCGTGCTCGAGGCCGGCGGCGAGTTGAAGCTCACCATCACCTACCTCGCGCCGATGGAGGAAGGCCCCGACGGAGTTTCGTTGGTGATCGAGTCAGACTCGGAGTCAGCGCCCGAGGTGCTGATCTCAATCTCGGGACGTTCGATCGCGAAGCACACCGATCCGATCGAACAACCCGTCGACGCAGGGCAAGTCGTGGTGGAGGAACCGATGGACGCGGGTGAGGTCACGCCCGAGCTTCCGCACTGTCCTGGAGCGCCTCCGACGATCGAAACGGGCTCCGTGGTGCCGGTGCCCGCGCTGCCGCGACTCGCGTGGAACGGCACCAGCAATCTCCTCGTGCATCACGGCCAGGAGCTGGAAGCGGTCACTCTCTCTCAAACCGGAGTGCTCACCACGCCCACGCGGCTGATGGACGGCGTGAGCGGACGCGCGGTCTTCAACGGCAACGGCTACGGATTGATCGTCTGGCGCTGGATTGGATGGACCGGAGCGGAGGCGGTCTTCGCGCGGCTCACTCCATCAGGTGCGTTGATCGGCTCGAGCGAAAAGGCGATTCCGAAGATCCGCGACTATCAGACCGATCCCGCGCTCGCGTGGAACCCGGACGCGCGCGAGTGGGGCGTGCTCTGGCACGAATGGGACAACGGTGGCCTCGTGTTCCTCCGGTTCGCGCGGCTGACGGAGTGGGGCGACTTCATCGACGGCAGCATCGTCGAGCTGGGCGCGGGGATGATCGAAGGCAGCGGCTCGATGATGGTCTACGGCGGCGGAAACTTCGTCGCGCTGCAGCAGCTCAGCGGACCCGAGCGGCTGCAGTTGGTGCAGATCGACGCGAGCGGGAGCGCAGTGCACTTCACCGACATCGCCGACGGCGCCACCTTCCACGCGCAGAGCGTGGCGTGGAACGGCGTGGAGTACGGGCTCTCGTGGGTGGAGACGTTGAATGCAGTCGCCGAGGTGAAGTTCGCGCGCGTGACGAAGTTGGGCGTGATGGTGGTCGGCAGCGAGATCACCCTGCACTCAGATCCCTTCGTGGAGATCCCCTCGGGCGATCTGGTGGCGAGCGGGACAGGGTGGCTGGCGACGTGGTCGGCGACTCCGCAGAGCGGCCGCGGAGAGATCTTCGTGGCGCGCCTCGATCAAGGAGGTGGCGTGCT
>CBIHPJ010000189.1:0-13041 GCA_966211295.1 uncultured Myxococcales bacterium | reverse complement strand
GGAGACGACAGCACGATCTTCCCTGACGGCGTGCTCGAGCAGCACTCGTACGGCACGCGCGGCCTGGGGATCATCGGCAAGGGCGAATTCGTCCTGCCCGCGAAGAATCGTCTCGTCGTCGGCCTCTCGGTGGAACAGCAAGCGCTCTCCAGCGCCGAGGTGCTCGGCAACTCCGTGCCCATCACCAACGTGAACGCCGGAATGCTGGTGCGGCCCGACAAGATCCGGCTCCCCACGGAAGACGGGAAGGGCGGTCGCGGCCCCGCAGCCGATCGGTTCTCGCTCGGAGTCTTCGCCTACGACACCTGGACTCCGCTCGAGGCGCTCAGCGTGCAGGGCGGTCTCCGCTTCGATCTCACGCAGCTGCCGCAGGGCGATTCTTTCGGTCAGTGGGTCGGTTCGACGATCACGCCATCCTTCGGGCCGCGGCTCGGCGTCACCGTGACGCCCGTGCGATCACTGGTGCTGCGAGCGCACTACGGCCGCAGCTTCCGCGCGCCCACCGTGCAGGAGTACGCCGAGACCGTTCCCAACAACGACTTCAACCAGGGCCGCTTCGTGGGGAACCCCGAGCTGCAGCCCGGCTACATCGACTCGGTGGAGGCGGGCGCGGAGTACTTGCAGGGCGTGGGCGACGGAAAGCTGCGCCTCAAGGCGAACGCGTTCTTCGAGCGCATCACCAACGCGATCGTCCAGGTCGACACCTCGGGCAACCTGGTGCCGTACCGCAATCGCCTGCTCGGCGTGCAAGCGGTCGGAGTGGAAGGCGACGCGCGCTTCGAGCTCACGCAGCGCTTCGCGGTCTGGGTGAACGCTTCATGGGTGCGCGCGGAAGATCTCACCGCGCCCACGCAGAGCCGCATTCTCACCGACGTCCCGCAGATCCGCATGAACGGCGGCGTGAGCCTGCCGCTCGGCCGCTGGCTCAACATCGATCTCGCCGCGCGCTTCGCCTCGGAGCGCAGGAACAACAGCCGCTCGGTGCTCGAGCTCATTCGCCGCTACACGCTGCCTGGCAACGCCACGGTCACCGCGCAGCTGCGCACCGAGCCGCTGTTCGATCACCTCGAGCTGATCGCCCTCGGCCAGAACGTCTTCAACTTCGAATACGCTGACGATGCGACCCGGCCGGATCGCGTGACCGCTGGGGTGCCGCGTGAGACCTGGCAGGCGTTCCTGATGGCGAAGGTGGGGTTCTGATGTTGCGCCGAACGATCCTCGCAATTGCCTCGCTCATGGGAGCCTCAGGCTGCGTCGCGTACAACGATCAGTGCCAGCCCCTCGTCGAGAACCCGAATGAGCGCGTGGGCTTCATCGCCAAGGGCACCGAGCTCTTCCTCGACCGTCCCAACGCGCGTCACGGCAACAACGCGATGGGACAGCAGGCGGCGGACGCCTTCGTCTGGGTCTTCTCAGAGACCGATCGCGCGGCGGACTTCGGAGTGGTGAACGGCGGTTCGCTCCGCGCCGAGGGCCTGTGCATCACCCGAAACATCGTCGCCTCGGGTCCACTCTCGAACGGCGTGCTCCACGAGATCCTGCTCTTCGAGAACCCGGTGCAGGCCGTCGACGTCTCGGAGCAGGAAGTGATCGCGATGTTCGAGCACTCCGTGGAGCGCCTCTTCACCTCGCCCGCTCCGATCGTCTCGCCCGCGGGCTCGTTCCTCCAGGTCTCGAAGGAGGTCCGCTTGACGGTCGACTGCTCGCGGCCTCCGCTCGATCGCATCACCAGCCTGAGCATCGGAGGTCAGGCGATCACCAAGCCGGGCCGGCCCATCGATCTCAAGAAGCTCCGCGTCGCGACCTCGAGCTTCATCATCGCGGGCGGCGACGGCTACACGATGTTCGAAGGGAAGGGCACTGACCCGACCCGCAATCCGGCCAACGCGCAGCGCTTCGGCGGCATCGACTCGAACATCGTCGCGGCGTACCTGAAGCAGAGCGACTTCAACACGAGCGTGGAAAACGGCTTCCGCGTGGAGCCCTCGCGCGTCACCTTGATGAACTGCTCCGTGCCCACGCGGCCTTCAAACTGAAACGTTCTCCCTCTCCCTGCGCGCGGGGAGAGAGTCGGGGAGAGCGGCCACTTCGAAAGCACTTCGCCCCCCGAACCCATCTCCGAAGAGGAGGGCGCGGAGGGCGAAAGCACTGCAGAAATCGAAGATCAGCCCTGAGATCAGCCCTGGGAGGGGTTGGTGCTGCCAGCGCCTTCGAGCACGTCGTTGGGCGAGGGCATGCGCTTCAGGTCAGCGCGCGCGATCTTCCACGCCTGCTGAACGATCCACGAGAGCGACCGGTCCTGCCGGCCAGACTCGTGCTCGATCTCCTTGAGCATCTCTTCGGGGAAGTACAGCGACTGCTTGCGGTGATCGGTGGTCGACATCAGCGACGGTCCTCTTTGGGATCAGGAGCTCCGGCGACGTCATTGACCGCCGGGAAAGATTTGATGCGCTCGCGGGCGATCTTCCACGCCTGCTGAACGACCCATGAAAGCGAGCGGTCCTGCCGGTTCGCCTCTTCCTGGATCTCCTTGAGCATCTCCTCGGGGAAGTAGAGCGATTGCTTGCGCTTGTCGGTGCCAGACATGAAGGACATCTCCGCTGTAAGGGAAGGAATCGAGTGGGTTATCCGACACTCGGTTCCGGGAATCAACCATTTCCCCCTCATGCTCACAGCCCACGACACACGCTAGAAGCCTGCTCATGCGGCTCCTCGTGCTCTTCGTTCTCGGTCTGGCCAGCATCTCGGGCTGCTCCTGCCCCGAAGGGGTGAAGCAGGTGAAGCCCTCGCTCGGTGTTTCGCCCCCGGGTCTCGACTTCGGCCAGGTGAAGGTCGCCGACTCCAAGACGCTCACCGTTCGGGTCGACTCGCAGACGAAGACCGCGGTGACCTTCTCTTCCATCAAGATCGAGGGCGCGGGCGCAGGCGCGTACCGCCTCGGCACCACCCCGTCTCAGGTGGAGTCGCTCAGCAGCGACATGTTCACGGTGACCTTCACGCCCACCACGGTGGCGGCCTTCACCGCGACGCTCGTGCTCAACAGCGACGATCCTGATCATCCGGCCACGCGCGTCGCGCTCGCGGGTGAAGGAGCGGAGCCGAAGCTCGAGCTCACGCCTGACTGCCAGGCCTCGCGCGGCTGCATGGCGAGCGTGGTGGTCTCTCCGCCGTCGATCGACTTCGGCATGGAGCCGCTGGTGCGCCTGATGCCCACGGATCCCACGCGCCTGCCCACCCTGATCATCGTGAACTCGGGCTCGGTGCCACTCCACGTCACGGGCGCTGCGTTCGGAGGCACGGATGCGGCGGCGTTCTCAGTCGCAGGCAATCAACCGTTCCCTGATGGCGGGGTGAACCTCGAGGCGGCGGAAGGGTTCAATCTTCCGCTGCGCTTCGTCCCCACCAGCGAGCTGCAGTCGAGTTACTCCGGCGAGATCGTGATCACCTCCGACGATCCTGACCGGCCGTCGATCACCGTTCCGCTGACCGGCACGCTCAAGCCCAACGCGCCGCCCGTGGTCTGCGCCAACCTGATCCGCGTGGTGCCTCAGCTGATCGGCGACGCGCCGCGCGATTACTCCGGCACCTCTTTCTGGACGCCGCTCCTGACGCCTCCGCCTGGTGGCTACGATTTCACCGCGACTCGCGACGTGCGTCCCGATGAGCTCGCGGTCTTCTCAGCGAACTCCGACACCGACGTGACGAAGTGCTCCACGGATCCGGAAGACGGTCGCAACGGGCTCACCTATCGCTGGCGCCTCACCGCGACTCCGCCGGGTGCTCAGAACCTCGCGCTCGCCGGAGCGACCACGGCGCAAGTCCAGCTGCGGCCGATCATCACGGGCCAGTACACGCTCGAGCTCACCGTGACCGATTCGCGTTTGAGCGCGACCACCGTGACCATGCGCTTCGCGGTCGCCGTGAAGCAGGACCTGGTGGCGCAGCTCGAGTGGCAGGGCTTCAGCGGCGTCGACCTGGATCTTCACCTCGTGCGTCCCTCGGCAGTGACGGGCTCCGATGCCTTCACCGGCGCGTACACCTTCTTCAACGCGGGAGCCTCGGGGAAGACCGCGGGCGATCTGAACGGCTTCGCCAAGCGCACGAAGGACTCGAACGCGGTGGCGGGTTTCGATTTCGATTGGGGCATGCCCGGGGCCTCCGATGATCCGACGCTCAACGTCGACGATCGCGGAGACGGTCAGCTCGTGGAGAACGCGTCGCTCAACTACCCGGAGAACGATCCCAACTGCGCCACCGCGTCCTGCACGTACCGCGTGATGGTGCATTACTTCGCCGACAGCCGCATGCACGTCGCTCCGCCCGCGTGCGTGGTGGACGGTGGAGTGGGGTGTCTCGACGGAGAGCCCTGCAGCTGCGCCAACTCGGGAGATCGCTGCGTCGCTGAATCGGCGCCGGTGGGATCTGCTCCGATTGGCTCAGGCAAGTGCTACCTGGCACCGAGCCCCGTGGTGCGCCTCTTCTTCAAGGGCAGCCCCACGGCCGCAAACGTCATCCCGCTCGACACCCTGATGCCCGCCGACGCGGTGCTGTTGGGGGCGCCCTGCAAGTTGTGGCACGTGGCCGACATCTCGTGGCCTGCGCTCACGGCGATCGGCTCGCTTCCCGATGGAGGAACGCCGCCGCCCGTCGTCACCGTGGTCGGTGCAGACGGAACGGGGCGCGTCACGACTCCATCACTTGCTCGATTTGGCCTGCGCGCAGCGGGAGGAAGTCTTCGCTGCGAACCCGACACGACCGCGAACGCGCTGCCCTGGTACTCGCGTCAACCGTGAGGGAGAAAAAAAACGGGCGCTCCATTTCAAATGCATGGAGCGCCCAGAAAGAGGGAGGGGTCGGCGAACCGACCCCATCCCGTGAACCCTGGAGGGGAGGGGGGGACCCCAGGGTCCAACTCTAAATCCGTGACTGCGTAACTTCGAACCTCGAGTGAAATCCGATTTCACTCACCACAGTTCGTCAACCAACTCGGACCGGCTTCCTGCATTCCCCGGACCGACGACCACCTATTCACATCATAAGGTTCCTCGCCGTATCGAGCAACCAGCCGTCAAGTGAAAAGGAAACTGACCTAAGCACATGAAAACTGAAGACATTCAGGTGCTTGAGGAGGCTCTTCACCGATCTTTTCGTCGACTTACCCCAACAGGTCGGGGGGTATTGCTCGGTGTCTCGGGCGGTGCCGACAGCATGACCCTGCTGTCAGCCACTGCACGTCTCGCTGGGAGACTGGGGCTGATCGTCGAATCAGCTACGGTCGATCATCACCTTCGCGCTGAGTCGCGCACAGAAGCAGCGATGGTGGCGCGGTTTTCGAGCTCGTTGGGTGTCACGCATCACGTGATCGACGCGCCGATCAGCGACACGAGTGGAATCGAAGCGGCTGCGCGCGACGCTCGCTACGCCGAGCTCGAGAAAAAGCGTGTCGAACGCTCGCTCGATCTGATCGCGACTGCTCACACTGCGAGCGATCAGGCGGAGACGCTCCTGATGCGGCTCGCGCGCGGCGCTGCGCTCGGTGGAGCGGCTTCGATTCACGCAGCACGAGCGGACCGAGTGATCAGACCGCTGCTCTTCGCCACGCGCCGTGAGATCGAAGCGTACGTGGCTGCACGCGGGATCGACGTGGCGCGCGATCCGATGAATGCGGATGAGAAGTTCTTCAGAGTGCGCGTGCGGCAACAGGTGATCCCCGCATTGGAGAACGCCGCGGGACCTGGAACCGAAAAAGCGCTCGCCCGTTTTGCTGCGCTCGCCGCCGAAGACGACGCGTGGCTCGCCGCCGAAGCGACCCGCGCAATGAACCTCGTTCATTGGTCCGAAGACGACACCCTCGAGGCCGAGGCCTTGAGCGCGCTCGGCCTTCCCATCGCACGCCGGGTGCTCGCGACGTGGCTCACCAGGAAAGGAGTGCCCCTCGATGGTCCGCTCCTCGAGGATGCGCTCCGGGCGGCTCGCGATCGTTCGACCGCCACGCTCCCCGGAGATCGGGTCCTCGCCTGCTCGAATGGCCGGGTGACCGTCGTTGACGCCCCTCCCCGGCTTTACGCAACTTCATCCTGAAGGAGAGGGCGCTCCAAGATCGGATGCGTTAGGTTGGGAACCGACTGTCGAAGAAAGGGTTTTGAACCGTGCGGAACAGCTACAAGACCATCGGCCTCTGGGTCGTTCTGATCGTCCTCTTCGTGGCCTTTTACCAAATCTTTTCCGGGCCCAAGGAGGTCGTGAAGAACATCTCCTACTCGACCTTCCAGAAGCAGGTGGCCGAGAAGAAGATCACTGCCGTCACCATCAAGGGTGCCGGGCAGGGCTCGGCCGGCGCGATTTACAGCGGCACCATGGCCGACTCGAATGAGCGCTTCACCACCACCGGCCCGCAGCCTGACGCCGCGCTCCTGCGCGAGCTCAACGACGCGAAGGTCGACGTCGCCATCGAAGCCTCGGAGGGCAACAGCCTCTGGGTGACGATCTTCGTGCAGTGGTTGCCCATCGTCTTCCTCTTCTTGTTCTTCATCTTCTTCATGCGGCAGCTCCAGGGCTCCGGCGGCAAGGCGATGACGTTCGGCAAGAGCAAGGCGAAGCTGCTCTCCGAGAGCCACAACAAGATCACCTTCGCCGACGTGGCGGGTATCGAGGAGTGCAAGGAAGAGCTCGAAGAGATCATCGCCTTCCTCAAGGACCCCAAGAAGTTCACCAAGCTCGGCGGCCGCATTCCGAAGGGCGTGCTGATGATGGGCTCTCCGGGTACCGGCAAGACGCTGCTCGCCAAGGCCGTCGCTGGCGAAGCGGGCGTGCCATTCTTCAGCATCTCGGGCTCTGACTTCGTCGAGATGTTCGTCGGCGTCGGCGCCAGCCGCGTGCGCGACCTGTTCGAGCAGGGCAAGAAGAACGCCCCCTGCATCATCTTCATCGACGAGATCGATGCCGTCGGCCGTCACCGTGGCGCAGGCCTCGGCGGTGGTCACGACGAGCGCGAGCAGACCTTGAACCAGCTGCTCGTCGAGATGGACGGCTTCGAGTCCAACGAGGGCGTGATCATCATCGCGGCGACCAACCGTCCCGACGTGCTCGATCCCGCGCTCCAGCGTCCGGGCCGCTTCGACCGCCGCATCGTCGTTCCGCGTCCTGACGTGCGTGGCCGCCTCGGCATCCTCAAGGTGCACACGCGCCGCGTGCCGCTGTCCGATGACGTCGACCTCGACGTGATCGCGCGCGCCACTCCGGGCATGACGGGCGCCGATCTCGAGAACCTGGTCAACGAGGCTGCGCTCTACGCGGCTCGTAGCAATCGCGAGCGGGTCACCAAGCACGACTTCGATCAGTCGCGCGACAAGGTCCTCATGGGGCCTGAGCGCAGGTCGATGATCATGACCGACGCCGAGAAGAAGCTCACCGCCGTGCACGAGGCCGGTCACGCGCTCGTCGGCAAGCTGCTCCCCGGCTGCGACCCGGTGCACAAGGTCACCATCATTCCGCGTGGCCAGGCGCTCGGCGTCACCAGCTTCATCCCGACCGAGGACAAGCTCAGCTACTACAAGAAGAAGTCGATGGATCAGATCTGCATGATGCTCGGCGGCCGCATCGCCGAGGAACTGGTCTTCGGCGAGATCTCGGCGGGTGCTGCGAGCGACATCGAGAACGTGACCGCGTTGTCCCGCGCGATGGTGATGCGTTGGGGCATGAGCGACAAGCTGGGGCCCCTGGCCTTCGGCGCCCGTGACGGAGAGGTCTTCCTCGGTCGCGACATCGCCAGCCGTCCCGACTACTCCGAAGAGACCGCGCGTCAGATCGACGGCGAGGTCCGTGGCATCGTGATGGGCAGCTACGAGCGCGCCAAGAAGCTGCTCCACGAGAACCTCGAGACGCTCAAGCGCATCAGCGACGCCCTGATCGAGTACGAGACCATCGACGCGGCTGACCTCGACATGCTGATCGCCGGCACGCCGCTCACCCGCGAGAAGCCGCCTCCGCGCGTCACCTCGACGCCGTCGAAGGACGAGAAGAAGAAGGACAAGCGCATCCTCGACGCGCTCGATGGCCTGCCTGGGAAGATCGAACCCGGCACCGCTTGATACGGCGCTGCTCGAAAGACAGACATGATCTGGGCCCGGCCGCTTTCCAGCGCTGATGCGGCGGGCCCGCTGTGGAAACGCTCGGGCCTCACTCCGGAAGGAGTGGGGCTCGTTCGTTCTGGGCTCGAATCGCACGCGCTGGTCACCGGGCTCGATGAAGCCCATCGCGAGTTGCTCGCCGAGTTGGTGGGCGCGGCGTGGGCTGGTGGCTCTGGCGACGCGGCGATCGTTCGCTACTCGCGCCTCGCGGTAGAGAGTTGGTTCGCTCGCATGGGACTGAGCGAGCTCGGCGTGGCGCTCAGCCGCCTGCTGCTGCTCGATGCGCCGCCGGCTCCGACGAAGCTGGGGGCTCAGCAGCTCGAGTGGGGCAAGCGCACGCGCATCATGGGCATCGTCAACGCGACGCCCGACTCTTTCAGCGATGGCGGCCAGCACGCTTCGGCTCCCGACGCGATCGCCTGGGGACTCTCGTTGCTCGACGCCGGAGCAGACCTGCTCGACGTGGGTGGAGAGTCCACGCGTCCCGGTGCCTCCCCAGTCAGTGAGCAGGAAGAGCTCGCGCGCGTGGTGCCGGTGATCGAAGGCGTGAAGGCGAAGCGGCCCGACGCGCTGATCTCGGTCGACACCCGGAAAGCCGCCGTAGCCAGGGCAGCCATCGCGGCGGGCGCGCAGTTGGTGAACGACGTCTCTGGGCTGCGGGACGACGCGATGCTCGAGGTGGTGGCCTCCACGGGCGTCTGCGCGTGCGCGATGCACATGCTCGGGACTCCCGAGACGATGCAGGCAAATCCCCGCTACGACGACCTGGGGACTGAAGTGCTCGACGCGCTCGAGGGAGCGCTGCGCCGCGCAGAAGGGCGGGGCATCACCCGCGATCGGCTGTGGATCGACCCCGGTATCGGCTTTGGGAAGACCCCGGCCCACAACCTCTTCCTGCTCAAGCGCGCCGCCGACCTGCGGCTTCTGGGGACTCCGGTGCTGATGGGCGTGAGCCGCAAGGCGTTCCTCGGCGGTCTTCTGGGAGGCAAGCCGCCCGCCGAACGAGTGGGGGCGAGCGCAGCGGCGGCCGCCGTTCTGGCAGCTGACGGAGCGGTGGACATCGTCCGAGTGCATGACGTCGCCCAAACTCGTGAGGCGCTGTTGGTAGCAGATGCGGTCCGAGAGGCACGTGACGGTGGAGCGAAGTTCTCCACCTGATAAGAGCCGCGTCGCTCATGAGCGCTCCAGAAACTCAACACCCGAAGCTCTTTGGAACCGACGGCGTCCGCGGCGTGGCGAACGTGTTTCCCATGACGGCAGAGATCGCGATGCAGCTCGGTCGCGCGCTGGCCTACATGATTCGCAACGGCGAGCACCGCCACCGCGTGATCATCGGCAAGGACACGCGCCTCTCCGGCTACATGATCGAGCAGGCGCTCGCGTCCGGCATCATGTCGATGGGTGTCGACGTGTTGCTCGTCGGTCCGATGCCGACTCCAGCGGTCGCGCACCTCACTTCGTCGATGCGGGCGGACGCGGGCGCGGTGATCTCCGCGAGCCACAACCCGTACCAGGACAACGGCATCAAGTTCTTCTGGCGCGACGGCTTCAAGTTGCCCGACGAGACGGAAGCCAAGATCGAGCAGCTGATCTTCGAGAAGTCGCTCGATTCGCTCCGTCCTACCGCGACCGCGATCGGCGGAGCGGTGCGCCTCGACGACGCGCAGGGCCGCTACATCGCGCGCGTGAAGAGCACGTTCCCCACCGAGCTCACCCTCGAGGGTTTGAAGCTCGTGGTCGATTGCGCGAACGGCGCTGCGTACAAGGTCGCGCCCACGGTGCTCGAGGAGCTCGGCGCGAAGGTGATCGAGCTCGGCGTCACGCCCGATGGAAAGAACATCAACGAGAAGTGCGGAGCGCTGCACCCCGAGGCGCTGCAGAAGGCCGTGCTCAAGCACAAGGCCAACCTCGGCATCGCGCTCGACGGTGACGCGGATCGACTGATCGTGGTGGATGAGAAGGGCGTGGTCGTCGACGGCGATGCCATCATGGCGATCTGCACGGGCGAGCTCGTCGCGCGGAAGGAGCTGGCGAAGAAGACCCTGGTCTCCACCGTGATGAGCAACATCGGCCTCGAGCGCGCGGTCTCGCAGTGGGGCGTGAAGGTAGTGCGCACCAAGGTCGGCGATCGCTACGTCGTCGAGGAGATGCGCAAGCACGGCTACACGCTGGGCGGTGAGCAGTCGGGCCACCTGGTGTTCCTCGGTCACGCGACCACGGGCGACGGCACGTTGGCGGCGCTGCAGGTGCTGGCGGTGATGTGCCGCGCGGGCAAGCCGATGAGCGAGCTGACGAAGATCTTCGAGCCGGTGCCGCAGGTTCTCCTGAACGTGATGGTCAAGGAGAAGCGGGAGCTCACGAAGCTGCCCACGGTGCAGAAGACGATCACGGGCGTGGAGAAGAAGCTGGGGAAAGAGGGCCGGGTGCTGGTGCGCTACTCCGGTACTGAGCCGAAGGTGCGTGTGTTGGTCGAGGGCACCGACGCGAAGAAGATCCGCGGCTGGGCCGAAGAGATCGGCGACTCGTTGAAGACCGCGCTCGGCGAATGAACATGTCTCCCTCTCCCTTCGGGAGAGGGTCGGGGTGAGGGCAGATACACGTGACGTTGCATTTTCGAGATGAAGGCGATGGCGAGCCGATAGTTCTGCTCCACGGTCTCGGCGCCTCAGCTCGCGTCTTCGATCCCCTCTTCGAGAACCGCGGCAAGCGCCGCCTGATCGCCGTCGATCTCCCGCGCACGGCACGTTCAGGTCACTGGGCGTCCTCCACTCCCGAGCACATCAGCTCGGCGCTGCTCGAGTTCCTCACCAAGCGGAAGGTGACGATCTTCGAGCTCTTCGGACACTCCTTCGGCGGAGTGATCGCGCTGCACCTCGCAGCGACCACGGCTCGCGTCTCCAAGCTCTCAGTCGCGAGCACGCCGGCGCACGGGCTTCCCACCGAGCTCAAGCTCCTGCTCGCCAATCCGCTCGCGGACATGACGATGAACTGGTTCGGGCGCATGCCGATCTGGCGGCCGGGCCTGAAGGCCTACCTGCAGATGATCTGGGGCCCATCGTCGCAGCTGAGCGCCGCGCACCTCGCGCTCTACGAAGAAGCGCTGAAGGCCGACGGCTTCAACGACGGCATGCTCGAGGCTCTTCGCGCGGTCGCGGCGTACAAGATTCCGCTCGAACAGCTGAAGGCGCTGAAGTGCACGAAGCAGGTGCTCTGGGGCGAGAAGGATCGCCTCGTTTCAGTGATCCAGGGCGAGCAGCTGGCGCTGGGAATCGGCGCGAAGCTCAAAGTCCTGCAAGGCATCGGTCACTGCGTTCCTGAAGAGGCGCCCGACGCACTTCGTGATTTCCTCTTCTGATGGTGACGTTGGTCGGCGTGTTGGTGGGGCTGCCGCTCATCGCGGTGCTCCTGATGGTCTGGTTCTTCACCGAGGCGAAGTCGGTGATCGAGTCGAAGCGGCGAGCGATCGCGAGCGAGCTCCCTCGACTTCTCGCGACAGACGAGGCGCAAGCCGCAGCACTGTTGAACCACTCGATCTTCGCTCGGCCCGAGGGCGACGATGCGGGCTGGATTCTCAATCACCGGCTGAGCTGGCCGAACCGCCGCGGCACTTTGGTTCCTGACAAGTATGTCGCCGCCCTGAGGACCGCTGGGGCCAACTGGCCGAGCGTTGCGCGGACTGAGTTCGAGGGGTGCGACACGCAGTGGCTCACCGAGCTGAGGGCATACTCTCGGTGGAGTCTCACGCCAGGCCCTCGCAGCGCCTACGCGCCGGGACCTCGAAACGACTTCGGCTTTCCCGAGTTCCTTGAGCTGCAGCACGCGGTGAAGATCCATCTGGTCCTCGCCAGCGATCGCGCGCAGGCCGCCTACGACGTGAGGCACCTCGCGCGGCTGTTCATGACGCAGGAGTACATGCTCTGCACGATGCTCGGTTTCGCGATGCTCGCGATCGAGGAGAAGTTCTGGAAGGACTCAGGAAAGAAGTGGATTGCGCCACCGCTTGACGAAGTCGAGCGCGAGTTTCTCCGCAGTCACATCTTCACGGTGGTCTTCGCCCTCAATCCACTGGCCGATCCGTCGCTGACCGCGTCAGTGATCGAGAACTCACCGAGCTTTCGCCGCCGTCTTCTGATGACCGAGCAGACGTTCTCGACGCGACGCACCGAGTTGCCGCAAACGATCGGTTTCGGCTTCGAGAATGCCCGCTGGGAAGTGGCGCATCCCTACGCGGAGGCGTCGGAGGGACGGACCAACATCCTCAGCGAGCCCGCTCGGCTCGGGGGGCTTCTGGTGAAGCAATTCGCGCGTGCTCGATACGAGGCGATCGTGCCCAGCCTCGAGGCGGCCGACGCGTTGCCGGCTGCGGGCCGATGGGACAGCCGTCGGAGCGAGTTGCAAGACCGCCTCTAAGTCGCACCTGAGCAAGCATGTTACCCTCGTATAAGAGGGTACGACATGGCACAGCTCACCATCTACTTGCCTGACGACGTCGAGAAGAAAGTGCGAGCGGACGCCCGCCGCGCGAAGAAGAGCGTCTCCGCGTTCATTACGGAGTTGGCGACTCAGAAGAAGGACAAGCTCACCGACGCTGCGTGGGCGAGGCAGGTCGCGAAGCTCTACGGGAGCTGGGAGGGGCGTTTCCCGGAAATCGAAGATCCGCCGCCCGACGAGCCGGAGTCATTCTGATGCGGATCCTCGACACCAGCGTCTGCATTGGCTGGCTTACGGGCAAGGACCTGGGCGTGAAGCGGCAGCTCGCGACCTTGCGCCGAGAGGAGGTCTCAATCTGCAGCGTGGTGAAGGCTGAGTTGCTCTACGGCGCTCGTGCCAGCACTCGCGTGCGCGAGAACCTGGAAAAGCTCGAGACGCTGTTCTCGCTCTTCCCTTCGTTTCCTTTCGATGACGAAGCGGC
>CBIHPJ010000188.1:0-13060 GCA_966211295.1 uncultured Myxococcales bacterium | reverse complement strand
AAACAGCCGCACAAGAGAAGCCACAGGAGTGAGCAGGGAGTTCTTGGAGAGCGCATGTGCCAGGAACAGGAGGAAATCTGTCTCAGAAAGCTATCGGCCTTCTTTGACAGTCGAATTCATTGCGGTTGGTTCAGTTGGCGCCGACTCAAGTGCTCGAGAACCAGCCCCACAGTATTAGGAGACCCGTGCCGGGCCCACTCGGCACCGCCTTGATGTAAGCGAAATGGCCGACGTTGAAAATATTCTGCCATACCGAAATGTCAGGTGAAACGGTAAATGTAGTTGTTCCAGAGGAATTCGAAGCGCTTCCGCAGGAAAACCCAACCAAAGAGCCGCCAGTTGCGTTCCAATACTTGACGCACGCGCTGATGGCCATTGTGCCCGATGAGTTGTTGTCGCCGTGGACGTTCAGGGTCGTTAAAGAGTTCTTCGGAATCCACGCATCATCATCGTATGGACAGAAGATGGGATCCGGATAGGAAAAGTTAATTCCATCGAAATACGATCCTCCTGGCCCAGTGCACTGCGAGGAAAACTGACGTTTCCACGCGGCGGAGGCAACGCTGGGTGAGATGAATGCACCGGCGACAGCAGCAAGGATGAAGATTCGCAAATATGGCATAAAAACTCCCTGGAGTGCGTGACTCAGAATGCAGTGTAGAATCCCCAGACCTCGCCACCGTTGATGTGCGTCGGGTCGATCTTCAGATAGGAGAAGTGATTGACCATGCTGGGGTTTTGCCAGACAGAAAGGTCGGGGCTGATTGTGTAGACGCCCGTCGCTGTGTTGGCAACGGCATTGCCGCAGAAATACCCAACGCCCAAGCCGCCGGACACGTTCCAGACCTTTACGCACGCGCTAACGCTGATTCCAGTTACGTTGGCGGCTTTGCCATGAACATTGACCGTGGTGATGCCGGTGCGCGGCATGTTTGAATCATCGTCGTATGGACAGTATTCGGGAGTAGGCCAATTAACGACCTTTGCAGTCGTGTCCGCGTAGGCGGTGTTGTTGAGATTCCCAGAACAAAGGGCCGCGCTCTGTCGCTTCCATCCGCCTGCAATTGCTGCCGTAGGCGCTGCAATCGAGCCGAGCATGATGCCAAGCATAAACAACCGAAAACCGTTCATGTGTTTCTCCAGGTGATGGATACGTGACTGGCACAACAATCAATTCGTTACTTCGCTTCTCGATTGCATTTGACGACGAGGCTTGCGGTGTATGCGGCCCCAGGGTCTGCAGGCTCGTACAGCATCAGTTGCCGAGCGCACCCAGGCTCGCTTGAGTCGGCATACAGATACTCTCGCTGCGCGGTTTTGTAGTCTGGCCAGGTTACCCTCGCCCGGCACATCGAACTTCTGCACTCAACAGATGAGGTTGCGTGAAGGTGACCGCCCTCAATGATTCGAGCTAGGCCGCTTTGGATTTGGGCCGTCATGTGGGGCGCCCAAGAAGGGTCGGTCGCCTGACTCTCGAACGCTCCCAATTCTTGTTCGTATTTTCGAAACGCTGCCGCAAGACCGGCAGCCTGGGCTTCTGGCGAATAATCAGGCACCGGAGCGTCTTGCTTGGCAGTGGGCTCTGCCATTGCATCGACACTGCCGTCCGGAGACGGCTCAGGTTGCTTCGTCGCAACCTCTACACGCTTTTCAAGCGCCTCAATCCGTCGCCGAGTTCTTTCAGCCTCAAGATCTCGGAATGGATTCTCGGATTGCGCAGGAACTGTCGGAGGGGGTTTCGGGTCAGCAAAGACCGCTTCCCATAGGGAGGGTAGTGCCGCACCGACAACAATGCCGAGGACCAGAATAACGCTCTTCAGAACGACACTTCGATCCATCCCGCCGCCTCTCCCTGCCCATGCCCGTTCTGCGCGGAGCGTCACTACTGTCCGTGATTTGTGTCTTTTCAGCAAGCGGAAAAGACAACGCGCCGGATTCCGTTGCTGGCTGTCGCGGCGTTGTGCCGGCTCGTATCGCCAGCGCGTGGGCTGAAACTCAGACTGGAATTCTTGCTCTCACGGACAAATGAACCCGGCTTTGCAGAACGAGTCGATGCAGGTCTTCCCCGCGCTCGCGCAGCCTCCATCGGCCTCGCACGTCTCGAAGCAGGAGTACTCGCACGTCTTCTGCGCGTTGCAGTCCCACCGGCCGGGGCACTTCACGGGCGCGTTGAGCTGAGGGCAGTCGCAGGTACTCTGACAGGGACCAGCGAGCGTCGACGGAGCACAACCTGCGAGGAGCAGCGCCGCGATCAGCTTCTTCATGAAGCGGAAGCTACGGCAGCAGCAACTTTGCGTCGCGGATCACCTCGTCGACGGAACCGGGCTCCGTGAAGCGGTAGACGCCGCGCACCCGGAGCTTGGTATCGATCAAGGCGAAGTAGCTGCCGTGGACCACGGTGTTCAGGTCCTTGCCGTCACCCTTGTCCATCGGCTGCATCATGCCGTCTCGGATCACGCGCTCGAGCTCAGGGCGATCGCCGCGCACGAAGCTCCAGCGCGCGAAGTCGGCCTCGAACTTCTGGCCGTAGGCGGTGAGCACTTCCGGAGTGTCGTTCTCGGGGTCGACGGTGAAGCTCACGAGGTTGAGCGCGGGGAGCTGCTCTTTGCTCCGCGCCTGCAGGGTGCCCATCTTCGCGGTGAACTTCGGGCACACGTTCGGGCAGCGCGTGAAGATGAAGTTCGCCACCCAGACCTTGCCGGTGAGCTGCTCGGAGGTGAACGGCGCTCCCGACTGATCAACGAAGGCGAACGAGGGCACCGTGGAGAGCACGGGGAGCTCGACCTTCAGCGACTGCCGTGGCCCGACGATGCGCCACGCGACGAGGCCCGCGAGACCGACGCCGAGCAGCGCCACGTAGAGCAGCGGCTGCTTGAACCACCGCCTCTTCTTGAACTCCGGAATGGGTCCGGTGTGGGACGGCGCGATGCTCAAGGCGAGTTACTTCGAGTCACGCTTCATCAGCGAGCCGAGGATCTTGTCCATCCACATGTGGCTGATGCCGAAGTTCTTGTCGGGATCGCCGAAGTGGTGAGCGAGGTGATGCGCGCGGAGCTGCTTGCCCCAGTTGGTCCACGGCTCGCGGTGGTGCGTCGACCAGTGGAGGAAGTCGTACCAGAGGTAGCCGAACACCAGGCCCGCCCAGAAGGGGATGGTGAGGTCAGGGCGGTGCACGAAGTACAGCCCGCCGCCGATCAGCGACGCGAGGCCGATGCTGACGGTGAGCGGCATCACGAGCCGCGTGTCGTCGTCAGGGTACTTGTGGTGGAAGCCGTGCGCCGTGGGGCCGGGCCAGAGGTGGAACACCTTCTTGTGGATCCAGTACTCCGCGAGCTGCCAGGTGATGAAGCCCAGCGGGAACAGCGCGAGCGTCTCGAGCGCCGTGGTGAGGCCCTGCACCAGCGAGTACACGAGGATCGAGCCGGCGACCGGGATCCAGAACACGAACGGCGTGCGGGGGTGAACCTTCGAGAAGAACTCGAGGAAGTCGCTCTGGAACATGCGACCACGGGTGTTGCGGACGTACTGGCGCCAATCCGTGGTGGCAGCGGCCTTGGTGTTCTCCATGGCCGGCCGCTCTAACCGAGGCCCCCAACCTAAGGCAACTGCCCGGGAGCGAAGCATCGTCCAGCGATTAGCTGGACCGATGGAGCGCAGCGACCCACGAAGACGGCCAAATCCTGTGGTTGTCTCCGCGCCTCAAACAGGGAGTTGAACTGATGCTGACCATGCTCGGAGGTGCCTGCCTCGTCCTCGTGCTGCTCGCGGGAGGCGGCCTCGGCTTGATGATGGCGCTCGACAAGAAGAAGCGCACAGAGGCGCTCGCGGCCCGCGGCAGCGCCCTCGGCGAGTGGACCGTCTATTACGACGTGAAGGGCAACCGGATCGGCATCATCGGCACGTTCCCCGAGGCGGCGCTGCTCCGGTACATGCTGTTCAGGATCCACGATCTCATCGACTACAACCGCGGCCTCGAGGGTGAGCGCCGGCGAATCGGTGAGGTGCTGATCAGCACCGCGCGGGGTTCAGGAGATCAGTGGCAGCTCGTGTATCCCGCGGCGAAGGGCGACACGTACCACGGGACCGAGTCTCCGAACGCGACCCTGTTCAAGTACTTCAACGGCACGATCTACGAGCACGCGATCGATCAGCCGAGGTTCCTCGGTGGCGACAGCATCGCGAAGCACAAGGGCATGGAAGGCGAGTGCGTCGCGCTCATTCAGCACTTCGCGAAAGATCCGGCGCGCGGCGGAATCATCAGCCAGGCCGTGGTGCGCATGGTCGAGAAGGAGCTGCGCGAGGGGAACGCGCCTGATGGGGCTCGGTTCTGGAATCTCCCGAACGAGACGTACAAAGAGATCACCGGTCCCACTGCGTAGGGTCTCTCGATTGCAGAACCGCGGGCATGCCGCGGAACCAATCGCAACTGCATGAAGGCGTGCAGCGAAAGCACGACATCGCCGTCGTGCGTCTGGTGGCGATGTCAGGGCTGCTCTGCCTCACGGCCTGTGGACCTGCGCGCTTTCACTACCGCCTTCACGAACACTCCGTCGCCGCTCCGATCATCTTCACCGCCGCCCGCACCGAGCTGGTCTTGTTCGTCACCACGCCCGGTGAAGAGGCGCGCGACACCTCGAATCCCTCGACGATCGTCTGCCACATCACCGCTCCGTCGGGCGCGTCGGTCGAGTGCGCGGTGACGCCCTGGGTCCGCCCCTCGCTCGATGAAGACAACGGCACCTCGAAGCTGTCGTTCACGCCGAGCGAGACGGGCTGGCACCAAGTGAGGGCGACGGTGCCAGAAGGCGGCGAGTTCGTCTGGCGCCTCTACTCCATGAGTCGACGTGAGGAGGTCGCGGAACGAGTCGCTCGGAGCTGCTCCTGGCTCGAGCGCTTTCCCGATGGCGCGTGGTTGTGCGACGGCGTCTTCGTGCGCGACGGTGAGCCAGCGCAAGCGTTGAACGCCGAGCTGACCGCGGTGGCGGACGATGTCGTCTGGACCCTTTCTTCCGGAAGACTCGCGCGGCTTCGTGAACCGTTGCCGCAGGAGCTCATCGTCGCCCCGAGTCAGAACGTTGAGACCGGGTTGAGTGACGTGACAGCGCTCCTCGCGGGCCCCGACGACGTCCTTCTCGTTCACCCGGGAGGCGTGGTGCGCGTGGGACCCGACGGGAACGGAGCGCTGGTAAGGAGCGCCGCGCTCGAGCGAAGCATCGCCGAGCAATCCGTGGTGCTGCGCGTTGGCTCGGAGCTCCTTGTCGGCTCGACGCTGGTGCCTTTCGTGATCGGCACCGATCCAGCGAATCAGACCTCACAGCAGAGCGAGGTCTGCCGATTTTCGGTGGGCAGCGCTGCCATCACGCTGACGGACTGCCAGCGCTATGCGGGGAACGTTCGGGGGGCCATCGACGACGCCGTTCTGCTCGCGGACTCCGGGAACCTGCGGGTCGTGGGGCGTGAGTTGGACGCGGGGCTCGAGCTCCAACTCCCTGCCCCTCTCGCCGCTGCTGTTCCCTTCACCGCGCGTGGGCTGGTGATGTTGCCCGGCAACGTGATTCCTCGAGTTTCGGGCGGCGTATTGCTGCTCGAGTCCTGGCCGGGAGCTACTGCCGCAAGCGGGCGTCTCGTTTGGAGCGCTGGAATGATCTCGACATCCGTGAGGGCGCGCGAATGAAGCTCTTACTTGGCGTCGTCGTGGCTGTGCTGAGCGCGGGTTGTTCCACCTCCTGCTTCCCGAGCAACGACAAACGCATGCGACCTCCGGGTGGATGCCTCGACACCTGGGAGTGTCCCGGCATCGGACCCAACGCGGGCCTCTTTCAGGTCGTGTGCACCGGCAAGGACGCGAGCGGTTGGACGGGGTGCCAGTGCGTTCACGATGGCACGATCGTTCGCACGCTCGATTCGCCGCAAAAGGTCTGGTGCGGCTTCAGCACGCCTGATTCCACTGAACGACTGGTCGACGCGAACCGGGAGTGCGGGTGGGCGCTCGACACGAGCGCGATCTGATCAGCTCGAGCGGCGTCGACGGAACAGCGCGAGGGCGAGCATGGTGAACGCGAACGGCGAGGCGTCGCAGCCACAACCTGCGGGCGGAGGCGCGCTCGTCACCTCGCCGGCGTCGGCCATCATCGACGGCATCATCGGCATCGAGGCGTCGGGTTGATCGATCCCCGCGTCCTCGTCGGGTGGAGTGCCTGCGTCTTCGTCGGTGCCTGCATCGGCCTCGACTCCTGCATCGATTCCAGCGTCCATCCCGGCGTCTTCGGTTCCTGCATCGACGCCCGCGTCGCTCATCGGAGCGACACACATTCCGGACGAGTTGCAGGTCGAGCTGCCCGCGCAGGTGCCGCAGGACACGCCGCACGAATCCACTCCGCACTGTCTCGCGTTGCAGAAGTTCACGGGCGGCTGATTGGTCGCGGTGCCCTCGAGGAATGATCTGGTCAGACCGAGTCCGAGTGCCGCGCCGAAACAGAACTCGCCCTGTGCGGTGAACGCGTCGATGAACGGACCGTACGGAGCCTGCGCCGCGCCGGGCACGTCGTAGACGAAGTTCTTCATCGGGTTGAGGGCGTACAGGTAGCAGGGGCCCATGCTCAGGCCGTCCGCATAGAGCGCGGTGGTCGAGTAGCCCGCCTCGCGCACGTACTGCTCGGCTGACTTGCTGTTGCTCAGTCCGTTGGTGATCGCGGCGCCGGTGGCAGAGATCGTCCAGTCGGCGACCTGCTGCCGACCGCGGTCAGTCATCTGCACGAGGTCCTCGTACATGTCCTGGCCGCCAGCGGTGGTGCCCATGTCCATCCACTCGCCCCAGCCGTCGAACAGCGCGCAGTACAGACTGTCGGCGGCGCGCGTGCCGGTGATGGTGCCGTTCGCGAGGTTGGCGATCTCTCGCAGCGGACGGCGTGCGAAGTACGTGCGTGCGTTCTGCGTGGAGCCGAGCGGAAGCAGTCCGCCGCCGCGCATGCGCCAGTAGACGCCGCCGAGCCAGAAGGCGACGAACTCGCGCTCTTCGTCGGTGAGAGAGGGAATCGGAAGAGCAGGGCGCGTGCGTGAACGCGTGGCGAGACACGAGGCTTGCTGCGCGGCGCGCGCGGTTCCGTCGGCGATCACGGTCGAGACGTGGAGTTGGAGCGCACTGAGTTCGGCGTCGAGCTGCTGCACCTGCATCTGCAGCGCAGAGCTCTTCGTCGCGTCGAAGCACGCGGCGTTCGTGGTGAGCGTGTTGAGCACCGTGGTGTAGCCGGTGCGCGCGTTCGAGAGCCGAGTGGCATTCGGTCCTGCGCGGAGTTTCCACAACACGCTTCGCATCGTGGGCACCCAGTCCGCGGGAAGGAATCCGTCGGGCACGGGGAACGCGCTGAGACCCGCGCCGGCGAGTGCGATCTGGGATTCCAGGTTCTGCGTGCGCTGATCGACGTACGAGTTCAGCTGCGACTGCGAGAGGCCGGTCGGCACCACGCTGCCCATCGCGTACCGCTCAGGGAGATCGACATCGACGCACGCGTCGATCGCGGACTGAGCGAGGGCGGTGCGGACGGTCGTCTCGGAGGAAGTGCAGCTTCCTGGTGCGCCGCTCACGAGCAACGTGGTGACGGGGAGAGTGAACGCGAGGTGCTGAGTGCAGCGGGTCGAGGCAGGCCACACCATCGATCCGGGACCAGATGAGGCTGCGCGCAGATAGGCGGCCTTGAGCTCACTCGTGAGCCAGATCCTCGTGGTCGGAGTCGTCACTCCATCCGGCGCGGACGCGAGTTCTTCGAAGTCCATCGGGAGCCGGAACGTCGCGGGCAATTTCGCGTCGAGCTGACTCAGCTTCTGCTGAGTGCGCGCCGGTTGCGCGCCGAGCCCCGCGTCGAACTCGAAGGGAATGCGCGGTTGCTGTGCGGACGAGGCGCAGGAGACGAAGCAGAGGAGGACGAGAACTCGATGATGCACGCCGCGGCGTCATCACACAGTCGGCGACCAGGTCCAACCCTCACCCCGACCCTCTCCCGGCGGGAGAGGGAGACACTGCGGCGTCGGGAATTGCTCCTCGCGAGAACGTTCGGCGAGCTGCGACGAGCGCGATCACCAGCATCAACGCTCCGGCGAAGAACGCCGCGCCCGGGATCTTCACGGGCGATTTCTCGCTGATGAAGAACCCGAAGAGATTCGTCGCGACGAACGGCCCCAGGATGCTCGTGATGCTGGTCACGCTCGCGAGTCCGCCCTGCAGCATTCCCTGCTCGTTCGGCGGCACCGCCTTCGACATCAATCCCTGCGCGGCGGGCATGCCGATGCCAGCGAGCGAGCCGAACACGAGGAACACGTAGATCTGCCAACCCTCCTGCGCGAGTCCGTAGAGCACGAACGCGATCGCCTGCACGACGATCGCGATCATCAACGCCTTCGGCTCACCGAGCTTGGGCATGATTCTCCGCACCAGCCCGCCCTGCACCACGACGGCCGCGAGTCCCACCACCGCCAGTGAGATGCCCGTCGCCCTGATGTCCCAGTGAAAGCGGTACTCAGTGAACAGCACCCACGTGCTCTCGAGGCAGCGCTGAGCGAGGCCCATCAGGAACACGGTGAGCGCCAGTCCATAGACCGCCTGGTACTTCGTGAGCGCGCTCAATGTACCGATGGGATTCGCGCGAGCCCAAGAGAAGGGCCGGCGGTTCTCATGCAACAACGACTCCGGCAACACGAAGAGTCCGTACATCGCGTTCGCGAGTGAGAGACCCGCGGCGATCACGAAGGGGAAACGAAGACCGGGCAGGGTGCTGTAGCCAACCAGCTCCGCCAGTGGACCCGGCAACGGCACCGCCACGTTTCCGAGCAGCGCCGACAACAACGGTCCCGCGACGAAACCCAAACCGAACGCCATGCCGATCAGCCCGAAGTTCTGCGCGCGCTTCTCCGGAGGGCTGACGTCCGCGATGTACGCAGCGGCGGTGCCGATCGACGCTCCGCAGAAACCGGCGACCACGCGCCCGAGAAAAAACCATGCGAGCGACGGAGCGAACGCGAGCAGCACGTAATCGAAGCCCGTCCCGAACAACGAGAGCAGCAACACGGGCCGTCGCCCGTAGCGATCAGAGAGGCTGCCCATGATGGGCGAGAAGACGAACTGCATCAGCGCGTACGCCGACGCGAGGATGCCCACGTAGAACGCGCCTTCGCTGGCGTCGTTGCCCACGAAGCTCTCGACCAACCTCGGGAGGATGGGAATGACGAGCCCCAGCCCGAGGATGTCGATGAACAACGTGATGACGATGAAGCCGAGGCCCGCCTTGCGAGACGCCATCTAAAAGCTCACTTCAGCGTCCACTTGTACGTCTCGACGGAGGTCATGTCCCCCTCGGGGAAGTGCACCGTCATGTTGCGCTGCAGAGGGAGCGAGGTCGCATCAGAGATGCACACCGAGGCCTCGCCCATCCGCTGACCTTCGACCTGCACCACGAAGTCCACGCGCTTGCAGACCTCGCCGTTGATGTTTTCGGACGCGCCGTCCTTCACCTCGATGGTCTTCGCCCAGTTCTCGAAGCCGCCGTCCTTCTTGTCGAGCGGCTGGTCGAGCGCGAGCGTCACCACGTTGTGGAGCAGGCCCATGCGCGAGATCCCCAGCGCTACCGCGTGACGAAGCTTCGCGGCCGGCGGATCGCGGTGCGACTCCACGCTGGCGCCCTTGGTGGTGACGCGCGAGATGGCATTCGAATCGCGCGAGTCGAGCTCCACCTGCACCGGCTCTGACTTGAAGTTGCCCTCGGCGACCAGGTGCAGCGCGTTGCCGTCGATCAGCTCGAGCGTGCCCGTCATGTGCGCGGCGTTCGCTCCCTTGGAGTCGAGCTCGAAGGTCGCCGTCATGTTGTTGCCGTACAGCAGCGCGTCTTCCGCCATCGAGAGCCGGCGGATCTCATTCGCGCTCGCGGGCACCGGGCGCGGTCCAGCCGCGCAGCCCGCCAGGAGGAAGAGCAGCGCGAAGTTCTTCTTCGAGTTCATGTGGCCACCACCATCGCAGTCGTCAGAGTCTTGAGGAGACGCTCCGCCTCCATCGCGGTGGGCGCCTTGGGGTCCAGATCACGTGCACGAGTCAACGCTTCGCGCGCGGCAGGATGATCTCCTTTCAGCTTGAGCGCGATACCCAAATTCAAGTGGGTGTGCGGGTTCTCTCCGTCCATGTCCACGGCCTCGTGGAACGCCTTGAGCGCCTCGTCGAGATCGCCCGAGAGCAGCGCCTCTTTCCCCTTGGCGAGCCGCTTCTCCGAGTCGTTCACCAGCTCGACGTCGATCAGCGTGCGGCCGGCGAGAGTGAACACGAGCGCGCGCAGCACGCCGGCCCAATAGAAGGTGGCGCCTTCCACCGCGACCACGGCCGCGAGCGGGATGTCGGGCAACAGCTGCTTGCCGCGGAACTTGAAGCGCACCTTGGTGTACCGGCCCTTCTTGGCCAGGGTGACGACCTGTTCCTTGAGCTTGTTGAGGCTCTGCTCGATCTTGTCCGAGTCGATCTCGAAGGGGAGTTCGAAGGGCACGGCGGGTGAGGAAGCTGCCTCTTCGGGGGACTCAGGGGGGAGGATGACCGGAGTCTTCACAGAGGGTTTGGGGGCCGGCTTGGTCGATTTCGCCTTCTTGGGTGCACGGGCCTTCTTCGTCGCCATGAAAAGCAAGGTAGCATCCTCGCTCCCATGACGATGTATTCAGAGTCGCTGCGGGCGTTCCTCAAGCCCGTGCTCCCGTATCTCGACGACGCCGCCGTCAGCGAGATCATGATCAACGGCCCGACAGACATCTGGATCGAGAAGAAGGGCAAGTTGACCAAGGTCGACGCCGTCTTCACCGAAGAAGGTCTGCTCGGCGCCGCGCGCAACATTGGTCAGTTCGTCGGCCGCATCTTGAGCGACGAGCGTCCCCGCCTCGACGCGCGTCTTCCCGACGGCAGCCGTATTCACGTCGTGTTGCCGCCGATCGCGCGCAAAGGCACCACGATCTCGATTCGTAAGTTCTTCAAGGACAAGCTCACGCCAGAGAGCCTGGTGAACTTCGGGTCGGTCACGCCGCAGATGATTCGGCTCATCGAGGCAGCGGTCATGGTGAAGCTGAACATGCTGGTGTCCGGCGGTACTGGCTCCGGCAAGACCACGCTGCTCAACATCCTCTCGTCGCTGATTCCCGACGAAGAACGAATCCTCACCATCGAAGACTCGGCCGAGCTCCAGCTGAACCAGAGCCACCTGGTGCCCTTCGAATCGCGCCCGCCGGACAAGTTCGGCAAGGGCGAGGTGACGATGGGTCACCTGTTGATGTCGGCGCTGCGTCTGCGCCCCGATCGCATCGTGGTCGGCGAAGTGCGTGGTGGTGAAGCGTTCGACCTGATGCAGGCGATGAACACGGGTCACGGTGGTTCGATGGCCACGACCCACGCCAACACGCCGACCGACTCGTTGCGCCGCATCGAGTCGCTCTGTCTGCAGTCCGGCATCGAGCTGCCGATGGTCGCCGTGCGCGCGCAGGTGGCGTCAGCGATCAACTTCATCGTGTGCTGCGAGCGTCTGCAGGACGGTAGCCGCAAGACGATCGCCGTCTCCGAGGTGCAGCCGCTCAACGAGAAGGGCGACTACCGCACGCAGGATCTGTGGCTCTTCATTCCGGTCACCAAGGACGAGGACGGGAAGATCCTCGGGTACCACGCGCCGACCGGAATTCTGCCGTCGTTCCTCGCGAAAGCCCGCGCGTACGGCTTCGACGATCTGACCAACGAGTTCTTCGATCCGCGCACCTACGGTCTGCCGCCTCCGCCGCTGATTCACGGTCACGGCGCGGGCGTGGAGACGTTGTGGGCGCCGTCGCTCAAGTATCGCGAAGAGCATCAGCCCGATCCCGACTCGATGAAGGAAGAGTGGCGGGAGTTCGAAGAGAAGCTGAAGCGCGACGCCAGGGAGAAGAAGGCTGCTTCGGGTCCGGGTGCGCCGCAGGTGCAGGTGCCCGCGGGGCCGAAGCCTGCTTCCGCCGCTCAGCCCGCGCGTCCTTCGGCCCAGGCGCTGCCGCCGGTTCGCCAGGGAGCGGGGAAGGATGATGCGACTCCGCCGCCCACGCGCAATCCGTTGCTGGCGCGCAAGCCGCCTCCGCCGCAGGAGGAAGAGGCGAGTGTCGAGGTGAGTGACTCGTTGGTGGATGACGACGGGAACTCGACGAACATCAGGCCGAATCCGCTCAACGACGGGGCTCGCAGGCCGGGTCCTGCGCCTACTCGGCCGCCCGCGAAGCCGCCGCCGCCCCGTCGCTAAGAGGCGATGACCCTAAATTCCGGTGTCGAACGACCAACGCGCATGCTGCGTTGGTTGATCGCTGGTTTGTTGTTGGTCGCGGCCGCACCGGTTGAGCCCTCGCTCGCCCAGCGCAAGCGCTTCGCCGAGAAGCACCAGATGAAGCTCGCGTTCGAGGCTGGCGGCGATTGCGTGAAGGTCACTGCGCCCGCTGCTCTCAACTGCGCGACTCCGGTCTGGGTGTGCCCCCAGGGCTGGTCGAACGCCATGTGCACCGGGAGTTATTCGAAGGACGAGGGCGTGACCTTCCAGATGGAGGAGCCGAAGGAGGGTGACGTCGAAGCCACGCCGCTGCCCATGTTGATCCTCGAATCCGAGGCGGGCGAAGACTGCCCCGAGTGCGAGTGCGCCCATGACATCGGGTTCGGGTTCGGTGCCGGGGTGAGCGAGGCGGAGAAGGAACGCGAGCTCCGGAAGTTCAGGAAATGGTCACAGCAGGAACACGCGAAGTGCGTGCGGGAAGCCGCGGCGCGACAGAAGGCAGAGCGGACGAAGATCAAGTGCACCATGCTGATGGTGGACCCGTGTCGGCAGGAGGCGTTCATTCGCTGTACGGGCAAGAACGGCGGCATGCCCCTCGGCAAGACGCTGCAGTACTCGTTCGCGCCGCAGCCTGACGGTGGCGCGCCGCTGGGGGGCGAGTGGGAAGAGCCGGACGAGGTCGAGGAGTAGGAGGAGTCTCCCTCTCCCTGCGCAGCGGGGAGAGATGGAATGAGGAGGTCGTCCTCCCCGCCGTGAGTAAACCCACG
>CBIHPJ010000187.1:0-13075 GCA_966211295.1 uncultured Myxococcales bacterium | reverse complement strand
GAGGGCACGTCGCTTGCTCCTGCGTGCCCACTCCAACCCACAACGGGTTGAAGGGGGGATGGGGATGGGTCGCCAGAAATCGTTGCGCTTCCTTTTCTCGGTGCTCGCAGTTTCTGGCATCGGTTGCGTCGGCTCGTCGACGGGCAAGACCACGCCCCCGACTGATGAGACTCCTGAGAAGACCGAGAAGGTGATCGACGCGAACGGAGGAACGGTTCGCGTGGGAAACGAAGCCACCATCATCGTGGCCGAGGGCGCGGTCGATGGGTCCGTCACGCTGCACGCGGACTTCGCGACTTCGCCTCCGCTGCCGGCGCCTCCCGAACCGATGGTGAGCCGCATTCTCGCGCTCACCCCGCACGGCACGCGCTTCAACATTCCGGTGCGCGTGTCGCTTCGGTACCGGAGCAACGCCCCTGCGAGCGAGCTGCACGTGCTTCGGCTCGCGAACGCCGAGGACACCACGTGGGAAGCGGTGGGCGGCGCGCGCTTCGAAGGCGGCGTGGCGACCTTCGATACGCTCAGCTTCAGCTACTACGTGGTGACGACCGGCACGGTCTGTGAGTTCGAAGACGCTCCGGCCGCGGCGTGCAACGGCGTCTCGTGTGACGCGCAGTCGTTCTGTTCTTCCGCGAGCACCTGCCAACCCATCGGACCTCGCTCGCTCTGCGCGAATCACGATCTCTACGTGGTGCAGGGTCAGATTCCCGATCTCACGGTGACCAATCCAGAGCAGACCACTGACGGGCTCTACGCGGCGCAGCTCGCCACTCAGATCTCCATGGCCTGTCCTGGCATCAACGTGAAGACGATCAGCCAGGCGAGCGAGGGACTCCTCAATCCCTGCACCGACGCGCCACTCGTGGGCAACGGCATCACGCTGCTGGTGACCGGTGGATCCTTCTCGCAGCGCCTCGCGAGCTATCTCGACACGGGCGTCGCGCCGCTGATCATGGACACCAGCGCGGACGACCTGCAGTACACCTTCCGCTCTCGCGCGGGCGCGACGCTGGTCACCTTCCCCCGCTCGACGCTGAACGACAATCACGACTACTTCGTGGTGGCCTTCATTCGCGATCCGCAGCACGGCGCGCAGGTTCTCTCGGTGTACGGCGTGGGTTGGGAAGGCACGCCGGCGGCCACCTGGTACTTCAAGAACCGCGTGCTCCCCAGCCTCTCGACGTTGACCTGGAATCGCTACGTGCTGGTGGAGTGGACCGACAACGGTGACGGGATGAAGGGCGAAGGCGACACCTTCAAGGTGCTCGCGCAGGACGTGCCCTGACTAGCCGGGCTTCACTCGTCGCAGCACCGGACGCAGCACCACGAAGAGCAGGGTGATCACGAAGGGCGCGATCAGCGCCCACACCGCCACCGCGCGCGCGTTCGCTCCTGCGTAGTGCGCGATGGTGCCCCAGCGATCGGCGCGGAGCTCATCTCTCATTTGTTGAACGGTGAGCTCCGTCGCGGGGCGCCCGAAGAGCCACGAACCCGCGTGGAAGAAGGGAATGAAGAGCGCGATCTGCACCGGGTAGGCGGCGAAGTTCGCGACCTGCACCGCGGGTTGATTGAGGCGCAGTGAGACGGCGAGCAATCCGCACAGGAGCGTGGTTGCTCCGAGCACGGGAATGACTCCGACGACCGCGCCGAGCGCGAGGGCGAGGGCCAGGCGCGACGGAGTCACACCTTGAGTGAGCTGCTCACGCAGCGGGTCGACGATCCGTCGCTTGATGAGAGCCCGCACTCAGCCGCGCACGCGCTCGGAGAACCACCACGCGTGCCCCTCGGGATCCACGCACTGGTAGCTCTTGTCGGCCCAGTACCCCTCGCCGTAATCGGTCACCTTCGGCTCGTAGGTGATCGATCCACCGGCCTTGCGCGCGCGCTCGCAGTGAGCGTCGGCGTCGTCGATGTACATCATCACCGACTGCGTATTCGCTCCCTGCACCGACAACGGGCTCAGCTGCGAACGATCCTTCCTCCGCTGCAGTCGCTCGTCGGCCACCATCACCACCGCGTCACCGAACACCAGCTCGCTGTGCTCCACGATGCCTTCAGCGCCGTCGATCTTCAGACGCACTTCGAAGCCATACGCCTTGCAGAGCCAGTCGATCGCCTTCGCGGCGTCTTTGTAGAAGATGGCAGTGCTCAGCCGCGGCCAACCTTTGGGAGTGGGCTTCATGACGCCTCTCTATCGGGACCGCGAGGAGGACTCAGTAGAGAACGAGCTTCTGCGCCCTGAAGAAGCAGGCGCGGGTGTCTCCGTTGCCGTCTACCACCGCGTCGATGCGTCCTGAATCCGTCGCTCCGAGATCGAAACGATCCCAGAAACCGGGAGTTCCCATCGGCCACACGCTCTCGAGCGTGCTCCCGTGGTTGACCACGATGCGCGGCTCCCCACTCGTGGTGGCGGCGACCGCGTGTTGCGAGGTCGAGGAGATCTCGAGGTAGCTCATGCGCGCGCTGCTCGCGGAGAGCGGAGTGCCAAGCGTGATGTCGAACAGTCCGCTGCCGCCGAGCAAGTAGAGGCGCGAGCCGCCGCCCCATGCGAACGAGCTCGCCTCCGTGAGTCCGGGCAGAGAGCCGCCGAGCACGAAGAGCTCGCTCGACGTGCCGTTCCACGCGGTGAGGTACGACTGGTAGTTGCCGAGCGTGGAGCCGTACATCACGAGCGGGAGCAGCATCACGCCCGCGCTGTTGAAGGTGATGTCTCCCTTGAGGCTGCTCTCGTACATCGTGCCGATCGGCGCGGTGAGCATGGTCTGGGTCCACGCGCCGCCGGTGCCGCGACGTGCGACCACCACGCGCGAATAGCCAGAGACGTAGATCTCGTACGCGATGCCCACGGCTCCGCTGGAGGGAATCGCGATGCGCGCCTCGGCAGCGTCGTTCGAAGGCAGTGAAGCGGAGTCGACGCGCTCGCGCGTCCAGGTGCTGCCGCTCTTCGTCGCGTACCAGACCTGGTTGTCACGCATGTACACGATGTGCGGCGTGTTGCTGGAGTCGAGCACCAGCTGCACTCCGGGACCGATGCGGCCACCGACGTTGAAGCCGAGCGTGTCGACCACTTCGCGGTTCAGCATTCCGTTGCTCCACGTCGCGTACCAGAGCGTGGGGTGCTTCGAGGTGAACCACGCCACGTGCAGCGTGGTGCCCACGGCCTGCACTCCACACGCGGCCGAGGCGCCCTCATCAGACATGTCGGCGACCACGGGAATGCGAACGAACTGAGTCACCGTCACCATCAACGTCGCGCTGCTCATCGCGCCGTCGTCATCGGTCACCGTGAGCGTCACGGTGTACGTGCCGGCAGTCGCGTACGAGTGAGTGACCTGGTTCATGCCGACTGCGTCGGGCGTGCCGTCGCCGAAGGAGAAGCGCCAGCTGGTGATGGTGCCGTCGCTGTCCGTCGAGGTGGATCCGTCGAACGTGAGTCCCTGCGTGGTCTGTCCCGAGCTGGGGCCGGTGATGCGCGCGACGGGAGGAAGATTCGCCGCGCCCGGAGTGACGGTGAGCGAGATCGACGCGCTCGCGCTCCGCCCACCCGAGTCGGTCGCGGTGACGGTGATGGTGTGCGAGCCCTGCGCGAGAGAAGCCGTGGTGAGGCTCACTCCAGTGCCGAGCGTGCCGTCGATGCTCGACGACCAGCGCACGGAAGTTCCAGTGAGCGCGCCATCTTCGGGATCCGATGCGGTCGCGCTGAAGGTGAGGGAAGTCCCCGCGACGATCGAGGTGTTGTTCGCGGGCGCGGTGATGCTGACGGTGGGAGCCGCGTTCATCGGCAGCACCTGCACGTTCACCGTCGCGGTGCCGGTGTTGCCACCCGCGTCGCGCCCCACGAGGGTGACCACGTGCATTCCCGCGGTGAGCGTGGTGGAGCTGATCGAAGCTCCGGTTCCGATCACGCCATCGCGGCTCGAGCTCCACTCGAGCGCGGCGCCCATGAGCGCACCGTCTTCAGGATCCGTTCCGCTTCCCGTGAAGGTGAGGCTCTGTCCCTGGAAGACCGTCGCGTTGTTCGCGGGCGCGGTGATGTTCACGGTGGGCGGCTGGTTGTTCGGCGCGTTCACCGAGACGGTGACCGACGCGGTGCCAGTCGCGTTCATGCTGTCGGTGGCCTTGAGGGTCAGCACGTGCACGCCTTGCGTCAGCGTGGGGGAGACGGTCGTGCCCGTGCCCAGTGCACCGTCGCGGCTCGAGGTCCACGCGAGGCTCGCTCCGGTGAGCGCGCCGTCTTCGGTGTCGGTCGCCATGCCAGTGAGCGTCGTGGGCGTGCCGAGAATCAGCGTGGCTCCATTCATCGGAGCGGAGATCGAGACCACCGGTGCGCGATTGGTTCCAGGCCGCACCACTTCGATCTCGATCGACGCGACCGAAGACTCTCCGGCCGAATCGGTGGCGGTGAGCACGATGCGATGACGACCGAGCGCCGCGTTGTTGAACGCGAGCGGAGAGCCGACGCCGAGAGGTCCGCCCAGGTTCGACGTCCACGCGAGCGCGCTGCCGCTGAGCATTCCCTGCTCGGGATCGGTGGCGTGGCCGCGCAGCTCGATGCTCGTGCCTTGATCGAAGACCGCTTGATCAGTCGGCGCGTCGATGAACGCCACCGGAGGCCTGTTGGTCACCACGTCGTTGACGATGGTGACGGAGATCTCCGCGCTCGAGGTGACGCCTTGTGAGTCGACCGCCTGCAAGCGAATGCGGTGCTGTCCGGCGAGCAACGGCGCCGAGACCACGGTGCCCTGGCCGAGCGCGCCCTGGCGATCGCTGCCCCAGCTGATTTGCGCGAGCGGAATGATCTCGTCGGGATCAGTGACTTGTCCCGTGAGCACGAAGGGGCCCGCGCCGCGCAGCACCTCTCCGTCGCGCGGAGAGGTGATGAACACGTCGGGTGGCTGGTTGGTGACCGTGCCGCACTCGCAAGCCGTGAGTGCAAGACTCAGGGCCAGCAGGAGAGGCGCGCGGGAGAAGGGCGAGCGCATCTCTCAGCTCACTGGAACATGATGCGACCGTTGGCCTGGTAGCAGATGCTCGCCACGCCAGAGGTCGGGTGCACCGCGACGCTTCCCGAGATGCCCGAGCTCGCGCCGAGCTGAGTCCAGGTCCAGAACGCGGCGCCGGTGCTCGAGGGAGTCACCAGCTCGAGGTTGCCGCCGTGGTGGTGCAGCATCACGGGCCGGCCGTTCCACGCGAGGTCACCGACGCCAGCGCCGCTCTGCTCCGCGGCCGACCAGGTGAACGTCGAGTTCGCAAGCGGACTCGCGAGCGCGAAGTCATAGACACCCGCCGCGGTGCGGAAGAGCGGGCGGCCGTTGGCAGCCCATACGCCCGAGCTGCCCTTCGACGAGCTGAGGTCCCAACCGGGAGCCGGCGTGCCACTCGCGGTGACCTGCTTGATCTCAATGGCGGTGCCGTTCCACGAAGCGAGCACCTGCTGGTAGTTGCCGATCGTCGAGCCGTAGACGACGGACGGGAAGTAGCCCACGCCCATGGCGTCGAAGAGCAGATCGCCTTCCACGCGCGTCTCGTAGTTGGTGCCGATGGGGAAGTTCGGCTGCACCTGGGTCCACGTCCCCGGGCTGGTGCGAGTGGCGATGACCACGCGCTGATAGCCGCTCACGTAGATCTCGTAGACCACCGAAGGACGACCCTGCGCGTTCAGCGCGAAACCCACCAGGTCCTGGTTCAGCGGGAGGGTGGCGCTGTCGACGCGCTCACGCGTCCAGGTGCCGCCACTCTTCGTCGCGTAATAGGCCTGACTGTCGCGGACGTAGAAGATGTGCGGGTTGCCCGAAGAGTCGAGGCGCAGCTGCGCCACCGCGGGCGTGATGCGGCCGCCGGTGTTGAAGCCGAGCGTGTCCACCACTTCGATCGTCCACGCCGTGCCGTTCCAGCGCGCGTAATAGACGGCGGGGTGCGTGCCCGATGTGAAGGCCATGTGCACGTTCGCGCCAGTGGCGTCGTAGGTGAGATCGCACGCACCACCGGAGATCTCATTGCTGCCGCCGTCGAGCACCGGCATCGCCGTGGAGAGCAGCGCCTCGCGAGCCGAGCGCGCGACGTGCGGGTTCTCGGTTTCGGCAGTGACGAGCGAGAAGCTGAACGGCGTCACCACTTCGCTGCCGTCGTCCATGTGCAGGGTGAGCGAGAGTTCGGCGAGCTCGAGCTCGGGCAGCGTCCAGCTCACGTCGGTGTCGCGCGCGCTGAGCGCACCGCCGGTGGCCGACCAGCTCACCGAGCGAACGTGCGCGCCGTCGATCACCGCGCTGAGCTTCTCGACCTTGCCGCGCACGAACGGCCCTTCGGCCGAGCGCAGCAGACCCTTCACCTGGTTCGCGGAGGGACCGTGGTTCTCGATGAGAGCCCCTTCGGGCGCGGAGTTCTGCTGGGCACAGCCGACGGCGAAGAGAGCGAGCGCGAGGACGCGAAGTTTCATGGCGCGATCAAGACACCCAAACCCGAGTATTTGCGCAATCTTTCTCCCTCTCCCCCGGGAGAGGGTCGGGGTGAGGGCAAGTCACCGCTACTCTGAGAGAGCACGGATGGTTGGAAGCTCAGGATCACTCTTCGGAGCCACCGTCAGGTAGCGCCTGAGCGCTTCCTTCATCTCAATGGTCTTTCCGAGACGCCCTGCCGCGATTCCAAGGTTCTTGAAGACCGCCGGCTGCGGAGCCTCATCCTTCTCCGAACACTCGCGGAGGATCTCGTAGGCACGAGTCAGCCAGAGCGGATCATTGTTCCGCTCGATGCCGATCGTGAGCGAAGTGAGCCCACGCTGCGCGCGCGCATGCCACACGTCACGCCGCACCCGCGCCTCCCACGATCCTTCCGGCGCGCTCGCATTGGTCCACTCGAGTGACGGCAGGCGCGCGGCGCTCTCGGTGAACCAGCGCTCGGCGTCGAAGGGCTCGTTCACCAAGATCAACCGCTCACACAATCCCCACGGCACCGCGCGGTATGGGATCGCTTCTCCTTCCTTCAGTCCACCGCAGAGAATCAGCGGTCTCTGCGCATTGAGCGCGAGCAACTGCGTGAGCCGGAACGCATCACCCTCCGTGGGATGCCACCGAGTGCCCTCGGGGATCGCGAGGTCCGGCAACGCACGCCGCTGTCGCGCGGTGTACCAGCCGTAACTGAGCAGCTGCTGATCGATCACCTTCAACTCGCGCTTCACTCCTTCGCAGGCCTGCAGCGCGCGCATCGAGTTGCTGATCAGATCTCCCTGCGTGAGCACGAGCGCGCCGTCGGGTTGATCGAGCAGCGCCAGCCCGTAGTTCTTCACCGAGCTGGCGTCGTGATGAGGCCGCTGAATGAGCCCGAAGATCACCAACGCGGCTGCCAACGCCATCGCGATTCGTGGATCTCGTTTGTTCAGCGCGAATCCCGCCGCGAGACAGAGCAGCAAGTGCGGCATCAGAAAAAAGCGCGCGACGACTTCGCGGAAGAGCGGGTTGTCGAGCGGCAGATTTGCGAGCGCGCCGAACACTCCGACGCTGAGCACGAGCGCGGAGAGTCCGGTAACGACCCAACGTCGTGGAGCGTGAAGAGCTCCGACGATCGCGAGCACCGCGACCACCGCCCAGCTCTGTTGCCATTCGAACTGCGCGAACGCGGAGAGATATGAAGAGAGGCCAGTGCCTGAGTTGCCCGCGGAGGCGAGTTGGAACGTGCCGTACTCGCGGCGCAGCACATGCGTGAGGAATCCGTCGAGCGAGCGCGCGTCGCCCCAGGAGAAGAGCGTGTCGTTGGCGCTCCACAAGGGGAGCAGAAGCAGCGGCGTGAAACCGAGCAGCACCCCGATTGCGAGTTGGCGAAGGTGCGTGCGCTTGGGTCGCGCGATGAGGAGCGGGAGCACCACGAAGAGCGCGGTCTGGTGATGGGTGAGCGCGAGACCACTGACTAATCCGAGCAACAGCGCCGAGCGCGCGGACGAATTCCGCACATCGCGATCGAACGCCCACATCACCGCGATCACGAGTAGCGCGTGCAGCGCGAAGACCTCGACCGTCGTCGAGTAGAGCCAGACCAGAGGAGAGGCGAACCACGCAGCTCCAGCGAGCAGTCCTGCGCCAGGTCGCTTCGTCCACCGCGAGACGAGCTCGACGAGCAACGCGACGGTGCCCGCGCTGCACACCGCGGAGAGGAAGTTGAACGCGAGCAGCTTCGGTCCGAAGACACCGAAGAGACGGAGCAGTAATCCGTGAAGTGGATAGCCCGGTGGATGTGCGACTCCGCCAGCACACGCAGCGGACGCGAGTTCTCCGGCGTCGCCTCCCGCGATGCCCGGATGCAGCGTGACCGTGTAGGCCACGAGTGCGAATGCGCCTGCTCCAAGTGCCCACCGATTCACGGTAATGGCGATATCAGGTTCACCCTCACCCCGACCCTCTCCCGGAGGGCGAGGGAGACACTTAGTGAAGAACTGACGCGACCAGAGATTCGGACTTGCGGATGAGCTCCTGAGTTCGAAGACCCTCGAGTCCATCCGTCGGAAGAATTGGATCGCCCTTCGCGCCGAACATCACGCCGCTCTCCCGCTCCAACTCCGGAGCGAAGAGCACCGGCACGATTCGCTCCGCGTACGCCTGCGGCGATTGGCGCAACACGCCGATCACGAACTCCACCAGCCAGTGCGCGAAGCCCGAACCCATGTAGTTGGTGCGGATGTTCGTCTTGATCATCCCCGGGTTGAGCCCGAAGAAGTGCACGCGCGGGTAGCGCTGCTTGCCGTCGAGCACGAGCGCCTCGTTGCCCGCCACGGTGTTCATGTGCACATCCATCGCGTCGTACCTGCGCTCGCCCGTGAAGTTGTTCGTGTCACCAAGCTGGCCAGCGCCGGGGAACCCCATCACGAAGACACGGGGTGCCGCCGCGTTCGCTGGACGCTCGGTGCCGAGGCGAGGAGCGATCCCGCGCAACACCACGAGCCGGCTCAAGTAGCTGATGGCGATGTCGCGCTCGATTCCTTCGCTCGTCACCTGCCGCCGGCGCGCCGCCATGATCCCCGTGGTGAACAGCACGGTGTCCACGGTCTCCACCGAGAGCGTTCTTCCGAGGAGCTCCGCTTCTTTCATCGACGAGAGAGCGGCGCGCACGAACCTGATCCCCGCGACGGCGGCATCGCGAAAGGTCTGGCCCACCACGGTGACCTGGGCTCCACGCGAAGCGGCCGCGCGCGCGATCGCCCGCCCGATGCCCCCGGTGCCTCCCACGATGAGCAGCTGGCGCCGATGCAGATCGAGCGAAGACAACGGTCGCGGATACAGGTGCACGCGCTCGTCTTCGAACCCCTTCCACGACTTCTTCGCTGCGGTGGCCATGGTCTCCCTCTAACGGCCTGCACGGTCGGCATGACTGCGTTAGAGCCCTCTCCTCGTGGACGCCCTGGTCGACCTGCTGAGAGGAAAGAAGGTGTGCGTGCTGACCGGGGCCGGCATCAGCACCGAGTCGGGCATTCCCGACTACCGGGGGCCCACGGCGCCGCCGCGCAAGCGCGCTCCCATTCAGCATCGCGACTTCGTGGAACAGCCGCACACCCGCGCTCGCTACTGGGCCCGCTCGATGCTCGGTTGGCCGCGCTTCCGGGACTTCTCTCCGAACGCCGCGCATCACGCGCTCGCGAAGTGGGATCGCGTGACTGGTCTCATCACCCAGAACGTCGATCGGCTGCACCAGAAGGCGGGGCACGGCGAGGTGATCGAGCTGCACGGCGCGCTGGCCGAGGTGCGTTGTCTCTCGTGCACCGATCGCGTGGATCGCGACGAATTGCAGCGCACGCTGGAAGAGCTCAATCCGCAGGCGCTCGCGTGGAGCTACACGCTCTTCGCCGATGGCGACGCCGATCTCCCCGACGAAGTGGTGGCCGACTTCGTGGTGCCACCGTGCGCGTGCGGAGGCGTGCTCAAGCCCGACGTGGTGTTCTTCGGCGATTCGGTGCCGCGCCCTCGTGTCGACGCGGCTTTCTCGAAGCTCGATGCGGCCGAAGCGCTGCTCGTGGTCGGCAGCTCACTCACCGTCTTCTCTGGTTACCGCTTCGTGCTCCGCGCGAAGGATCTCGGGATGCCCGTCGCGGTGCTCAACCTCGGCCCCACGCGCGCCGACACGGACGCGGTGGTGAAGCTCGAAGGCCGCGCAGGGGAAGTGTTGCCCGCGTTGATCTCCGAGCTCACGCGTTGATCGCGAAGCATCCCCTTGGGGGATCACCCGCTGTTGCGAAGCCCGGCCGCGACGCCGTTGATGGAGATGTGGAGCGCGCGCTTCACCCGCTCACTCACCGGCTTCTTCGACTTCTTGCGTGAGCGCCGCAGCAGCTCGACCTGCAAGTAGTTGAGGGGATCGATGTACGGGAAGCGGTGCTTGAGCGAGAGCGCGAGCGACGGATTTCCCGACAGCCTCACCGTTTGCCCGGTGATCAACGTGAGCGCCTCGGTGGTGAGCTGCCACTCGCGTTGAATGCGCTCGAAGATCGCGCGACCGCGCTGCTGATCTTTCACCAGGGTCAGGTACCGCGCCGCGATGCCCAGGTCGGCCTTCGCCATCACCATGTCGAGATTCGAGAGCAGCGCGCCGAAGAAGCGCCATTCGCGCGCCATGCGTTGCAGGAGCTCGGCTTTCGCAGGGCTGGGACGCTTCCCGAGGAACGCGCTCACCGCGGAGCCGAAGCCGAACCAACCGGGCAGGCTCACGCGACACTGGCCCCAACTGAATGACCAGGGAATCGCGCGGAGATCTTCGATCGCACGGGTCGCCTTCCGCGCGGCGGGACGTGAGCCGATGTTGAGCTCGGCGATCTCGGTGAGCGGAGTCGCTTCGTAGAAGAAGTCGGTGAAGCCTTCGGTCTCGTACACGAGCGCGCGGTACGCCTTCAGGCTCGCCTTCGAAATCGTCTCGGCCGCCTCATGAAATTCGTCAGGCGCGTCTTCACGCTTCTTCCCGAGGCTCGCCTCGAGCACGCCGGCGACGATCAGCTCGAGGTTGTGACGACCGTTCTCCGGATGCGCGTACTTCGAGGCGATCACCTCGCCTTGCTCCGTGAGCCGGAACTGTCCCGCCACCGTGCCCGGCGGCTGCGCGAGGATCGCGTCGTAGCTGGGCCCTCCACCGCGGCCGACGGTGCCACCACGTCCATGGAAGAGACGCAGGCGCAGCTTCGAACCCGCGAACGCCTCGCGGAGCGCGAGCTCGGCGCGATACAGCTCCCAGTTACTGGTGAAGACGCCGCCATCTTTGTTGCTGTCGGAGTAGCCGAGCATGATCTCCTGCTCTCCGAACGAGCGCTCGAGCAGCGGCGTGATGCCGGGCAGCGCGAAGAACTCCCTCATCACGCGTGCAGACCGACGCAGGTCGTCGATGGTCTCGAAGAGCGGCACCACGTTGAGGCACGCGCGGGCGTTCTCGTCGAGCGTGCCTTCGAGCAGCCCGGTCTCCTTCTGCAGCAGCAGCACCTCGAGCAGGTCACTGACTTCTTCGGTGTGAGAGATGATGCAGTGCTCGAGCGCGCGGGCGCCGAGCCGCTTCAGGTGATGCGCGGCGGCCTCGAAGATCTCCAGCTCCGATTGCGCGAGCGGAGAGAGTGGGGCGCCTCGGACTCGCAGCGGCCTTGCGTCTTGCAGGAGTTTGAGCAGCAGCTTGCGGCGGCGCGGCTCATCGAGTGACGAGTAGTCCGCCTCCACGCGCGCATTGGCGAGCAGCTCTGCGATCACCGCCTCGTGCTTGTCGCTGCTCTGACGGAGATCGAGCGTGGCGAGATGAAAGCCGAAGACCTCGACCGCGCGACGCAGCTCGGAGAGCCGCATGTGCACCAGGGCGTGGCCATGCCGCTCGAGCAGCGAGCTCTCGACGATCTCGAGGTCCTTCAAGAACTCGGCGACCGATTCGTACGGCGGAGGACCGGGGAGCTCGTGACGAAGCGGCTCTGCACCGGTGAGCAATCTCAGCGTGCCCGCCAGGCGCGTATAGAGATGGGTGAGCGCGCGGCGGTACGGCTCATCGGCGCGATGCTCCGAACGATCGGGTGACATCGCCGCGAGCCGCGCCACGCCGCTCGACACTCCGGTGAGCGTGGAAGACATCGAGAGCTCAGCGCCGAGCTGGTGGAGCTGCCTCAAGTAGTACTGCAGCGCGACCTCGGTCTGCCGCGCGAAGGCGCGATGCATCGTGCCCGCATTCACGTTCGGATTTCCGTCGCGGTCGCCGCCGATCCAACTTCCAAGTCTGAGGAACGGAGCGACGCGCTCGCCGCCGAGCAACTCTTCCAGCTCCTCGTAGAGGCGAGGGACCTGGGTGAGAAACGTTGCCTGGTAGTACGAGAGCGCGTTCTCGATCTCGTCCGCGACGGTGAGCCGCGTGGTGCGAATCACGCGCGTCTGCCACAGCTGCGCGATGCGCCCCGAGAGCGCGGCCTCGTTGAGCACGAGCTGGCGCGGGGTGAGCTTTCCGTCTCGATGCGCGATCAACTCGGCGATCGCGCGCGCGGCCTCGAGGATGCTCCTGCGCTGCACCTCGGTGGGATGGGCGGTGAGCACCGGCTCCACGCACGCGTGCTCCAGCAGCCTGGCGATGCGCGCGTGGCTGACTCCGGCGTGCTCGAGCCGCTTCATCGCGGGCGCGAGCGTGGCCTCATCAGGCTGGCCCGCGAGCTCGTGGGCTTCACGCCGCCGCGCGCTGTGCCGGTCTTCCGCGATGTTCGCCAGGAACGAGAAGTAGCTGAACGCGCGCAGCACGCTCGCCGCGGTGTCGTCGCTCAAGCTCGACAGCAGGGAATCGAGCTTCCTGCCTGCCTTCGCGTCCTTCTCGAGGCGGACCGCCACGGAGAGCTGACGGATCTCCTCCACGGTGTCGAAGACCGCTTTCCCTTCGTTCTCTCTCACCACGTCGCCGAGCAAGCGGCCGAGCAGGCGAATGTCTTCGATCAGCGGCCGGTTCTCTTCAGCCCCATCGGAGCGATCCATGCGGTGCGGATAGCAACGTCAGCCCGCACTTGCAGCGCTCTCACCAAGGAGCCGACGCAAGTTGAGCGCGTCGCGCGGTGCGTGACCTTCGAGGTCGTTGTTGAAGTAGGCGAACACGTCGAGCC
>CBIHPJ010000186.1:0-13083 GCA_966211295.1 uncultured Myxococcales bacterium | reverse complement strand
GGCCCTCGCTCGCCTGCTCGACGGCGTGGAAGTCGCGGCGGAGAAGACCCGTCTCGAGCTGTTCGCCGAAGCCGTCGGAGTCCTCGACGAAACGCTTCCGCGCGGCCGCGTCGAAGGTGCGCTCGACTTCCTTCACCATCAGCGGCGTGGACGCGCTCGTGCCGCTGAACGCGTAGATCATCGGGAAGACCGGCTCGCCCATGCGCACCAGGTCCACCGCCGGCGATTGTTCCATCGCGACCAGCAGACCTCCGCGTCTGGCGGCGGTGAGGAGCGGAGCGATGTCGAACTTGCGGTACCGCACCACTCCGCCGGCGAAGGAGGCTGCGACGTCGCCACCGCTGCCCTTGCCGCCCTGCGCGTCGGCGTGGGCGAGGAGCGCGAGCTTCAGCGTGTCGTACGAGGCCTCGAGTCCGTAGCGCGCGGCTTCGGCGGCCAGCACCGTGGCGCGTGCGCTGCTGCCCATGCCGAGCTTGAGGCCGTTGAACGCGGGAGAACTCTCGATCGCGAGAGAGAAGCCGGGGCCTTCGGTACCGAGTAGGCGCAGTGCGAGATCGATCGTGGTCGCGGCGAAGCGGTAGGCCTCAGGGACTTCGCGCTCCCAATTCACTCCTGCGGGAGTCGCGGAACCGGAGAGACGACCGTCGGCGAGGACGAGATCGATTTGGCGATCGGTTCTGGGTCGAACGAGCGCGTGGACGCGAGGACCCACGGCAAGGACTCGAGAAACGCCTCCCCAGAGCACGGCGTATTCGCCTGTGAGGAAGAGCTTGCCGGGTGCGGAAAGTGTTCGGTCCAAGTGAGCCCCTCACCCCGACCCTCTCCCCGCTTCGCAGGGAGAGGGAGGAGTCATCGCCAGCCGAAGGCCACGGCGATCTTCGCGGCGTAGCGCGCGTTGTTCTCGAGCAGCGCCAGGTTCGCGGCGAGCGTCTTGCCCTTGGTGCGCTCGACCATCTGCGCGAGCAGGAACGGCGTCACCGCCTTGCCCTCGATCTTCTTCTTCTTCGCGAGCGCCAGCGCCGCCTTCACGTGCTTCTCCACGTCGGCCGGCTTGAGCGCGGTCTTCGCCGGCGGAGGCAGCGTGAACACCAGCCCGCCCTGCTTCAGATCGCGACGCGCGCGGATCATCTCCGCGGCTTCCGACACGTCGTCGACCTGGTGCTCGAGCTTGATGCCCGTCGCGCGCGCGTAGAAGCCAGGCATGTCCTTCGTGCCCACTCCGACCACGGGGACACCGAGCGTCTCGAGGACCTCGAGGGTCTTCTCGAGATCGAGCACCGACTTCGGGCCCGCGCAGATCACCGCCACCGGGAACTTCGCGATGGCCGCCATGTCCTGCGAGATGTCCATCTCCTCGCCGCGGTGCACTCCGCCGATCCCGCCCGTCGCGAAGATGTGAATGCCCGCTTCGGCAGCCATCTCGCACGTCGCGCTCACGGTGGTTCCACCCGTCGCTTTGCGTGCGACCGCGATGGCGAGATCGCGCGAGGCGATCTTCATCAGGTTCTTTCCGGTCACCAGCAGGCGCGTCTGCGCGGCATCGAGGCCCACGCAGAGCTGCCCGTCGATCACCGCGGTGGGCGCGGGAATCGCGCCTTCGTCACGCACCGCGGCTTCGCAGCGTTTCGCGGCTTCCACGTTGTGTGGGTACGGGAGTCCCTGCGCGAGTACCGAGGTCTCGAGTGCGACCAGCGGCTTGAGCGTGCGGCGTGCGGCCGCGACTTCCGGGCTGTAGACCAGTTTCAAAGTGTGCTTCCCCTCACCCCAACCCTCTCCCGTGGGGAGAGGGAGGCACTATGCGCGCTTCTTTTCGACGACCAGGTTGAACTCGTCGATCTTCTTGTCGAGCGTCGGCCGGCTGATACCCAGCGCCGCTGCCGCGCGGATCTTCTTCCCGTTCGCCTGCCGCAACGCCTCGCTGATCGCGTCGCGCTCGAGCCGCGAGATGCGCTCGGCGAGCGATTGGGGCGCCCCCTGCTCCGGAGTACCGCCGTCCTGAATCTCGGGCGGCAGGTGCAGCGCAGTCACTTCACCACCGCCGTAGAGCACCGAGAGACGTTCGGCCACCAGCCGCAGCTCTTCCACGTTCCCCGGCCAGTGGTGATCGCTCAGCAACCGCTTCGCATCCGGCGACAGCGCGGGCGGCTCCTTGCGGCGCGTGCGGGTGAGCTCTCCGCAGAACCACTCGAACAGCTGGAGCACGTCGGGCTTCCGCTCGCGCAGCGGCAGCGTCTCGAGCTCGAGGCCACCCAGCGCCTTCGCCAGCTCGGAGTCGATCTCTCCACGCGTCTGCATCGCCTCGAGCGAAGCGCGCGCCGTCACCATCACGCGCACCTCCACGGGCTCCTCGCCACCCTGCCGAGCAGGCGCGACCTTCTTGGAGATGAGACGGGCGAGGCGCTCGGAGACGTGACGAGGCAACGACTCGATGCTCAGCAGCAGCAACGTGCCGCCGTCGGCCTTGAGCAGCGCAGAGGACTGCGGAGGAACGCCGGGCGCACTGGTGCGGCCGAACAGCGCCTCTTCGGTCTCCACCGCGGACCGGCGGCAGTCGACCACCACGAAGGGACCGAGCGCCTTCGAAGAACGCGAGTGAATGTAGCGAGCGGTCTGCGCGCGGCCGGTGCCGATCTCTCCGTGCAGCACCACGTGCTCGTGGCTCGAAGCAGCGCGGCGCGCGGCCTCCACCGTCTTGCGGAACGGGCGGCTGCTGCCGATGAGCGAGATCACCGAAACGCTTCCATCTTGACGGCTCCGCACGGACGTCACCGCTTCACCCGCGAGCCGTCCCAAGGCCGCGATGGTGCGCTGCTCTTCTTCACCGAACGACTCAGGGCGCTCCGCGTAGAGAATTCCGAACGGCGCACCGCCAGAGGCGATCAGCGGCGCGCAGAGCAGGCCCTTCACGCGGCCCGCTTCCTTGCGCTCCAGCGCGCCACGCACCAGCGAGCGCGGAACTTCGACCGAGTCCGCGCCCACCACGGCGGCGGTCATCAGGCCTTCCGTGCCACCGAGCAGCGCCGCGGCCTTGTCTGCGTTCACGCTGCGACCGAGCTCTTCTGCCGCGCGGCGGAGCACCATCGCTTCGCTGGTCGCCGAAATCAGCGCCACGCCCGCGTGGTACAGGCCAGCCACCGCGCCCACCGCGGGAATGAGCTCCTCGACGGGGCTGGTGTGTAGCTCACCGTCCGCCTCGCGATCAGAGAGCGAGGCGCGCGCCGAGGGCTCGAACAAGACGGTGGAGTCGCCGACCTGCAGCCGATCTCCCGGCAGCAGCACGATCTCGGCCTCGAGCTTCTCTCCGTTGACGAGCGTGCCGTTGCGCGAGCCGAGATCGGTGACGCGCGCCTGGCCGTCTTCGATCAGCAGCCGCACGTGCTTGCGCGACACCTTCGCGTCTTCGAGGGAGATCTGACACGACGGGCTGCGCCCGATGAAGATCTCGCCCTGCACTTCGTGCCGGCGACCCGCCTGGGGACCGGTGAGCAACAACAGCGCTGCCATCAGTCAGCTCCGTCTCATTGCGTTTAGGCCGGTCTCTCGAGCTGGAGCAGCTGCTCCATCTCTTCCGGGTCCAGCTGGCGCCCCTCGCGTGCGACCGCGAGCGCGTTCACCTGCGAATCATCGACTTCGACGTGCGAGCCCTTGCGCCACTCGGTGGTGCGCGTGCCGCCCTCGACCAGTTTCCCCACGAGGTTGTCGTCGTCCCACTGCACGACCTCGACCCAGAGCTGCTCCTGCTCGGGCTCGCCGGCCTCGCCGTCAGGGTGCACCTCGAAGGGCGCACGCACCAGGAACGCGAGCGGCTCCATCAGGCCCTTGCGCATGTAGCGGCCCTTGAAGATCGGCAAGAGGCGCGTTGCGGCTTCCTGCTTCTTCGCCGCTTCTTCTTCGGTCTCTTCCTCGAAGCGCCCCCGGTAGTGCTTGAGGATGTCGGACATGCCGTGGCGCCCTTCGGGGCTCACCACCGAGACCATGCCCTGCGTGTGGCCGGTGAAGTTCTCTTGATCGACGCCATACAGGTTCGAGCGGCCTTCATCGGACGGCAGCAGCTGGAAGCCCATGCCCACGCTGGTGGAGATCACATGGCGCACGCCCGGGCCCTGCCCGAACGCGAGATCGGTGCAGAGCTCGTGGAAGAACGTCTCGGCAGCGGCGAGATCTTCTTCTGCGATGTGGAACATCTCGACGTCGGGCGCGGCGAACTTCGCCATGCCGTGGGTGTGCACCCAGTTGTTCCGCTCGCCCTCTCCGATCGGCTGCGCGTGCACGGTGATGTGATCGCGAATGTCGAAGTCGAGCTCGGTGATCTCCTCCACGTCCGTCGCGGAGTGCAGCTTGAAGGAGGTGATGTCGATCGCCACGCCGTCGTTCAGCTCGAGGATCGTGCGCACCGTCCACAGCGCTTCGAAGGCCGCGATGCTCGGCTGCGGAGTGCCCGGCTCGAAGCTCACTCGATAGAAGCCCAGCGCGTGCTCGAGGCGCTCTCGGAGCTCGGGTGTTCCGGTGAGCAGATCGGGAGTCCAACCGAGCGGGTTCAGCCGAGCCTCGAACTTCACGTCGACGCGCGACGACTCCGCGCGCACGGAGAAGAGGCAGCCGTCTTCACCGAACACGACCTTCACGTCCTCGGCCTCGAAGGCCTCGGTGACCGCGTCCTGAGCCAGGGGCTCAGCCGAGTCAGTCGCGACGATGTAGACGTCTCGGAACCCAGTCACAGGTGCTTCTCGATCTGGCGGAAGAGGTCGACGCGATCCACGAGATTGGTGAGGTAATCGAGGGTGTCCGTCGGGAGCACCAATACGGGGCTCATTTTGTACCGGGTGAACCAGTCTTCGTAGAGGGCGTTCAGCCGGTTCAAATAAGCGGTCGGAATGTCCTGCTCCATCTTGCGGCCGCGAATGCGAATGCGCTGCTTGAGCGTCTTCACCGGGCACCGCAGATAGATCATCAGATCGGGCGGCTTCAGCGCCTCGGCGACGCTCTCGTAGAGCTCCCAGTAGGTCTTCCAGTCGCGCTTGTCGATCTGCCGCTGACGGAAGAGGTTCTTCGCGAAGATCTCGGCGTCTTCGTAGATCGTCCGGTCCTGGATCGCGGTGCCCGCCTGCTTCTCGAGCTCGCGATGCAGCCTGAACTTATGGGTCAGGAAGAAGATCTGGCTGCGGAAAGCCCAGGTCTTCATGTCCTTGTAGAAGTCCGCGAGATACGGGTTCTGATCGTTCGGCTCGAAGAAGGGGTTGAGCCCGTACTTCTTGCAGAGGAAGGCCGTCAGCTCGGTCTTCCCGGCGCCGATGTTCCCAGCGATGGCGATGAACTTTTGGCCGGACACGAAGCGACGGGTTTATTCCTGCACAACGCGTCAGTCGAGCGTTGTGTCTGGGCGCGAAGCGAACTCGTGACGTGGTACACCGGCGGCCGCCGTGTCCCGGTCCCGACTGCTCCTCGCCACCGCGTTCTTCGCGCTCTGCGCCTGTCAGAAGCCGCTCGACGCGAAGCTGACGGCAGGTGACACCGCCGCGCGCCAGGGCAAGTGGGAGCTCGCCCGCACCGCCTGGTCCGACGCGACTCAGCTCGATCCAAAATCGTCGATCGCGTTCGTCAAGCTGGGCATCGCGCACTGGGAGCTCGGTCAGAAGGACGAAGCCGCGGCTGCATGGACGAATGCGCTCTCCATCGAGCCGAACGCGGAGGACGCCCTGAGTGCGCTCGCCCGCTTCGAGCTCGAGCGCCAGCACGCGGGCGCCGCGGTGGATCGACTGGCCGCGATTCAGGCTCCGCTCACCGCTGAGTTCGAACGCATGCGCGCCCAGGCCCTCCTCGCGCGGGGTCTGCCCGACGACGCCGCTGCTGCGCTCGGCGCCGCGCAGCACGCCCTCACCCTCTCGCCGCAAGATCCCGAAGCGGAGTACCTCGTCGGATCGGCGCAGATCGCTCTTCGCCGCTTCAGCGATGCGCAGGGCACCCTCGAGGCCTTGCAGCGTCGGAAGCCTGAACTTCCTCTCGGGAGCTACGGCCTCGCGCGATTGGCGGCGGCACAGAGCCGGCAAACCGATGCCCTCCTCCACCTCTCGGCGGCCCGCGCCGCGGCGGGTTCCACCTGGAATCCCGACCGAGTTGCGGCCGACCCCGCGTTCGCGTTTCTTGCGGCTGCCCCCGAGTTCAAAGCCCTGGTGAGCAAGTAATGCTTCGCAATCTGTTCTGCGTGTTGGTCGCGATCGTCTGGACCCTCTTGATGGGGGTCTGCTCGTTCCTCGCGATGATCTTCACCCTCAACCGCTCGGCGTCGATGTTCGTGGTGCAGAAGTGGTGGTCGCCGGTGCTGCTGTGGGCCGGCGGCGCGACCCTCGAGGTGCAGGGGCTCGAGAACCTCGATCCGAAGCAGCCGTACATCTTCGTCAGCAACCACCAGAGCACCATCGACATCCCCACGCTGTTCATCGCGCTGCCGTACGACACGCGCTTCGTGGCGAAGAAGGTCCTCAAGTACGTGCCGATGCTCGGCTGGTACATGTGGGCCGCGAAGTTCGTGTTCGTCGATCGCGCCAATCACCGCGAGGCCGTGCGCTCACTCGACGAAGCCGGCGAGCAGATCCGCGGAGGCATCAGCATCATCGTGTTCCCCGAAGGCACTCGCAGCGACGATCGCCGCGTGCACCCGTTCAAGAAGGGCCCTTTCGCGCTGGCGATGAAGGCGCGCGTGCCCGTGGTGCCCGTGTCCATCGAGGGCTCGGGCAAGCTGATGCCGAAGAACTCCTGGGTGATCACCCCCGGCCCCATTCGCGTCAGCGTGGGCAAGCCCATCCCTGCGGCCGACTTCGAGAACGACCGCGAGCTGCTCATTCGCCAGGTGCGCGATCAGATCATCGACCTCAACACCGCGCAGGGTGGACTGGGCGGCGACAAGAGCGACGCGGTGGCTGCGCGTGGCTTCGAAGGAATCTCGGAACGCGGTCGCGCGGCCTCGCTGGAGACGCCCGCTGTTCAGGTGAAAGACGTCCAAGTCGAAGATCGGAGCAGTAAGTGAAGCTGCACGCCGCCCTCCTCTTCCTGCTCTCTGGCTGCGTCACCGTGGGCGCAGCCGGCGCGAAGCTCACTCCGCGCGAAGAAGCGCAGGTCCTCCTGCAGCGTGGTGAAGGAGGCAAGGCGCTCGAGCTGTTGCTCGACCTGCAGAAGAAGTCGCCTGGGGATCTCGCGATCGCCCGCATGGTCGCCGAGGCGCACGTGAAGGCCGGGAGCGCCGAGAAGTTCCTCGCCGAGCTCGCCCCGAAGGACACCGCGATCCGCCACTACCAGCAGGGCCTGGTGCGCTTCGCCCGCGCGTCTGATGCGAGCGCTCCCGCGATCGCCGACTTCAAGCGTGCCGCGGCGCTCGCTCCCGAGGAGCCCGAGTATCGCTATCGCCTCGGCGTCGCGTTGCTCGAGTCAGAGCAGTACGAGCCCGCGCGCGTCGAGCTCGAGGCCGCGGTGAAGCAGGTGCCCGATCGTTCGAGCTGGCACCTGCCGCTCGCGAAGGTTCGTTACCGCACCGGCGACAACAAGGGCGCGGTCGAGGCGATCCGCACCGTGGTGACCAGCTCCGCCAGTCCCGCCGACGTGAAGGTGGCGCGCGCGCTGATGGATCAGATCGCCGATCCATTCTCCGGCTTCCCCCGCTCTGCCCGCGCGCAGCTCGAGCAGGCCATTCAGTGGCTCGAGGTCGCCGATGTCCCGCAGCAAGCGATCGTTCAGCTCGAGGAGCTGCTCCACGATCACCCCGACGAGGCGATCATTCACGCGCTGCTCGGTCTCTCGTGGGCGCGCCTCGATGACGCTGGCCGTGGCGTGGAGTCTTTGAAGCGCGCCATCGAGCTCGCCCCCACCGACGGGAAGAATCACTTCTACCTGGCCCAGCTCTACGAGACCCGGCAGCGCACCAAGGCCGCCGAGGAGCAGTACCAGCTCGCGCTCGAGCGAAACCCGGTGCTCGAAGAGGCCTGGCTCCACCTGGGAGACGCCGCGCTGAACAGGCAGGACTACATCGCGGCCCGGAAGGACTTCGAGGTGGCGGTGCGCCTGGTGCCTGAGAGCGCGCCGGCGCACGGCAAGCTCGCCCTGGTGCATCAGCTCGACGGCAATTGGCCCGCCGCCGACAAGGAGCTGCGCGCGGTGCTCGACAAGGATCCCGAGAACCTCGAGTTCATGCTCCGCCTGGGCGTGTTGCACACCGAGCGCTACACGAAGTCCAAGTCCGACTCCGAGCGCGAGCAGGCGTCGACCGAGGCGACGGTGTGGCTCAACAAGGTGTTGGAAGCACAGCCTGAGAACGCCATCGCCTCCCGCGCGCTGGCTCGCCTCAAGATGCGCTGACCTGAAGTCGGTGCGGCTTTGGTACAGTGCGCGACGTGACTGAGAACGACGGCAACCAGCCGGGCCAACCGGGTCATCAGAACAACGAACCCGAGCTCGAGCTGGCCAGACCCGCCCGCCCCTCCGCGCCGCCGCCTCCCCGCCCGTCAGTGAGCAACCCTCGCCTGCAGGCGGTGCAGACCGCCGCGCGTGCTCAGCCGCTGGCGCCCGAAGAGCAAAAGATCACCGGCAGCCGCATTCGTGAAGGCGCGGCCGACACGATCCTCAACTCGTTCTCGATCCTGGGTGAAGTGGTCGAGGACTTCAAAAACTCCGATCGCTTCTTCAAATACAAAGCGATGGTGATCAGCATCTGGCTCCTGCTGGCCATCGGCTCCTTCGGAGTCGCCTGCCCGAGCACCGGTCCCAGCAACGACATCAACGCGGTGCTGGTGGTGGGCAACGACGGCGTGCAGGCCGTCTACATGGTGAAGAACGAGAGCTCCGAGGCCTGGCAGGACGTCGAGATCATCGTGAACGGCACCTACCGCTCCACGATGTCGAACATGCCCGCTGAAGGTGGCAACGCCACGCTCTCCTCCGCGGTGCTCTTCGACGAGAAGGGCAAGCGCGCACCCAACGGCCTGACCATCACCGACATCGTGGTGAAGGTGCGCGATCCCGAGGCAGAGGTCTCGCTCCTCCAGGGCGGCGCCGTCGTTCAGTAAGTCGCAGTCGCTGGAAACACGAAACCCCGGCTCCATCTCTGGAACCGGGGTCCGTGACTGCGGAACCTTCTAGGACTTAGGCCTTCTTCTCTTCAGCCTTCGCCTCAGGAGCCGGAGCCGCCTCAGGGCGATCAACGAGCTCGAGGATCGCGATGTCCGCCGCGTCACCCTTGCGGAAGCCGCCGCGCATCAGACGCGTGTAACCGCCCTTGCGGGAGGCGTAACGGGTCTTCAGCTCGCCGAAGAGCTTCTGGAGGAGCACGCGGTCCTTCACGATCTTCTGCGCGAGGCGCACGTTGTTGAGGCCACCCTTCTTGCCGAGGGTGATCACCTTCTCCGCCATCTTGCGGGCTTCCTTCGCCTTGGGGACGGTGGTGACGATGCGCTCGTGCTCGATCAGCGACGTGACCATGTTCTTGAGCATGGCGAGACGATGAGCGGTGGTGCGCTGCAGCTTCCGATTGCCAATCTTGTGTTCCATGACTGCCTTTCAACCACCGTGGCCGTTTCAGGTACCCGGTGGACGTAACCCCTGACGCTCGCGCGCCAGGGATTTTGTGGAACCGGGAGCGACATGCTCCCGGGTAAAACTCAGACGCGAGGAGCCGCCGGGGGCAGCGCCACGGGCGCCGTCTTCGGAGGCCAGTTCTCGAGCTTCATGCCGAGCGAGAGACCCATCTCCGCGAGGATTTCCTTGATCTCCTTCAGCGACTTGCGGCCGAAGTTCTTGGTCTTCAGCATCTCGGCCTCGGTCTTCTGCACGAGGTCGCCGATGGTGCGGATGTTCGCCTGCTGCAGGCAGTTCGCGCTGCGCACGGAGAGCTCGAGCTCGTCGACCGAGCGGAAGAGGTTCTCGTTGAGCTTCGCCTCCTGCATCGGGGTCTCGGCGACGACGGGCTCCTCGGACTCCTCGAAGTTCACGAACACCGTGAGCTGCTCCTTGAGGATCTTCGCGGCGTAGGCCACGGCGTCCTGCGGGCTGACCGAGCCGTCGGTCCACACCTCGAGGGAGAGCTTGTCGTAGTCCGTCTGCTGACCGACGCGCGCGTTGGTCACGAGGTAGTTCACCTTCGAGACGGGCGAGAAGAGCGAGTCGATCGCGATGGTGCCGATGGGCGAGCCAGCGACCTTGTTGTTCTGCGCGGGGACGTAGCCACGGCCACGGCGGCAGACGATCTCCATGCGAATCTTGCCGCCCTCAGCGAGGGTGCAGATGTGGTGACCGGGGTTGAGCACCTCGACCTGGTCGTCGGTGATCAGGTCGCCGGCCTTCACGTCCTTCGGGCCCTCGGCCTCGATGCGAATGGTCTTCGCCTCGTTGGTGTGCATGCGCAGACGCACTTCCTTGAGGTTCAGGACGATGTCGGTGACGTCCTCGGAGACTTCAGGGATCGTGGTGAACTCGTGCTCGACGAGCCCGCCGTTGCCCTCGATCTTGACGGTGGTGATCGCAGCGCCCTGGAGCGAGCTCAGGAGCACGCGGCGCAGCGAGTTGCCCATCGTGGTGCCGAAGCCGCGCTCGAGGGGCTCGGCCACGAACTTGCCGTAGGTGCCGGTGCTCTCGGAGTCGACGTCGATCTTCCGGGGCTTGATGAGGTCGCGCCAGTTCTTCGCAATCAGAGACGTGTCAGCCATGTGTGTTGCCCTCTTTTGAGCCGCCACCAACGTACCCGCCGTGATGGCGGGAGGACGGCTACTGGAGATTGTTGGGTGCTTCGAAAACCAGAAGAGCAGACCGCCACGAAGGCGATCTGCTCGGGTTCAGCCTGCCTCCCTCGCGGAAGGCCGACCGATTACTTCGAGTACAACTCGACGATCAGCTGCTCCTGGATCGGCATCGTCAGGTCTTCACGGTTCGGAACCGTCTTGACGGAGCCCTTGAGCGCCTTCTTGTCGACGTCGAGCCACTGCGGAATGCCGCGGCGGTCAACGGTCTCGATGGCCTCCTGGATGCGGAGGATCTTCTTGCTCTTGTCGTGCACCTCGATGGCCGAGCCCGGCTTCACCGAGAACGAGGGGATGTTCACGCGCTTGCCGTTCACCGTGAAGTGACCGTGGCGAACGAGCTGGCGAGCCTCGGCGCGGGTGTCAGCGAAGCCCATGCGGAAGACGACGTTGTCGAAGCGGAGCTCGAGCATCTGGAGCAGGGTCTCGCCCGTCTTGCCCTTCGCCGCGGCGGCGCGGTGGAAGTAGCCACGGAACTGGCTCTCGAGCAGGCCGTACATGCGCTTGACCTTCTGCTTCTCGCGCAGCTGCACGCCGTAGTTCGAGAACTTCACGCGACCCTGGCCGTGCTGGCCAGGCGGGTACGGGCGGCGCTCGATGGCGCACTTGTCCGTGTAGCAACGGTCGCCCTTCAGGTACATCTTGAGGTTTTCACGCCGGCAGATGCGGCAGACGCTTGCGGTGTAACGAGCCAAAGTAGTTCTCCGGTTTCTTCTTGGAAGGTGGTCAGGGGCTCAGACGCGGCGACGCTTCGCCATGCGGCAGCCGTTGTGGGGGATCGGGGTGACGTCGCGGATGAGCGAGATCTTGAGACCCGCCGCCGCCAGCGCGCGCAGCGCCGACTCACGACCCGCGCCAGGACCCTTCACGAGGACCTGAACGTTCTTCATGCCGTGCTCGATGGCCTTGGCCGCCGCGTCGCCGGCCGCGACCTGCGCCGCGAACGGGGTCGACTTGCGCGAGCCCTTGAAGCCACGCGAACCAGCCGACGACCACGAGATCACGTTGCCCGTGACGTCGGTGAAGGTGATGAGCGTGTTGTTGAAGGTCGACTGGATGTGAACGATCCCGTTGAGGACGTTCTTCTTGTTCTTCTTCTTCGCCTTCTTCTCGCCAGCCGTCTCCGGAGTTGCAGGAGCAGCAGTGGCGGCCGCGGGGGCCGGGGCCTGGGTCGTCTCTTCAGCCATGTCGTTATGTCCGCCTACAGGTGATCGACCTCACTCGCGTGAGGCTTGGGTTTGAAAGTTTGGGGTGGAAGGAATTACTTCGCGGCCGGAGCTGCCGGCTTGACGCGCTGCACGCCACGCTTCGGGCCCTTGCGGGTGCGCGCGTTGGTGTGGGTGCGCTGACCGCGGACCGGGAGGCCCTTGCGGTGACGGAGGCCGCGGTAGCAGCCGAGGTCCATCAGGCGCTTGATGTTCATGGTCACTTCGCGGCGCAGGTCGCCCTCGACCTTGTAGTTCGTCTCGATGATCTCGCGGATCTTACGGGTCTGCTCCTCGGTGAGATCCTTGGTGCGCGTCGCCATCTCGATGCCAGCGGCCTCGACGATGTTCTGCGCGGTCTTCGAACCGATTCCGTAGATGTACTGGAGCGAGATGACGACTCGCTTTGCAACCGGGAGATCAATACCTGCGATACGAGCCATGTTCTTTCGTTTCCTCTTGGAGTTGGTCTGGAGCTGAAGTGCTTCTCAGCCCTGGCGTTGCTTGTGACGGGGGTTAGCCGGGCAGATCACGCGAATGGTGCCCTTGCGGCGGATCACCTTGCACTTGTCACAGATCTTCTTGACGGACGGACGGACCTTCATTGGGTGTTCCTCTTCTTGATGCTTGCTGAATGGGGATTACTTCGCGCGGTAGGTGATGCGGCCGCGAGTGAGATCGTACGGGGACAGCTCCACCTTCACCTTGTCGCCGGGGAGAATGCGGATGAAGTGCATTCGCATCTTGCCGGAGATGTGCGCCAGCACTTCGTGGCCGCCTTCCAACATCACTTTGAACATGGCGTTGGGAAGCGGCTCTTTCACCGTGCCCTCGACCTCAATGACGTCTTCTTTGGCCAAATCAAAACCTCGAAAAAAACAGCAAGAGAGCCCTAGGGCTCGTAGGAAGGGCGGCCAGTATCACCACACCCCGATGTATGCAAGCGGTGCAGCGTATCTGCCACGCAGCAACCGATCAGAAACCGGCTTACTGGCCGATGCTCTTGCGGATCCGCGCCGCGATTTCGTCCAACTCCCCTACCCCATCGACCGTGCGCAGCAGTCCCAACTTCTCGTAATGCGCCTTGAGCGGTGAGGTCT
>CBIHPJ010000185.1:0-13093 GCA_966211295.1 uncultured Myxococcales bacterium | reverse complement strand
GACGCTGCTGCCTCGGCACCGCTTCGCGGCGCCGCGAGACGGCTCGCGCTCCCCGCTTCGCAGGGAGAGGGAGATCAGAGTGGGTACGGCAAGGTCAGTGAGAGGATCGTTACCAATACGAGCACCAGCGGCGTCAGCACCAGGAACACGAGGACCGTGTAGCCCATTACGTCGCGCGCCTTCAGACCGAAGAGCCCGAGCACCGGCAGCATCCAGAACGGCTGCACCAGGTTCGCGAGCGCCTCACCGAGGTCGTAGACCGCGACCATCCACCCGAGGTGCACCTTTAGATCGTGCGCGGCCTGCATCACGTACGGCGCCTCGATCACCCACTTGCTCCCGCCGCTCGGCACGAACACACCGAGCACCGCCGAGTAGATCGCCACCAGCGCCGGATACGTCTCCTTCGTGGAGAGCGAGACGAAGAAGCCCGCGATCGTCTCGTTCAAGTGCGTCTTCACGATCAACGCCGCGAGGCCCGCATAGAGCGGGAACTGCAGGATCACGCCCCACACGCCCGGAGTCGCTTCCTTCACCGCGCGCATCAGCCGCGCTGGAGTTCCATGCAGCGCCACTCCGAGCGTGAGGAAGCCCAGGTTCAACGTGTTCAAGTTCAACGCGTTCAGCGGATCCGCCGAGCTCGCGAAGGTGGACACGAGATACGAGCCCGCGAGGAACACGAAGAGCACCGACAAGTACGGTTGGTACTCGAGCCACTCCCCCGGAGTGCCACGCCCCTGAGGATCGGGCGCGTCGAGCGGTGAAGGACCCAGCTCCACCTCGAGCATCGCGGCCGTCTTCGCGCGCGAAGCGATGGGCGCCGCGAAGTACATCAGCGCGGTCACCACCACGATCTCGATCACCACGCAGAGCAGCGACTGCCAGAGGAAGATCGTGCTCGTGAGCGGAATGATCCCGCCGGGAACGAGGTCTCCAGGTCCCTGCACGATGGTGCGAATCGCCGGCTGCAGCGACGTCGGAGTCGCCATCTGCAACGCCGCGCTCCCCGAGAGTCCCTGCGCCCAGATGCTCCCGAGGCCAAGGAACGCGCTCGCGCAGACCGCGCGGTAGTCGACTGAGGGCACGCGCCTCGCCACCTCGCGCGCCAGCATCGCGCTGAAGATCAACGAGAAGCCCCAGTTGAACCAGCTCGACACCATCGCCAGCAGCGCGACCCACGCCACCGCCGCGCGCGGAGTGGTCGCCACCGACGCGAGCTTCACGATCAACCGGTACACGGGCCGCGTGGTCGCCACGACCGAGCCGGTGATGATCACCAACGCCATCTGGAGCGTGAAGGGAATCAGCTCCCAGAAGCCCTGCCCCCAGATCGTCACCACCTCGTGCGCGGCCTCGCTGGCGCCCTTCCCGCCCACCAGCTTCACGAAGGAGGCGAACACCACGATCACCGTCGCCAGCAGCGCGAAGACGAAGGCATCGGGAATCCACCGCTCGGCCCAGGCAGTGAAGCGCGCCGCGACCCGCGCGAGCGCTCCTTCACGTTCGGAGATCTCCGCCATGCGCACTTCTTACGGTAGTTGTTACAAGTCCTCGATGGCCGAGCGCTCTGGTCTCCAGTTCGTGATCTTCGGAGTGCCGGTGCGCGTCGAACCCTGGTTCTTCCTGATCTCGCTCCTCGCGCTGCAGACGCGCGACGTGCCGGGCGCGGCGATCTGGGCGGGCCTCGTCTTCATGGGCGTGCTGGTGCACGAGCTCGGTCACGCGATGGCGATGCGCGCGAACGGGTTCTCTCCTTCCATCACCCTGCACGGGCTCGGCGGCTTCACCGCGTTCAACCAGGGCGCGAACCCCACCCCGAAGCAGAACTTCTTCATCACCCTCGCGGGACCGATGGCAGGGCTCACGCTCGGCGGGATCGCGCTCCTCGTCGATCACTTCGTGCCCGTGCAGAGCCCCTATCTCGCGATGGCGATCGACGACGCGAAGCGCATCAACATCTTCTGGTCGGTGATCAACCTCCTCCCCATCCTCCCGTGGGACGGAGGGCTGATCCTCGACTCCGCGCTCCAGTGGCGCACCCAGAAGGCACGCGCTCACATCGTCGCGATCTGCAGCATGGTGGGTGGCGGCCTGATCCTCGCGTACGCCATCAAGGAGCGTCAGCTGTTCTTCGGCTACTTCGGCGCGATGGGCGTGTGGCACGGCTACAACCGGTGGAAGGCCCTCTCTGGGAACGCGCCGCAGCCGATCACCAAGCCGCCCAACGACGAGCACGACGAACGCCTGCTTCTCGAAGAAGTCGAACGCACCAGCGATCCCGGCCGGCGCGCCGCACTCTTCGAGCGGCTCGCGTGGATCAAGCTCCAACGCGGCGACCTCGCGGGAGCAAAGCTCGCGATGCGAGACATGGGCGCGCACGTGGCCTCGCCTTCGCTGCGCGCGCGCATGGCGGCGTCCGAGAACGACGCGCAGCAGGTGATCGAGTTGCTCTCCATTCCGGGAGCCGCGAACGAGAGCGATCGTCCGCTCCTCATCTCCGCGTTCATCGCGAAAGATCGGTTCGACGAAGCCCTCGAGCTCGCACGAAACCACCCGGAGATCGCCGCGAGCGCGTCCACCAAGCTCTTCGAAGCGGGCGCCTACGCGCAGGCCCTCGAGCTCTGCACCGCTGAGCGCATTCGCACTGGCGACGGCGTGCACGCGTACAACGAGGCCTGCTGCTACTGCCGCCTGGGCCGCCTCGACGACGCCGTCACGGCGCTGCAGAAGGCGAAGGCGCTGGGCTACGCGGACCTGCGGCACCTCCAGACAGACGAAGACCTCGAGCCGATTCGCAATCGACCCGAGGTCCAGGCGCTGCTCAGGAATTGATTACTGCGCGAGCTCGCTCCACATCAGCAGGTCGCCGCGCTGCAGGTACGTCTTGTCCGCGAACGCCGAGTAGAAGTCCTCGAAGACCGCCTCGAAGTCGGGGTAGCGCGACTCCTTCCGGTCCTGCGTCATCTTGTCGAAGATCGGATCGAGCTTGGTGGGAACGTCCGAGTTGATCTCCGACGGCAGCGGGCTGCGGCGACCGGGGATCTGACCGGTGAGCATTTCGTAGAGGAGGATGCCGAGGCCGTACACGTCGCTCGACGGCCCCGCGTCCTTCGAGCGGCCGATCAGCTCGGGGCTCATGTAGCCCATGCCGCCAGTGCCGACGAAGACCTGCGGCATGCCCTTGCTCTGATCGACTTCGATCACGCGACCCAAACCGAAGTCACCGATCTTCGCGTTGCCCCACGCGTCGAAGAGCACGTTCTCAGGCTTCACGTTGTGGTGCGTGAGGCCCTGCTGGTGCGCGGCGCGCATCGCGTACGAGATCTGGAGGAAGTACCGCATCGCCTGCGGCACCGGGAGGCCCTTGGTGCCCGCGGCGTCGAGCTTCTCGCGCAGGCTGCCCTTGCAGAGCTCCATCACGAAGTACGGGCGCGCCACGTCGGTGTTCTGATCGAGCACCTGCACGATGCCGGGGTGACGGACTTGCGCCTGCGCGCAGAGCTCCTTCTTCAGGCGCTTGATCACCTCGCCGCGCTGGAGGAACGAGAAGTAACCGAAGATGTCCTTCAGCTCCTTCACGCACACGTCCAGGCCGAGCGCGTTGTGCTTGCCCTTGAAGACGGTGCCCAGCGGGCCCGAGCCCACTTGATCGTTCTTCTGGTAGCGAAGATCGAGATCCTGCCCCTTCGGTCCCGGACCTGCGCCCATTCCCGAGCCCATTCCCGGGCCCGACACCGCGACCGCCGCGGTCAGCTGCATGGGCGCCGGAGGAGGAGGAGGAGGATTCCCATAGCCGCCACCGCCACGCACTTCGGGCGCGGTGACCTGCGGGTAGGCGTCATCTTGCTGAGGCTTGCGGCCGCCACGGTTGGGGGGCTGGGGCATGGGGTTCGACTCCAGGACGATGTCGGTAGCGGGGAGAGGAGGAGGCGCGATGAACGGCGCAGCAGTGGAAGTCGGAGACGGCTCGTCTTCGAGCGGCGGCGGAGGAGGCGCCTCGACGATCTGCTCAGCGAAGAAGTCGGCGATCTCTCCACCGAAACGATCGACCTCTTCACCCGAGGACACGCGATCGCCCTGGTCCGTCAGCTTGAGCTGGGCCTCGCGATCCATCGCGATGTAATGAAATTTGCGGAGGAAGAAGAAGTAGCTGTCGAACTCGAGTGACACCGAGTTCTCGAGCGACATCTTCACGTCCGCGAGTTTGTTCGAGCGTCCGAGGCGCTGATTCTCTTTGAGGCTCTTCAAGATGAAGAGCGCATCGCCGCTCACTTTGTCTCGCGTCGTCTCTGACATGTGTTGGTGCCCGCTCGGGGGAGCGGACCCTCCCTTCCACACAACCTTGCTTCAACCACCACTCAACGGATCGTCTTCAGGATGAAGACGCGTTCACTTCAGGCGCAGCAGCTGTTTCACCGTGTCCATCACTTCGGCAAATCGAACCGGCTTCTTCAGGAAAACGTTCACGCCCAGCTTCATCGCCTTCTCGCGGGCGTCGACTCCGCCGGCGCTGATCGCCACCACGGGGATCTGGGCGAGCGCGGGCGTCGCCCTCATCTTCTCGAGGAGCTGAAAGCCGTCCATCACGGGCATGTACAGGTCGGTCATCACGAGCTGGAACGAAGAGTCCGTCAGCATCGCCAGCGCCGCGTGACCATCGGCCGCGAAGTGCACCTCGAGCGGCGTCGAACCCTTGAACTCGTTCGCCGCGAGCTTCTTCAGCACGTAGCTGTACATCTCGATGATGTGCGGGTTGTCCTCGACAATCAGCACTCGAACCCCGGGAGGGGCAGTGGCGGCTGAGCCGGCGGGCTGGGTCTGCTCGGCACTCATCGAAGTATCGTGGGTTTATTCGATTCAGCCGGGGCAGGGAAAGTTTGATCACTCATATCGCGCGGATGCGTTGCGCCATAACCCGGCGTGGTAGACCTCCCGGCTCCTGAGGTGCGCATGCGTCAGTCGCTGTGGAGTGTCGTCTTCGTCCTGGGTGCAGCTGGCTGTGGGACCCCAACCGCTGGCGGAAGCTGCACGAAGGACGATGCCATCACGTGCAAGTCGTCCAGCGAGTCGTGGGCCTGCGTCTCGGGGAAATGGGTGGTCATTCCGTGCGGCGGCCCCAAGGGCTGCAGCTCCAACCCGGCCTACAACTGCGATCTGAGCACCGCGCAAGGCGGCACCACGTGTCCTCCCTGGGCCGAGGGTCGGCAGGCGTGCCAGCAGATCCCTCCCGCGCTGGTGCAGTGCAGCGGCGGCACCTGGGGTCAACGTTCGCTCTGTCAGACCTGCTCGGTCGCGACCGGCGCCGCTGAGTGCATCAACAACAATACGGGTGGCGGAGCGGGCGGAGGGACCGGCGGCGGCACGGGTGGCGGAACGGGCGGAGGCGTGACCGGCGGAGGAACCGGAGGCGGGGTGACGGGTGGAGGCACCGGCGGTGGAGTGACCGGCGGCGGAGCGGGCGGAGGCACCGGAGGCGGCACCAGCACCTGTGACGCGTCGAACTGCAACGGTTGTTGCCGCAACGGCCAGTGCTTCGGCGCTCCGCTGAACGGCACGGCGAACTTCTGCGGAAACGCGGGCCGCGACTGCGTCGACTGCACCACCTCGGGTCAGCGCTGCGACACCAGCACCTTCAACTGCGTGGCGAGCACCTCGTGCAACGCGACCTCGTGTCCCAACGGCTGCTGCTCCAACGGACAGTGCTTCAATGCGCCGCTCAACAGCACGAATGACTTCTGCGGTCGCGGGGGCGGCGCTTGCCAGAAGTGCCCGACGGGCCTGGTCTGCAGCGCGTCGACCTTCACCTGCAACGTCCCCACGGGCGGAGGAGCGGGTGGCGGCACCGGAGGCGGCACGGGCGGTGGCGTGACTGGAGGCGGAGCTGGCGGCGGGGTGACGGGTGGAGGCACCGGCGGCGGCGCGACCGATCCCTGCATGGGCGTGCCCACGGGAGGCCAGTGCCTCACGGCTTCGGTGGTGCGCTACTGCTCCATTCCCACCGGCAGCGGCGCACCGACGATCCAGACGTACCAGTGCCCGGGCGGCACCACCTGCCAGGCGAACGGCTCCGGAGCGACCTGCATTCAGACCGGCAGCTGCCGCGCCGACGACTCGCGCTGCGCGAGCCCCACCACCATTCAGACCTGCAACACCAACGGCACCTGGGGCGCGGCGCAGACCTGCGGAGGCGCCGGCTGCGTGGGCTCATCGGTCGGCGCGAACTGCATCATCTCGCTTCCCACCAACACCATCACCGCCACGCTCAAGTTCCAGAAGCGCAGCCCGCTGCCGAACCTGAGCGACTGGGGAACGCCGACGGCGGTGAACGCGCGCAACGTGCTCGTGCTCTCGCTCCGCGGCCAGCAGTGGATCGACGCGACCACCACCAACGCGCTGGGCCAGTACACCATCAAGGTGCCGCAGACTCCGGGCTCGACCGACGCGGTGATCTTCGCGGCGTTCGGCGGAGACGGCGTGGGCCTGCGCTACGTGGTCGGAGATCCGGGCCTCGGCACCGGCACCTTCTCCACCGGTCAGCAGGGACAAAACGCGCGCTACTGGAGCTGGTCGAAGGCGCCCGGCACGCTCGCGAACGGCGGCACCACCACCATCACCACCGCTGAAGGCTCGGGCGCGCTGAACATCTTCGACCTGCTGCAGAGCATCTACGCGTCGTCGATCGCCAACAACCAGGGCCAGCAGGGCCTGAGCATCTCGATGTGGATGGGCATGGGCACCGAGTGGGACTGCGGCGCGTGCTTCACCGGCGGCAGCGGCGACTTCGAGTCATCCATCTGGATGCCGGGCGGCACCCAGGACCAGGGCTACTGGAGCGACTACACGATCGGTCACGAGCTCGGTCACTGGGAGATGCAGAGCTACGGCACCTCGCCGTACGAAGGCGGCCCGCATACTCTCACCTGCAGCACCTTCCCCGGCCAGGCGTGGAGCGAGGGCTACGCAACGTGGCACTCCGCGGCGGTGCGCAACGAGCCCTTCCTCGAGGACAAGCAGGGCGGCGGCTTCTTCTGGTTCGACATCGGCTCGCGCCAGTACTTCCCGAGTTCGAGTTCCCAGATGGCGATCACAGGCCCGGGCGGCACCAACCTGCTCGCGCAGATCGACGAGAACGCGGTGGCAGCGATGCTCTGGTACATCTCGAACTCGCGGCAGACCGGCACGCGCGAGATCTTCAACGCGGTCGCCAGCGCGCACCTGAACAACGCGCCCTTCCCGCGCGGCTACACGCGCCACACGTGGAACGCGGGCTCGAACTGCGCCAAGACGAACGTGGTGGACACCGGCGAGTCGTCGCCCCACGTGGCTGACCTGTTCGACGTCTTGAGTTGCGGAGGTTTCCCCGCGCAGAGCAACCGTCTGCCCGCGGCGACGATTCAGCAGACCTGCAGCGCGCCCACCTCGAGCGGCAACGGCGCGTACTACCCGTACCCGAGCGCCGCTCCCATGTGCCGCTCGAACTACTGCTACGGCTGCCGCATGGGCGCTTCCACCTGCGCGCCCGGCAACACCGCGGCGGCGTGTGGAACGGGAAGCGTGGCCTGCGTGCAGTGCGGCAGTGGTCAATCGTGCGTCAACGGAGTGTGCCTGTGATGAAGCCTGTGCTCGTGAGCCTGGTGTTGTTGTCGGCGTGCGCGAACTCGTCGCCTCCTTCGTCGCGGCCCGATGCGCTGCGTGAAGGGCGCGCGATCGAGCCGACCGTGCGCATGGACTCGCCGATCAAGGTGAGCTGGGAAGAGCTCTCGCGCAACGACACGCAGGCGGTGGTGCTCGCGAAGGTGGAGCGCGTGAACAAGCTCGACATGCCGTTCGAGATGGAGGTCGAGCTGCCCGCGGGCGTGCGCGTGCTCGAGGGGCGCACCAGGCTCACGCTGCTCGCGAACACCGAGGCCGTGACGGTGACGGAAAAGCTGATCCTCGGTTACGACGCTCCGCCAGCGGGTGATGCGGTGCTCAAGCTCGACGGAGACTCGGGCGCGATGGGCTTCCACTACAAGATTCCGTACCGCTTCGGCCGTGCCGCGCCTGAGGAGCACGCGCCTCCCGCCACCGGTCCTGCGCCGGGCAAGGGCGGCAAGTCCTTCGGTCCGTCGGTGCCGCTCAAGTAGCTCGCGGTTGATTCTCCTCAAGGTGGCCGCGGAGGCATCGGGTACGATCTTCGGGTGGTCGTAGTCCGTCGCAACTCTTGGCCGGCACGATGCCCTGGAGAAGTGGTGCGCCAGACGTCTGCCGGCCCTCACCTCGGAAGCCCCCACATGGTCGTGACGAAATCGAACGCCCGCGCGTTGCTGGTCCTCTCGTGTCTTGCGTTGTTCGCGTGTCCTCCTGCGAAGCCGACGCCCAAACCGCTCGACACCACCACCGTCACGAAGGCGATCGGCGCCGCGGGAGGTGAGCTGGAGCACCCCACCGGCGCGAAGCTCATCGTCCCCGCCGGCGCGCTCACCTCCGAGGTGACGCTCTCCATCACAGGTGCCGAGGCTCCCGCGGCTGGTGCCCCCGCGGTGGGCCAGGCCTTCGTGCTCGGGCCAGAGGGCCAGCAGTTCGCGAAACCCGTCACCATGGAAGTACCGGTCGATCCCTCCCTGGTGCAGTCACTCGAGGCAGACACCGATGACCTGCGGCTGCGCCTCTCTCCGCAGACCACGCTCGCGTTCGTCGAGCTCGCCACCACGCAGGATCGCGCTCGTCAGATGCTGACCGCGCAGCTCACGCACTTCTCGATCATCGTGCCCGTCGTCGCCAGCAACCCGTTCACCTTCAGCACCAGCGGTCTCCCCGCGGCGAGCGTGGGCGTGGCGTACCTGGGCGCGATCGTCGTCTCGGGCGGCACCGCGCCGTACTCCTTCTCGACGGTGGCTGGCGCCCTCCCGCCGGGGCTCGCGCTCAACGCGCAGGGACTGTTCTCGGGCACGCCCACCCAGGCCGGGTCCTTCTCGTTCACCGTGCGCGTGACTGACGGAGCCAGCGCCTCGGCGGAAGCGATCGTCGTGCTCGACGTGGGCGGCGTCGGTCAGTGCAACACGGTGCCGAACTCAGCCTCGTTGGTGAATGAGCAGCGCGTGGCGGGCAGCGCACCCGCGCCGACCGGAGGCACCATCGTCACGGGAACGTGGGAGCGAGCAGCCACCACCATCTACACGTCGGGCGCGACTGGACCCTCGGGCCGGCAGACTCGCCACACGATTCGCATCACCGACGTCAGCGGCGGGCTCCGCTTCGACAGCGTGAACCAGGCTCCAGGCGAGAACCTCGACGTGGTGAGCGGCTCCGCGAGCGCCAGCGGCACGCAGCTCACCGTGAGCTTCAACTGCCCGATGATGGCGACCAAGGTGTTCGGCTACTCCGCCACCGCGAGCACGCTGGTCCTCTACGAGCAGGTGAGTGAAGGGCTGCGCGAGATGATCTTCGTGCCCGCCGGCACGGTGCTTCCGACCGACGGAGGCGTCGACGCGGGCGTGGACGGGGGCACGACGAGTTGCAGCGCCCCTGCCGCGAGCGGGGCACTGGTCGCGGAGCAATTCGCCGCGGGCGTCGGTCCGCAGGCGGGTGGCGGCGTGGTGCCAGACGGTGAATACGAGCTCATCACCCAGACGCTTTTCGGAAGTGACGCAGGAACCAGCGGCGCCACCGGCCGGCAGCGCCGCCAGACGGTGAACATCAGCGGCAGCTCGATCTCCACTAGCATCGTGGACAACACCCAGGGCTCGCAGTCGCTGCAGTTCTCGCTCACCTACGCGGGCCCGACGATGACGCTCGTGCAGACCTGCCCCGCGGGCAGCAACCCCCAGAACTTCGCGTACACGATGATCGCCAGCGATCAGCTTCAGCTGGTGCGTGGCTCCTCGCGCGGCACCGAGCTGCAGGTATTCCGGCTCACCACCGCGACCGATGGCGGCACCACGACCGACGCGGGTGTGGACGCGGGCACGCCGATCGAAGTGCTGGGCACGGGCTTCACCGATCTCGTGGATCTCTCGTACGACCCGGCGCAGCCCGGGCTGTACACGCTCGGCAACGGCACCGTGAATCGCTGTGACGTCACCGGCTGCGCTGGAGGCACCGGCACCCTCGTCACCAACGTCTACGCGAGCAGCCTCGCGGTGAACGCGGGCACGCTCTTCGTCACCACCGACTTCCGCAACGTGAAGACCTGCGACGTGACCTCGTGCACGCTCACCACCTTCCTCGACGTCGGCGCGAACTCGTACCCGGCGCACCTCGTGGTGGCGAACAGCCGCATCTACTGGATGTCGGAATCGGGATCGTCGCGGCGCATTCAGGCGTGTCCGCTCACCGGCTGCGCCTCGCCGACGGCGGTGTACTCAGGCGCTGAGCTCGACGGCGTTCCTGTCTCCGGCATCGCGGTCGACGGAACGAACGTCTACGTGTCGAGCTTCACCGGAGGGCTGTGGGCGATTCCGCTCTCGAACCCGGACACCGCGAGCGGGCCCGCGACGTCGCTCCTTGGCTCCGCGTACGGAACCGGAGGACTGCTCGTCGATGGATCGATCCTGGGTTGGGCCGAAGGCAACGACAACCGGGTGATGGCGTGCTCGCTGCCTGCGTGCTCGAGCAGCATGACCGCCGTCAGTGGTCTGCGCGGCCCGTCGGCGCTCGCGGTCGATTCGACCTACCTCTACGGCACTGATCGAGGCACGCCGAACGGCAGCGGAGGCTGGGTCGCTGGCACGGCGCGCGTCTGGCGCTGGCTCAAGTAGGCCTCGCGTCGAAGCGGAGTGCGGAGATGTTCAAGTCTCCGCACTCTTCGAGCCGAACCGGAGTCGAAGGATCGAGCGCGTCGTCGACGCGCCATCCTTGCTGGTCGAGCACCAGCGCGATGGGGTGAACGGTGCGAGTTCGCCCACGCCTGGTGGTCAGCCGCACCTTCCGCCGCTCTCGAATCGCCATCGCGAGCGGCACGTGGCGCGGATCGAATTCAGGAGGTGGCTCCCGCTCAGTGCGGAAGTGCCGCTGACTCGCGGCGGCCTTCTCGCGTACGCCATCGGGCAGTGACTCGAGCAGCTTCGAGCGTGCCGCGTTCGCTGCTGCTCCCAGGCCGATCGCGTCGAGCACCGCGGGGTGCGCCCCGAGGATCACGCCGAGCGCCTCCGCTTCCTCGGAAGAGAGACCGGTCAGTCGCGTGCGGTAGTTGAAGCCCAGCTCGATTCCGCCGCGCGCCCCTCTCGTCACCACCACCGGCAGCCCCGCTTCGGTGAGCGCGTCGACGTCGCGCAGCACCGTGCGCCGGGCGACCTCGAGCTCCTCGCTCAGCTCCGCGCAGGTGAGCCGCCCTCGGTTCTGGAGCAGCAACAGGAGCCTCAGCAGCCTCGAAGCACGCATGTTTCAAATATGACAGTAGATGTCACCTTTAGCCTCCTACCGTCTCGCGCATGCCCAAACCCAAAGCAGTGAAGAAGCCCGCCCCGAAGAAGACTTCCGCCAAGGCCAAGGTCACCTACGGAGACGGCACCGCCGCTGATCCCTGGGTGCTTAAGACGCCCTCACTCACCTCCGAGTACCAGGCGTATCGCGATGAGGCCGCGAACCCGCCTGCGCTGGTGTGTCAGGTCGGAAGCACGAAGCTCTCGTACCAGCTGCGCGCGCTCGAGGACGCGGTGGCGATGCTCAAGAAGCACGGCGACTGGATGCCGCTCGGCAACGCGGATGAAGGCAAGCCGACTCCCGCGGGCAGCATCGAAGCGTGGGCGCGCGACGCGAAGAATCCGGTCGGCGGCTACTACGGCCTCCGCAAGGGGTACCGCGGCCGCTTCGCGAACTACGTGACGCCCGTGCTCGAGCTGCTCGGCAAGGTCGAGCTCGAACATCTGCCCAAGGGCAACCGCGCGAGGGCGATCTCATGAGAGCGCTCTTCGCGATCTGCGCGGCAGTGCTGCTGGCTGGATGCACGTGCGGCACCGTGCGCGAACTGAAGGATCCTTCGACGCTCACGCCTGACGGCAAGGCGATGAAGACCCGCTCGGACAAGGCGCTCGACTACAGCGTGGCGATCTCCATCGCGGCGAAGCCCGAGACGGTCTGGGCCGTGCTCACCGACGCGAGCGGCTTCACGAAGTGGAACTCCACGCTCACCAAGTTCGAAGGGAAGATCGAGAAGGAGGGGAAGATCGCGCTCATCTCGAAGGTCGCGCCCAATCGCACGTTCACGCTCAAGGTCAGCGACTTCGACGCGCCGAAGAAGATGACCTGGGAAGACGGCAACGCGATGTTTCTCGGCGTGCGGCACTTCACGCTCACCGAGAAGGACGGAGGTACCGTGCTCGCGATGTCCGAGACGTACTCCGGCATGTTCCTCGGCTCGGCAGAGAAGGAGATGCCTGACTTCACCGCAAACTTCGAGACGTTCGCGGCTGACGTGAAGCGTGAGGCCGAGACGCGCGAGCCGAAGCCGCAGGCACCGCCTCCAGAGCCGACGCCGGAAGCGCAGCAGCCTGAGGCGGAGAGTCAGAAGTAGTCGCGCAGGTGTCTCCCTCTCCCTTCAGGAGAGGGTCGGGGTGAGGGGGCGGATCCGCGAGCAATACCCCCTCACCCAAAGCCCTCTCCCGGAGGGAGAGGGGAAAGCGTAGATCAGCGAGCTCGCGCTCCACCCATTCCCAACCGAGGGTGCTCGTGCCCTCGCGCGCGGGGAAGTAGCGCACCACGAGCTCCTTCCCGTCACGCTTCACCACCACCACCGCTTCTTGCGTCGGCACCAGCGGAGCAGCGTCGACACTGAGCAGCTCATCTCCCTCGACCAGCCCCGCGCGCTGCGCCGCTGATCCGCTGATCAGATCTTTCACCGCGCCCGCGCGATCATCGAAGCCCAGCTCATAGAGCGGGATCATTCGCGGCCTGCGCGTGAAGCGAAACCCGTACGCATCCTCGGCCGGGTTCGGCTGCGCGCCGTGGAGGATCACCGCGTCGAACCGTTCCGCTCCTTTCGGCCCGAGCTCTCGCTCCACCGCCTCGCGAAACGCAGAAGACGGAAGCTCTTTGAGACCGAGCGACTTGATCAAATCGTCCAGCGAGCGCTTGCCGTTGCTCGCGTGACGAATCGAAGCATCCAGCTCGGCCG
>CBIHPJ010000184.1:0-13139 GCA_966211295.1 uncultured Myxococcales bacterium | reverse complement strand
TCTCCGGGCAACGCGGGCGTCGCGGGCGCGTCCGGCGTGCAGACCACGTTCTGAGCTGAGGGCGGAACACAGGCGTCGACGATGGGGTCTATGATCGCGCCATGCGCGTTCTGACGGCCCTGTTGTTCCTCAGTGCGGCGGTCGGCGCGCAGACGCCGAAGATCTATCGGTGGACCGACAAGAAGGGAGAGGTCCACTACACCGACGATCTCTCCTCCGTGCCGAAGGGCGCGAAGGCGGAGACGACCGAAGGTGAAGAGCTGATGGTCGAGCCTCCGAAACCTGCGAGGCCGACTCCGGCGCCCGTCGCGCCGTCTGCTCCCTCGTCAGAGGGCGAGTTCTCGCCCGCGGAGACGTACCTCGAGAGCGGCGCGAAGATCACCGGCTACCGGATCAAGGGCAACAACGTCAGGCGGCTCGAACCGTCGCCGCCGCAGGCGCCCGCGAAACAGAGCGGCCCGGTGGAAGTGAAGATCGCCAGGGTGCTGGTCGAAGTCTCGGACGCGGATCGGCAGTACATCGAGGAATCGATTCGCACTGCCGCGGCGTCTCCGCGCCTCACGAGTTGGGGCGGACTGCGGGAGTCGGTGGCCGTGGAGATCACTCCTGGCGAGCAGATGCGGGGCTACGCAGGCACGGACGCTTTCGGCCGCGCGGTCGGCAGCAAGCTGATGCAACTGCGAGCCCCGAAGGACGTTCGTTCGAGCGGCTTCTCGCTCGACTATCCCGGCACTGCGCTGCACGAGCTGGTGCATCTGCTGGAGAAGCAGGTCGCGACGGGCTCGAGCCCACCGTGGTTCGCCGAAGGGTTCGCTTGCGTGGTCGCAGACCAGATTCGGTTCGCGGCGATCGATGACGTCGCGTACTGGGTGATTCACGACGGCGGGGCACGACCGCTCGACACCCTGATGGGCGGTCGCGTGGACATCCGACTCGCTTACGCGGTCGCGAGAGAAGCGGTGCGCTACTTGATCGAGCTCGTCGGCGAGGCGGGGATCAAGTCGATGTTCGAGCAGCGCGCGAAGGGCGTCTTCTTCGAGGCTGCGTTCAAGAGCGTGGCTGGCTTCGATGTGATCGAGTTCCAGGCGAAGTTCATCAACTCGCTGCGCCCGAATTACTACGAGCGGGCGAGATGACCGCGAAGTGGAGACGCTCGAGAGAATTCTCGGCGGCGTGCTGCACGTGCTGGTTCAGCTGCCCGCGGTGTTTCTGCTCGCAGGGTTGATTGCGGGACGCGTCGACGGCGAGTCGCTCGATCTCCTGAGCCTGGTGATCACCTTCAGTGGATGCGTGGCGCTCGGGTGGATCCACGTCACCGCGATCACTCGGCCGCGTACGCATCAGTTTCGCAATCGCATCACGACGGTTTCGACTCTCGCGCGCACTCGGTGGCGATGCTGTTCGGAGTCGAGCTCGTGCGCACCGCCCTCCTCGACCCCAAGAGTCCGGCGTATCCGATGCTGCTCGGCTGGGGGATCGCTCACCTCGTGATCGCGGGGAGCCTGCTCACGCTGCGCGCGTTCTGGCCCGCGCGCTGATCACTTCTTCTTCGGCTTCGGCGCCGGGACAGGCGAATCCTCGAGCTCGTCGAAGGAGTCGTCGTGGCGACCGCAGCCGCCGACTCGCCGGCCACCCTCCCAGCGCGTCGGAATTCCGCAGCCGGGTTTGCACTGCTTCGTCTTCGCGTCCCAATAGCCTGGCGGCTTGCAGTCGGGTCTGGGCTCGGCCGGCTCAGGCAACGGGAGTGGCGCGCCACCGTCAACGGCGGCGAGTGCGAACAGGAGCGTCCACTCGAGGATCATTCAGTGAGCGTACGACTGAGAGCGGAGTTTGGTTCCTTCGGGCCTCGGGGAGTCCACGCGAAGATCATTCCTTCGCGTCTTCCTCCTCCACCTCGGCAGCCTTCTGTGCAGCGCCGGATCCCGGAATCCTGATGTTCAGCCTGCGAGCTTCCTCGCGCAGCATCATCTCCATGACGCTCGACTGACTGAGGCCGTAGTGCTCCTGGAGCCTTCCCATCAGGTACTTCCCGGTGTCACTCACGCGGATGTTGATGCTGCTGTTCTTGCCTTCTTTTCCCGGCATTGCGTGCTTCCCTCGCTGTCGAATTCTTCCGGCCTTCCCAACGCGCCTACGGCACGACCTGCAGATCGTCTACTCGAACCACTCAGGTGTTGAAGTTACGCGTGTCGCTCACTGCGAAACGGCGGCGACGGGCTGCTGACGACCGGCAGAGAACGCGACGCCGACGCTGATCAGCTGGGCGACGCCCGCTCCGATGAACGATGCCGTGTACGCCGTGCCGCGATCCATTCCTGCGGTGAGCATCACGCTCGAGAGCGCGCCTGCCAGAGTGGACCCGAGGAACATTCCCAGGGTGCCCGCGGCATTGAGCACCGCCATCGCCGAAGCACGCGCGTTCTCAGGCACCGCCTGCGCGGCGAGTCCCAGGCTCGGTCCGTAGATCGCCGCTGAAGCGAGACCCGCGACGGAGAGCACGACCACGATCATCTGCACCGGCGAGAACGCGAGCGCGAGGTACGAGCCCGCGTACGCGAGCGCCCCGAAGCCGATCAGCTTCCATCGATCCACGCGATCACCCAGCCGCGCCATCGGCCACGTGCCCAGCGCGAAGATCATCAGGAACGCCGAGAACCAACCGTTCACCTGCGAATCGGGCACGCCCAGCACGTGATGCCCGTAGAGCTGCAGCGGCACGATGAACGCGCCCACCGCGAAGCGCTCGAGCGCCACCACGATCGTCGGACCGCGCAGCAGCGGCGCCTCGAACATGAGCGACTTGAAGGTGACGCCCGACTGCTCCGCGTCCGTCGACTTCGGGAGCACGAAGAGGGCGATCACTCCGGTGATCACGCCGATCACCCCGCCCACCATCAGCGGCAGCGCCGGATTCGTCTTTGCGAGGATCGCGCCCAGCGGAATGCCGAGCAGAATCGAGAGCACCACCGCGCAGCCGACCACCCCCATCGCCGCCGGCGACTTCGACTGCCGGCGAATGGTGCCCATCAGAATCGAGACGGCCGCGATGTAGACCGCGCCCTGCACGAAGCGCAGGCCGAGCAGCAACGCCACCGGCGGCGACAAGGTCACCAACAGCAGGAAGCCACCATCGAGCATCGCCGAGACGCCCGCCACCAGCCGGCGCTTGCCCATTCGCTCAGCGCGCACCGCGAGCAAAGGCCCGCCTACCACCGCACCGAGCAGGTTCACCGCGATGAACGCGTGCATCAGCCACTCGGACCCAGGCCAGCTGGCGGTCACGAAGCTCCGCACCACGGGGATCACGATGGTGCCGGGGAGCATCGCCCCCAGCACCAGCAGCGCTCCGAACCAGAGGCGGAGGCTGCTCTTGCCCGGGAGGTGAGGATTGGCGACGTCGGCCACGGGGCCTCCCTACTCCATCCCCGCTCTCAGCGCGCCCACCCGCGGCGAAGCCATCAAATTTCCTACTGTCCGCGCTCACGATTTCACTTGTCGATTGCAACCCTGACCGGCAAACGGCCGCACTATTTGCGCGAGGCCGAGTTACGAGATCCCTCGCGAAGAAGGCTCCCCCACCCCGCGGAAGGATGAGCGATGGCAGATGCGATGGAGTTGAAGCGCGACACCGGAGGGGAGTCCCTCATCGGTTCGCTCACGAAGTTCTTCCTGAGCTCGGTCGGCTCGAAGGTGATGATGGCCGTGACCGGGCTGGGCTTGTTCCTGTTCATCGTCGGTCACCTCGCGGGCAACCTGCTCGCGTACGTGGGGCGTGACACGTTCAACGCCTACGCGACCGCGCTGAAGAGCAACGCGCCGCTGCTCTGGGGCACGCGCACCGCGCTCCTGCTCGGCATCCCGCTGCACGTGTTCTTCGCGATCCGCTCCACGCAGCTGAACCGCGGCGCGCGCCCGGTGCCCTACGCGTACGAGAACAAGTCGCCCGCGCGCACCGCCTCGAAGACCATGATGCTCACGGGCGCAGTGGTGCTGGTGTACTTCCTGTACCACATCGCTCACTTCACCCTGCACCTCACCGGGCCGCAGCCCACCGTCGCGCTGCCTGACGGTCACTACGACGCGTACACGATGCTGGTGATGGGCTTCCGCCAGCCGCTGATCGCGCTGCTGTACATCGGCGCGCAGGTGCTGCTCGCCGCTCACCTCTCGCACGGCATCTACAGCCTCTTCCAGCACCTCGGGCTGTGGGGCGCGAAGTGGACTCCGTTCTTGAAGAACGCCTCGCTCATCGTCGGGTACGGCCTGTGCGCCGCGTTCGCCTCCATTCCGCTCGCCGTCCTGTTGGGGTTCATCAAGGTATGAAGCTCGAATCACGCATCCCCGCAGGGCCGATCGAGAACAAGTGGACATCGCACAAGCTGTCGATGCCGCTCATCAACCCGGCCAACAAGCGCAAGTTCAAGATCATCGTGGTGGGCACGGGCCTCGCGGGCAGCTCCGCCGCGGCGACGCTCTCTGAGCTCGGCTACCAGGTCGAAGCGTTCTGCTTCCAGGACTCGCCTCGCCGCGCCCACTCCATCGCGGCGCAGGGCGGCATCAACGCCGCGAAGAACTACCAGAACGACGGCGACTCGGTTCGCCGTCTCGCCTACGACACCGTGAAGGGCGGCGACTTCCGCTCGCGCGAAGCGAACGTGTTCCGCCTCGCCGAAGTGTCGGTGAACATCATCGATCAGTGCGTGGCGCAGGGCGTGCCCTTCGCGCGCGAGTACGGCGGTCACCTCGCGAACCGCTCCTTCGGCGGCGCGCAGGTGTCCCGCACCTTCTACGCGCGCGGCCAGACCGGCCAGCAGCTGCTGATCGGCGCGTACCAGGCGCTCGAGAAGCAGGTGCACACCGGCTCGGTGAAGATGCACACCCGCCACGAGATGCTGGAGCTCGTGGTGATCGACGGCCACGCGCGCGGCATCGTCACGCGCGACATGGTGAGCGGCAAAGTCGAGGCGTGGGCGGCTGACGCGGTGGTGCTCGCGACCGGCGGCTACGGCAACGCGTACTACCTCTCCACCAACGCCAAGGGCTGCAACGTGACGGCGACGTGGCGCGCGGCCAAGAAGGGCGCTGGCTTCGCGAACCCCTGCTACACGCAGATTCACCCGACCTGCATTCCCCAGGCGGGCGACTACCAGAGCAAGTTGACGCTCATGAGCGAGTCGCTGCGCAACGACGGGCGCGTGTGGGCTCCGAAGAAGAAGGGCGACACGCGGGCGCCTGGTCAGATTCCAGATGACGAGCGCGATTACTACCTCGAGCGCAAGTACCCCTCGTTCGGCAACCTCGCTCCTCGCGACATCTCTTCGCGCGCGGCGAAGCAGGTCTGCGACGAGGGCCGTGGCGTCGGTCCCGGTGGCCGCGGCGTGTATTTGGATTTCGCGGACGCCATCAAGCGCCTGGGCAAGAAGGTCATCTCGGAGCGGTACGGAAACCTCTTCGACATGTACACGACGATCACGGGCGAAGACCCGTACACCGTGCCCATGCGCATCTACCCCGCCGTGCACTACACGATGGGTGGACTGTGGGTTGACTACAACCTGATGAGCAACCTCCCCGGCCTGCACGTGATCGGCGAGGCGAACTTCAGCGATCACGGCGCGAACCGCCTCGGCGCCTCGGCGCTCATGCAGGGTCTGGCCGACGGCTACTTCGTGTTGCCGTACACGATCGGCGCGTACCTCGCGACGGCGAAGCAGCCGAAGGTCACCACCGATCACCCCGAGTTCCGCAAGGCGGTCGCCGACACCAACGCGCGCATGTCGAAGTTCCTCAGCATCAAGGGCAAGCGCACGGTGGACAGCTTCCACAAGCAGCTCGGCTCGATGATGTGGGAAAAATGCGGAATGGCCCGCAACGAGAAGGGCCTCAACGAGCTGCTCAAGGAGATCCCCGCGCTGCGCGAGGAGTTCTGGCAGAACGTGAACGTCCCCGGCTCGGCGGAGAACCTCAACACCGCGCTCGAGAAGGCCGGCCGCGTGGCCGACTTCTTCGAGTTCTGCGAAGTGCTGGCGATGGACGCGCTCGATCGTGACGAGTCGTGCGGCGGTCACTTCCGCGAAGAGCACGAGGACGAGGGCGAGGCCAAGCGCAACGACGAGAAGTTCACCCACGCCTCGGTCTGGGAGGTCACCGGAGACAAGCCGGTGCGCCACAAGGAGCCGTTGGTGTTCGACGCCTTCCACCCCTCAGTGCGGAGCTACAAGTGAGCGAGTCCTCAGAGAAGTTGATGAAGCTGAAGCTCCACGTCTGGCGCCAGGCCTCGAAGGGCCAGGAAGGCGCGATGAAGGACTACGTGGTCGAGGGTGTCTCGGAGCACATGTCCTTCCTCGAGATGATGGACACGCTCAACGAGCAGCTGATGAACAAGGGCGAGGAGCCCGTCGCGTTCGATCACGACTGCCGCGAGGGCATCTGCGGCATGTGCTCGATGGTGATCAACGGCATCCCGCACGGCGGCCACAAGGGCGTCACGGTGTGCCAGCTGCACATGCGCCACTTCAAGGACGGCGACGAGATCTTCATCGAGCCGTGGCGCGCGAAGGCGTTCCCGGTGGTGCGCGACCTGGTGGTCGATCGCAGCTCGTTCGATCGCATCATCGCCTCGGGCGGCTACGTGTCGGTGGCCACCGGTGGTGCGCCTGACGCGAACGCCTTGCCGATTCCCAAGAAGGAAGCGGACCTCGCGATGGACGCGGCGGCCTGCATCGGCTGCGGCGCCTGCGTGGCGGCCTGCCAGAACGCTTCGGCGATGTTGTTCACCGCGGCGAAGGCCTCGCACTTGAATCACCTGCCGCAGGGTGAGCCTGAGCGGTACGAGCGCGTGAAGAACATGGCCATGCAGATGGACGCCGAGGAGTTCGGCACCTGCAGCAACCTCTCGCAGTGCGAGGCGGTGTGCCCGAAGGAGATCTCGGTGCGCGTGATCGCCGAGTTCAACCGCGACTTGCTCAAGGCGCAGGTCAAGGGCTGAGCAGTGACTGACCTGGAGGCGCTGCAAACGCTCCAGGGAACGCGCTCAATCGTTCGCGCGGCCCCTGCAGATCGGGGCCGTGGATCGACGAGCTGAGTTGGAGGAGCTGTTCACTCTCGACGCGCGGTGAGCAGCTAGTTCTCGGGGAGCTCTTCTCGACACGAAACTCCAGCCTTGGCCGAGGGCATCAGCTCACACAGACGTTGATACTCCGCGAGGGTGCTGAGGGTTCGAATCCGCCACTGCTTGCCGTACCCGCGATGAGTCTCAACGAAAGACGGACCTGAGAACTCGAGACACGCGCGAGTCAGCGCTTCATCGAGCGCCACGGAGTACGTGACGTCGAAATTGCGCACGCGGCGGTCGCCCGCGCCGTCCGGCTTCGCTGCCCTGCACCAAAAATAGGGCCCGTTCCTGCCATCAGAGATGCGAGCCAGGTGCTCAGCATCGATCCCAGTGCCCAACAAGAAGGCTCGCTGCGAGTCGATGAAGACGATCGAGCGATCGGAGACGACGGCGCAGACCTTCTGCGCCCAAGTCGTCGTCGTTTCTCCGGGCGGAATGGTCAAGATGTGCCCGTTTCGCTCCTCATTCCCAGCACTCGGACGCACACCGCGGCAAACCTCGTGAGTGCCCCGCATGATGGCCTTCTGAGATTCGGGAACGCCTTCGAACTCGCCGGCCGCCGAGCGACATCCCAGCAGAGAAATAAGAGCGAGCGAGGTCTGGAGTCTCATCGGAGCGCCCGGAACAAGACGGGCTCGGCATCTCAGAGGACACCGAGCCCGCTCGACTTACTTCATTTACTTCGTCACTTCCGCTTGGACTCGTTTCCCGGCGTGTAGCCGGTGTCATCGATCAACCCGTTCGGGTTCGGCGAGTACAGCGTGTCGCAGCGCAGGAGCGACTCGTTGTTGAAGAAGCCGAAGCACGGGTACTCCGAGTGGAAGTAGACGGTGCTCAGGCTCGGGCCGATCGCGAGGTTGTGCGCGTCGCAGTCACTCACGAAGCTCGAGGTGAGCACGGTGGGCGTACCCGCCGCGAGCTCGAGCTCCTTCCACTCTCCACCGCTCTGGTAGGTGAGGACGTACTCGGTGCCGCGCTTGTGGAGGCCGTAGTGCTGCACGTCGTCCTCCTGCGATTCCCACTGGTAGTCATCGAAGGTGACGTCGCCCTGCGCGAAGTAGAGCTCGCGGTTGATCGTCACCGCGCCCGTGCTGGTGTTGATCAACTGGTACAGCACGCCGTGCTCGCCCGCGACGTTGTTGCCCGTGCGCGCAACGAGGGCCTGGCCGTCAGTGGCAGAGACGAGGATCTGGTCGGTGTTGAAGGTGAAGACCCCGGCGTCAGCGTCGGTCACGTCGAACGAACTGCCGGTGCTGGCGATGGGCTGCGGCAGCGCGACACGCGAGGTCGGCTGGAAGGTGGTCTCGTCGAGGATCACGATCTGATCGAGTGGCTCCGGGCTCGAGAAGGCCTCGAAGCGCGTCCCCGCGTCGGGGTCCAGGAGGCCGGTGATCCCCAGGCCGGTGCCGCCGTCAGCGAGCGTCGTCGCGTCCCATTCGCTCGACCACAGCGAGAGGAGGTGACCCTGAACGAGATCTCCCATCAGGAGGTCCACGTTGCCGCTGACAATCTGGGTCACGCTTCCGAGGTCGAGGTCCGCGCGAATCAGCGCGCTGTCGCCGTTGTAGTAGGCGCCACGCTGCGTGAGCACCGGGCCCGAACGGTCGTCACCCGCCGTCGCGTCGATATCGACCGCGATGCAGCTGCCGGGATCCACGCCGTAGAACGTGCCGAGCGCCTCGCAGCCCGTGCCTGAGAACACGAGGTGAACGTTGGTGGTGGAGGTCGCGCCCAGATCGTCGGTGAGGGTCACTTCGATCGACGCGCCCGCGACGTGCATGCCGGGGCTCAACCGCACTTCGCCGTTGGGGCCGCTCGAGAAGACCAGCGCCGAGCCCGAGGAGATCACGCGCACGCTCGTCATCGCCACGCGGCCGTCGAGATCCACCGAGGTGATCGGGAGGACGATCGGATTCTGCGTGCAGTCAGCCACCGTCAGCGTGCTGCTCGAGGTCACGCGAGGCTGCAGGTTGCAGGTCACGAAGGACGAGGTCTCCTCGGTGCTGGAGAGCGCGCCGTCGTTGTTCGCGTCGACGCCGTAGCCGATGCGCACATAGCCGCCCGGGCAACCCGCGTTGGCGTCGTTGATGAACGTCTTGTTGAGCAGCACCAGGCTCGAGGTGCTCGTCTCAGGGGCGCAGAGGTACTCCGACGACGTCACTTCGGTGCTGTCGAGCATGTCGTTGCCGTTGGTGTCCTTACCGGTCTCGAGCTTGTAGCCACCGAGCGTGCAATTCGTACCCTCGGGCTCAGGAGTCACCTTGGTGAGCGACGTCAGGGCGGTGCCGGGCATGCCCGCGGCGCCGTTGCAGACGTAGTTGGTGGCGACGGCCTCGGCCTCGGACACCACGTTGTCATTGTCGACGTCTTCACCGGTGCGCACGGCCAGGCCGCCGTTCGCGCAGTGAGCGCCAGCGGGCTCAGTGATCGCGCTGGTGATGAGCGAGCTCGACTTGCGGCAACCGACGGCTCCAGCAAGCGAGAGAACAAGCACTGCGAACCACAATTTCGAGACTGGGCTGCGAGTCATGCGAGGGCGTTCCTTGAGTACGGGGGAACGGCCCATGTGCACGACGTGCGATCGCTTGAATACTGAGTCGTTCTCAACCCGCTTGGGGCACGAGCCCGCGCGAGGAATTCCGCTCCCGCTTGAAGCGATCGAGCACGAGGTAGACCACCGGCGTGGTGAGCAGTGTGAGTGATTGAGAGGCGAGCAAACCACCGACGATGGCAACTCCGAGTGGCCTTCTCAGTTCGGAGCCAAGCCCGCTGCCGATCGCGAGCGGCACCGCGGCGAGCAACGCCGCCATCGTGGTCATCATGATGGGACGAAAGCGGAGCAGACACGCTCGGTAGATGGCCTCGCGCGGACTCAGTCCTTCGTCACGCTCCGTCTCGATCGCGAAGTCGATCATCATGATCGCGTTCTTCTTCACGATCCCCACGAGAAGGATGAGTCCCACCAGCGCGACGATCGAGAGCTCGAGCCCCAGGGCCCACAGCGCGATCAACGCGCCCACGCCCGCCGAAGGAATCGTGGAGAGGATCGTCAGCGGGTGGACGTAGCTCTCGTAGAGCACGCCGAGCACGATGTAGACGATCACCAGCGCCATCATGATCAGCAGCGGCTGGCTCGAGAGCGAAGCGCCGAACGCCTGCGCGGTGCCTGCGAAACCCGCCTTCATGCTGGCCGGCAAGCCGAGGCGGCGCTGGGTGCGATCGATCGCCTCCACCGCGGTTCCCAGGGCGACGCCGGGAGCGAGGTTGAAGGACAAGGTCACCACAGGGAATTGCCCCTGGTGATTGACGGCGAGCGGCAGAGGACCGGGCACCAGGTGTCCCAGCTGGGTGATGGGCACCAGTCCTCCCGCGCCGGTACGCACGTAGAGCGAATCGAGGGCCTCCGGTCCCTTCTGCAGTGAAGGAGGAACCTCGAGCACCACCCGGTACTGATTCACCTGCGTGTACGTGGTCGCGACCTGGCGCTGGCCGAACGCGTCGTAGAGCGTGTCGTCGATCTGCCGCGGGGTGATCCCCAGTCGAGAGGCAGTGTCGCGGTCGATGTGAAAGGTGAGCTGCAGCCCGGCGTTCTGTTGGTCCGTCGCCACGTCGCGGAGCTCGGGGAGCTTTCGCAACTCAGCGAGCAACTTCGGAGCCCACTCGCGCAGATCCGCGAGGCTCTGCGTCTGAATCGAGTACTGGTACTGCGTGCGCGCCGAGCGCCCTCCGAGCCGGAGGTCCTGCACCGACTGCAGAAACAGATTCACCCCTTCCACCTTCGCGAGCCGCGGCCGCAGGCGTCCGATGATCTGATCGGCGCTGAGGGTTCGCTGATCGCGCGGCTTGAGCCCGATGATCACCGAGCCCGTGTTCACGCCTGCATTGGGTCCGCCCCCGATGAACGACACGGTGTGTTCGAGCTCGGGCTCATGGGCGACTGCCGCGAGCACCCTCTCCTGCCGCTCGCGCATCGAGGGGAAGGAGGTGTCCTGCGGTCCCTCGGTGGCCCCCAGGATCATCCCGGTGTCCTGCTGGGGGAAGAGCCCCTTGGGCACCAGCACGAAGAGCGCGACCGCGAGCGCCATCAGCCCGAAGGTCACTCCGAGCATGAGGTGATGGTGATCGAGCACCCAGCTCAACGCGCGTCCGTAGGCCGCGGTCATCCGATCGAACGCGTGGCCGAGCGCCGCGGAGAACTTCCCTTCCCTCTTCTCGTTGTTCAGCAGCCGCGAACACATCATCGGCGTGAGGGTGAGTGAGATCAGCGCCGACACCACGATCGCCACCGCGAGCGTGACGGAGAACTCACGAAAGAGCCGGCCCACGAGACCGCCCATCGCGAGCAGCGGAATGAACACCGCGAGTAGAGAGACGGTGATCGACACCACCGTGAAGCCGATCTGCTTCGCGCCTTTCAGCGCTGCCTCGAACGGACTGAGCCCCTGCTCGAGGTAGCGAGTGATGTTCTCGGTCACCACGATCGCGTCGTCGACCACGAAGCCGGTGGAGATGGTCAGCGCCATCAACGAGAGGTTGTTGAGGCTGAAGCCGAGCAACTGCATCACTCCGAAGGTCGCCACCAATGAGAGCGGCACCGCCACGCTGGGGATCGCGGTCGCGCGCAGCGAGCGGAGGAAGAGGAAGACGACGAGCACCACCAGCACCACGCTCACCGCCAGGGTCTTCTCCACGTCCTGCACTGAGGCGCGGATGGTCTGGGTGCGATCGATCGCCACCTGCAGATCGATCGCTGGAGAAATGGAACTGGCGAGCAGCGGAAGGAGCGCCTTGATGCGCTCGTTGGTGGCGATGATGTTCGCACCGGGCTGACGGCGAATGATGATCAGCACCGAGCGCACGCCATCGGTCCACGCGGCCGAGCGACCGTTCTCCACGTCATCGAAGACGCGCGCCACGTCGGTGAGCCGCACCACCGAGCCATCGACGCTCTGGATCACCAGCGGTCTCCACGCCGCCGCATCGAGGCGTTGATCGTTCGCGCTCACCGCCGAGCCGTTGCGATCTCCCGCGAGCACGCCCTTGGGTCGATTCGAGGTGGCGGCGGAGATCTGCGTGCGGAGATCTTCGAGCGTGAGGTTCACTCCTGCGAGAGCGACGGGATCCGCCTGCACTCGCACCGCGGGCTGCTGCCCCCCTCCGACGAACACCTGCCCTACTCCCTCGACCTGCGAGATCTTCTGCGCGAGCACCGTGTTGGCCGCGTCGAAGATCTGCGGCAACGCGATCGACTTCGAGGTGAGCGAGAGCACGAGGATCGGCGAGTCGGCGGGGTTCACCTTCCTCCAGATCGGCCGCGTGGGGAGATTGGAAGGGAGCTCGGCGTTCGCCGCGTTGATCGCCGCCTGAACGTCGCGCGCTGCCGACTCCACGTCGCGGCTCAGATCGAACTGCAAGGTGATCGAGGTCGAGCCCAGAGAGCTGCTCGAGGTCATCTCGGTGAGCCCCGCGATTCGGCCGAAGCGGCGCTCGAGCGGAGTAGCCACGCTGCTCGCCATCGTCTCCGGGCTCGCACCGGGGAGCGCGGCGGAGACATTCACCGTCGCGGGATCGAAGGTGGGCAACGGCGCCACGGGGAGCAGCGCGTAGCCGAGCGTTCCCGCCAGCAAGATGGCCACCGCGAGCAACGTGGTGGCCACCGGTCGGCGAATGAAGGGCTCGGAGATGCTCACGGCGCCGCGACCTCCACGCTCGGCCTTCTTCGCAAGAGCGCCTGCGCGAGCCGGCCGAACGCCAGGTAGATGACGGGCGTGGTGTAGAGCGTGAGCGCCTGCGAGATGATCAGGCCGCCCACGATGCTGATGCCGAGCGGCCGACGCAGCTCCGAGCCCGTGCCGGTGCCGAGCGCGAGCGGGAGCCCTCCGAGCAGCGCCGCCATGGTGGTCATCATGATCGGCCTGAAGCGCAGCAGGCACGCCTCGAAGATCGCCTCGCGCGGAGAGCGCCCTTCCTTCCGCTCAGCCTCGAGCGCGAAGTCGATCATCATGATCGCGTTCTTCTTCACGAT
>CBIHPJ010000183.1:0-13147 GCA_966211295.1 uncultured Myxococcales bacterium | reverse complement strand
TCCTGTGGACGTGTCTCGTGGTGACGGCGTGCGGCGCGCCCATCGCGCCGGGTGACGCAGGCACCGGAGGTGGAACTGCGACTGGAGGCGGAACTGCGACCGGAGGTGGAACTGCGACCGGAGGTGGAACTGCGACCGGAGGTGGAACTGCGACCGGTGGCGGAACCGCGACTGGCGGCGGAACTGCGACCGGCGGCGGAACTGCGACCGGTGGCGGAACTGCGACCGGCGGCGGGACTGCGACCGGCGGAGGCACCGCGACTGGCGGAGGCACCGCGACCGGCGGAGGCGGCGGCGCATCGCAGGGCCCGACGATCGGCGGCTGCCAGGTCTTCCCGCCGAATCACATCTTCAACACGCCCATCGACGGGCTCCCCCCGCACCCGTCATCGATGGCGTTCATGACGACGATCGGAGTGCGCAATCTCCATCTCGATCTCGGCATGCAGGAGAACCAGAGCGCGAGCGACTACTACGGCATCCCGTACAACGTGGTGAACGGCTCGACGCTCACGTGGTCGACCTTCGCGTTCGACACCGGTGACGACTATTCAGATGAGTCGGACTGCGCGACCGGCTCGGCGCACACGCTGGTGTCTCCGTGCACTTCCTCGTCCGTCTCGACGCCGCAGATGCCGATCCCGATGAATCCGCTCGTGGAGAGCGGCATCACCACCGCGCTCGACGGGAACGACCATCATCTGCTGGTGGTGGACTCCGCCGCCTGTCGTCTCTGGGAAGCGTACAACTCGTATCGACCGAGCAGCGGCGTCTGGAACTTCAACGGCGTGGCGACGTGGGACCTGAACTCGAACGCGCTGCGACCTGCTGGATGGACCTCGTCGGACGCCGCTGGCTTTCCGGTGGTGCCGCTGCTCCTGCGGTCCGATGAAGCAAGCGCGGGCGAGATTCGGCACGCGCTGCGCTTCACTCTGCCCTCAGGCCAAATCCGCCGTCCCTACGTGTGGCCCGCGAGGCACGCGACCGGGACCGCGACGGCCATGACCGCACCTCAGATGGGCCAGCTCTTCCGCATCAAGTCGAGCTACGTGATTCCCTCGAACTTCAACGTTCAGGCTCGGGCGATCGTGCAGGCGCTCAAGACGTACGGCGTGTACCTCTCAGACATCGGCTCATCGATGTACATCCAGGGGATTCCCTCGGCGAACTGGTCTTCGACGACGATCTCCCAGGTGCAGTCGGTGAGTAGCGCCGAGTTCGAGGCGGTCGATCTCACTCCGATCACTACGCGGTCGAATTTCGATCCGAATTCGGCGGCAGCATCGCCCTGAATCAGGGAAACACGAGCTCACCCGAACTCGAACGGGTGCCAGCACCGTCGTCATCTCCAGGCAGGCGATGCCCTCGGCGCTCGGCACGTGCGCACTCGAGGCAGGGCGGTTGAATCGTTGCCTTCCGACGCGAAGCAGTTCTCTACGAGTTCGCGAGCCGGCCTCTCCGGATTGCTGAACGTGCAGATGCGGACATTGATTCGCGAAGGCGTTCTCCGTCGGAGAGAAGCACCAAGCCGGTCTCAACGAACGAAATCGAAGCAAGGGGTTCGGATGAGCGCCCTCCAACGAAGAGCCTGAACCACAGTCCGAAAACGACGAACTGGTGAAGACGGTAGCCAGCGGGCTCGCGAGCACTCTCGGGATTGATCACGGCCCGATCGATGCGCGGCTCACTTGGCATGAGCAACTCAACGACCAAGCGAGTTTGGGACGGGAATGGCGACCGCCCGAGCAAATAGTCAGCGAAACGCTGTGCGTACACATCGCCGAGCGACAGGTTCGGATAGAGCGAGCTTTCACTCGCTCGCCAGATCACCATTGCTGCGAACCGCGCAATCGCATCGCGGTCGAGCGACTGAGCTGTCGCCACGCGCAACTCTGCATCTTGGCGGCCCGGCACGAGGGTCGTCGCATCAAGCGCAGGGAACGCCCCGTCCTCCTGCACAACGATCCTGCTGATGTAGTTCTCCACGATGCCGAAGCGCTGCTCACAGGCGCTGCACAACAGAAGCTCCACGTCCTGGCTTCCGCTCAGCATCGCAACGCCGTTGCCGATCTGCACGGGCGGCTCGTTGCCGAGCGCAACAACGCGACGATACGCCCAGCGCGGGATGATGTGACTGCGCTGCAGAGGCGCCTGTGTGCTGCACAATCTGCAGGGTGCGACCTCCGCTGAGTCCGGCATGAGAGACATCGTCGAATACGCTTCGACTAGCTGACAAGTTGGCATCAGCTGACCAGCCGGTTCAGCCCATGGATCTAAGCTCGTCGCGGAGCTATCTGGCCCCTCCATGCTCCCCATCCTCGACGTGGCGAAGAAGGTCGGCCTCACCGCTGATGATCTGCACCTCTACGGTCCACTGGCGAAGCTGACCTGGCCCACGCTGCACAAGCTCCGCGCGCAGCCGCACCACGGGAAGCTGGTGCTGGTCAGCGCGATGACGCCGACCAAGTACGGAGAGGGAAAGACCACCACCTCCATCGGTCTCGTCCAGGGACTCGCGCGCCGCGGAGTGAAGGCGATGGCCGCGCTTCGCGAACCGAGCCTCGGTCCTGTCTTCGGCGCCAAAGGCGGCGGCACCGGCGGTGGTCAGGCCTCGCTCGAGCCCTCCGCGCGCATCAACCTGCACTGCACGGGCGACCTGCACGCGATCACCGCGGCCAACAATCTGCTCGCCGCGCTCGTCGACAACGCGATCAACTTCGAGCAGCGAAAGTTCAAGCAGGTCACCTGGAAGCGCTGCATCGACATGAACGATCGCTTCCTCCGCAACACGGTGATCGGTCTCGGCGGCGCTGCGAGCGGCGTTCCGCGCGAAGACGGCTTCGACATCACCGCCGCTTCCGAAGTGATGGCGACGCTCTGCCTGTCTGACAGCGTGAAGGATCTGAAGCTCCGCCTCGGCCGGCTGATCGTCGGCATCGACAAGGACAACAAGCCCGTCACCGCCGGAGATCTCAACGCGGTCGGCGCGATGGCCGCGCTGCTCGGCGACGCGCTCCTGCCCAACCTCGCGCAGACCACCGAGGGCGTGCCTGCCTTCGTGCACGGCGGCCCGTTCGCCAACATCGCCCACGGCTGCAACTCGGTGATGGCCACCAAGGCCGCGCTCGCGCTCGCTGACGTGGTGGTCACCGAGGCCGGCTTCGCGTTCGATCTCGGCGGCGAGAAGTTCCTCGATCTCAAGTGCCGCATGTCTGGACTGTGGCCGAGCGCGGTGGTGCTCGTGGTCACCGCGCGCGCGATGCGTGCGCATGGCGGCGATGAGCCGGGCCTCGCCTCCATCGAGCGCGGCTTCGCCAACGTGAAGCGCCACATTCACGCGATTCGCGGCTTCGGTCTCGAGCCGATTCTCTCGCTCAACGTCTTCGCGCAGGACACCGAAGAAGAGCTCGCGCTCGTCGAGAAGCTCGCGCACTCGGAGAACGTGACCGTCGCGCGCAACAGCGGCTTCCTGCAGGGCGGAGCCGGTGCCGAGTCGATCGCCGCCGCGGTGCAGAAAGCACTCGAGAAGCCCAGCACCCCGCCCCGCTTCAGCTACGAGCTCAACGAGACCTTCGAGCACAAGGTCAGCCACGTCGCGAAGAAGGTCTATGGAGCGAAGGGCGCTGAGCTGTCAGCGGAAGCGCAGAAGGACATCGAGCGACTGCGGAAGTGGGGCTTCGGAGACCTGCCCGTGTGCCTCGCGAAGACGCATCTTTCGCTCTCGGATGATCCCACCAAGCCCGGTGCGCCGACCGACTTCACCGTCACCGTGCGTCAAGTGCGTGTCTCCGCAGGCGCTGGCTTCCTGCTCGCGCTTACCGGAGAGATCCTCACCATGCCCGGGTTACCGAAAGTTCCCGCGGCGTACGGCCTCGACCTGACTGAAGCGGGAGAGGTCGTGGGAGTTCACTGAGGCGTCTGCCCTCACCCCGACCCTCTCCCGATGGGAGAGGGAGATAATGATTGTCCCAAGGTGCCCCGCGTTAGCCCTTGGGGGTCATGAAGAAGCTGATCGACGGGCTGCACGACTTCCAAACGCAACTCTTCGCCGACAAACGCGAGCTCTTCGAACGGCACTTCGATCGACCCGCGCACAAGGAAGTGCGCCATGCGATCTGACTTCCTCGCCTCCTTGGTGGTGTTCCTCGTGGCGCTGCCGCTCTGCATGGGCGTGGCGATCGCGTCGGGACTTCCACCCGCCGCGGGACTCATCACCGGAGTGATCGGCGGATTGATCGTCGGCTTCCTCCAGGGTTCTCCACTTCAAGTGAGCGGGCCTGCCGCGGGTCTCTCGGTGATCGTCTTCGAGATCGTGCAGGAGCACGGCGTCGCCACCCTCGGAGTGGTGGTGCTCCTCGCGGGACTCATTCAACTCGTCGCGGGTCTCCTCAAAGGAGGCCGCTGGTTCCGCGCGGTGCCTCCCTCGGTGATTCACGGAATGCTCGGCGGAATCGGACTGCTGATCTTCTCGAGCCAATTCCACGTGATGATCGACGACAAGCCGCGCGCGAACGGCTTGCAGAATCTCCTCAGCATTCCCGAGGCGATCGCGAAGGCAGTGGTGCCGAGCGCCGATCACGCGCACGGAGAGGCAGCGCTGATCGGAGTGATCACGATCATCGCCGTCGTGGCCTGGCAGCGCTTCGCGCCAAAGAAGTTGAAGGCCATTCCCAGCGCGCTGGTCGGAGTACTCCTCGCCTCGGTGATCGCGAAGGTCGCGGGCTTTCCCATCGGCTTCGTGCAGGTGCCCGACAGTCTGATCGGCGAAGCGAAGCTGCCCGACGCCTCCTTTTTCAGCTTGCTCACGAAGCCGATCATCTGGGCCGAAGCGCTGGGAGTCGCCGTGGTCGCGAGCGCAGAGACCCTCCTCTGCTCGAGCGCCGTCGATCGCATGCACGAAGGTCCACGCACCAACTACAACCGCGAGCTCTGCGCGCAGGGCATCGGCAACGCGCTCTGCGGACTGGTGGGCGGACTGCCGATGACCGGAGTGATCGTCCGCTCCACCGCGAACGTCGAAGCCGGAGCGAAGACACGCCGCTCCGCGATCCTCCACGGCGCGTGGATCCTGCTGCTGGTCGCCGTGTTCCCCGGACTGTTGAGATTGATCCCCGTCTCCAGCCTCGCCGCCGTGCTCGTGTACACGGGCTACAAGCTGGTGAACCCGGTGCGGATCCTCGAGCTCAAGCGCTACGGGCTTGGCGAGCTCTTCACGTTCCTCCTCACCCTGGGAGCGATCGTCGCGACCGATCTCCTCAAGGGCGTCTTGCTGGGGCTATCAGTCGCGGTCATCCGACTGCTGGTGCGGCTGTCGAAGCTGGAGGTCGAAATCGAGAGCGAGCCGAACAGCCAGCGCACCATCGTGCATCTGAGCGGCGCCGCCACGTTCCTCCGGCTCTCCGATCTGAGCGATCTTCTCGAACGAATTCCGGCAGATCGGGAGGTCCACGTGCGGTTCGAGCACCTCGAAGCGCTCGATCACTCCATCCTCGAGGTGCTCCAAACCTGGGCGCACCAACGCAAGGCGAGAGGCAGCACCGTGGTCATCGATTGGAAGGCCCTGGAACGTCGCTATCGGGCAAGCCAAATCGAGGAGCTAAGCCTGCAAAAGCCCTCGGAAAATCACGTTGACTCTCTTCCGAGCGCTCCCTAGAAGAACCGCGCTTCATTCCTCTCCCAGGGACGGAAATACCTTGAGCACTTTCGCGCTCGATCAGATTCAGGCCCAGCTCCCGCAGGCTCTCACCGAACGGTACACAGATCGCGCTGGTGGCGCGTGGGGCGTGGTCGCCAAAGAGCACATCGTCGAAGTCGCCAAACTTCTGAAAGAGAAGCTCGGCTTCAAGCTGTTCATCTCGATGGACGCGGTCGATCGCCTCGAGCTTCCGGCCGAGGAGCAGAACCCGCGCTTCGAGGTCCTCTACTTCCTCAAGAACATCGAGCGAAACGAGCACGCCCGCATCAAGGTGCGCGTGAACGAGGGCGAAGACATTCCCACGATCATGAAGGTCTTCCAGGGCGCCGAGTGGGGCGAGCGTTTCGTCTGGGACTTCTACGGCGTCGTCTTCGCCGGCGGCATCAAGCGCCGCATCCTCATGTACGAAGAGTTCGTCGGTCACCCGCTGCGGAAGGATTACCCGCTGCGCGGCCGTCAGAACCTCGTCCCCGAGCGGCCCATTCAAGACATCTTCCGCGGTCCCGGCACCAACGGCGTGCAGGACTGATCACTCTTTCGAAGCACTTGCTGAACAAGAGGTACGCACATGGCAGCTGCCGGTGACGAATACGATCCGACTCCGAGTGAGCACGAGCTCGAGGCGCATCTTCAGACGCGCAACATGGTGGTCAATCTCGGGCCCTCGCACCCCGCGACGCACGGCACGGTGCGCCTGCGCATCGAGCTCGACGGCGAGACCATCGTCAAGATGGACACGGAGATCGGCTTTCTCCACCGCGGCTTCCAGAAGAGCTGCGAGAACGTGACGTGGACGCAGGTGCTCCCGTACACGGATCGCCTCGACTACGTCGCCGCGCTCACCAACAACTTCGGCTACCTCACCGCGGTCGAAGAGCTCATCGGCCTCGAGATCCCCGAGCGCGCCAAGTACATCCGCGTGATCGGGGCTGAGCTGCACCGCCTGCAGAGCCACCTCACCACCGTCGGCGCCACGGGCCTCGAGCTCGGCGGCTTCTCTGCGTTCCTCTACGCGATGGAAGCGCGCGAGCTGATCACCGACCGAGTCACCGAGCTCACCGGCGCGCGTCTCACCACCGCGTACGGCCGCATCGGCGGCGTGAACCGCGATCTCCCCGAGGGCTGGAAGGACAAGGTCCTCAAGAGCCTCGTGAAGATCGAGGAGATGATCGTCGAGACCGACGCGCTGCTCTCGCGCAACCGCATCTTCACCGATCGCACCAAGGGCACCGGCGTGATCACCACCGCTGACGCCCTCGACTTCGGCTTCACCGGCCCCTGCCTGCGCGCGTGCGGCATCGCGTACGACATCCGCAAGGCGCAGCCGTACTGGGTCTACGACAAGCTCGATTTCAAGGTGGCCGTCGGTCACAACGGCGACAACTTCGATCGCTACTACATGCGCATCCTCGAGATGACGGAGTCGATCAAGATGATCCGCCAGTGCCTCGCCGAGATGCCCGAGGGCCCGGTGATGGTCGACGACTGGCGCATCGCGCTGCCGCCCAAAGAGAACGTCTACAGCTCGATCGAGGGCGTGATCGCCCACTTCAAGCTGGTGATGGAAGGCGTGCCCGTGCCTCCGGGAGAGGTCTACAGCTCCACCGAGTCGCCCAACGGCGAGCTCGGCTGGTACCTGCGCAGCGACGGTTCAGGCCGCCCGTACAAGTGCCACGTGCGCGCGCCGGGCTACCAAATCCTCTCGGCGCTCGCGCGCATGTGCGAGGGCCGCATTTTGCCGGACCTGGTTCCTACCTTTGACACGATCAACATGATCGGCGGAGAGGTCGAGCAGTGAGCGACGATAAGAAAGTGGAAGCCCCGAAGCCCCCGCCCCCTGCTGGCCCTCCCGGCCCGCCGCCCCCGAAGAACCCGGGGTTCGTCACGCTGGTGATCGACGGCAAGGAAGTGATCGCCAAGCCGGGCACCAACATGATCGAAGCCGCGAAGTCCGTCGGCGTCGACATTCCCTATTACTGCTACCACCCGCGCCTCACGATCGCGGCCAACTGCCGCATGTGCATGGTCGAGTCGTCGGCCGCGCCCCCGGGCAAGCTGGTGCCTGCGTGCCAGACCGGCATCAGCGAAGGCGCGATCATCAAGACCAACACCGACAAGGTGCGCGACCAGCAGAAGATGGTGATGGAGTTCCTGCTCCTCAATCACCCCGTCGACTGCTCGATCTGCGACCAGGCCGGTGAGTGCAAGCTGCAGGACTACTACATGCGCTACGACTTCGAGCCCTCGCGGCTCGAGGGCGGAAAGATCCTGCGCAACAAGCGCAAGAAGCTGAACGAGCTGATCGTGCTCGACCAGGAGCGCTGCGTGCTCTGCACCCGCTGCGTCCGCTTCATGGACGAGGTGGCCAAGCAGCCGCAGCTCGGCGTGTTCGGCCGCGGCTCGCACGAGGTGGTCGACATCTCTCCCGCGTACGGGAAGCTCGAGTCGAACTACTCGGGCAACATCGTCGATCTCTGCCCCGTCGGCGCGCTGCTCAACACCGACTTCCGCTTCCGCGCTCGCGCGTGGTTCCTCTCGGCGGCGCCCTCGACCTGCACGGGCTGCTCGCGCGGTTGCTCGATCTACGCCGACTTCATGGGCCAGGACACGTACCGCTACCGGCCGCGTGAGAACGAGCAGATCAACAAGAGCTGGATCTGCGACCAGGGCCGCATGTCGTACAAGTCGCTCAACAAGCACCGCGTGACGCAGAGCGCGGTGGGCCGCGGCAAGGACATCAAGGATGTCACCAACGCTGACGCGCTGAAGGCGGCGGCGGAGAAGTTGAAGGCGCTCGAGGGGAAGGTTGCCTTCATGGCGTCCCCCGTCGCTTCGAATGAAGACCTGCTCGCGGGCCTCGCGTTCGCGCGCGACGTGCTCAAGGTGAAGTCGGTGTTCGTCTCGGGCCGTCCCGACGGCGAGGCGGACCACTTCCTGATGCGCGCCGACAAGAACCCCAACCGCAAGGGCCTCGAGCACATCGCGAAGGGCTACGGGCTCGAGGTGAAGTCGTTCTCCGACCTCACCAAGGGCATGGATGCGGGTTCGATCACCGCGCTCTACGCGCTCGGTGCCGAGGTTCCCGAGAACGAAGAGACCTTCGCCGCTCGCGCCGAGAAGCTCGAGCTCTTCATCGTCTCCGCCACCAACGAGACCAAGGTCACTGCCGCCGCGCACATGATCCTCGCTGCCGCGGTGCACGTGGAAGACGAAGGCACCTTCACCCAGGGCGACGGCATCACGCAGCGTCACCGCCGCGCGTACCCGCCCAAGGGTCACTCGGTGCCGCACTGGAAGTGGGCGGTCGATCTGGCCCGCGCGCTCGGCCTCGAGATGAAGGCCGCGTCTTCGCGCGAGGTCTTCAAGCAGCTCGCGCCTTCCGTCCCTGAGCTCGCCGCGTTCGAGTGGGACAAGCTCGCTCCGATGAATCAGAAGCGTCCCGGCATCTCCACGATGGCGGCGGGGGCCGACGGCCGTCCCCCCGGCTGGCGTGAGCAGGGCGTTCCCAACCTCCGCGGTCTCACCCTTCCCCCGGGTACCTGAACCATGCGCCTCGGTGTCGTCTTCATCTCGCTGGGCCTGATCATCGGCGGCTTCTTCTCGCTGATGGCGGCCGCCTATGGCCTGGGCGGTCTCGCGGAGGACTTCGGTCGCTCGCACGGGATCATCGGCCTCTCCGCCGTCACCAACATCATCATCCTGATGCTGGTGATCGTGATGGTGTTCGCCACGCTGCTCACGCTCGCTGAGCGTAAGTGGTCGGCCTTCATGCAGGACCGCGTGGGCCCGAACCGCGCGCGTCTGCCGATCCCCGGCCTCAAGGACTCGGCGATCGCCGGCATCCCGCACATCATCACCGACGTGCTCAAGATGCTGACCAAGGAAGCTTTCCGCCCGAAGAACGCCAGCAAGTTCCTCTTCAACCTCGGCCCCATGCTCGCGTTCGCGCCGGTGTTCGCGCTGTTCGCGGTGGTGCCCGCGGGCCCGACGCTGAAGGTGTTCGACAACAACGTGATGATGGTCTCGACCAACCTCGACTTCGGGTTGCTCTTCCTCTTCGCGATCGCCTCGCTCGCCGTGTACGGCACCTCGCTCGCCGGCTGGGCGTCGAACAACAAGTTCGCGCTGCTCGGTGGCGTGCGCGCCAGCTCGCAGATGATCAGCTACGAGGTCGCCCTCGGCCTCTCGCTCGTCGGCATGATGATCGCCTTCTCGACCGTGCGGCTCGCGGGCGCCGAGGGCATGTCGGAGCAGCAGATGCACTACCTGTGGTCGACCAAGGTCGGCTCGCTCGACATCGGCCTGCCCGCCTGGGGCATCTTCATTCAGCCCCTGGGCTTCCTGCTCTTCTTCGCGGCGGCGTTCGCCGAGACGAAGCGCGCGCCGTTCGATGCCCCGGAAGGCGAGTCGGAGATCGTCGGTTACTTCCTCGAGTACTCCGGCATGCAGTTCGGCATGTTCATGATCGCTGAGTTCGTCGAGGTCGTGGTCCTCGGTGGGGTGCTCGTGGCGATCTTCTTCGGCGGCTGGTCGTTGCCCTTCGGCAACGAGGCGCTGATGAACATGCAGCTCATGAAGGACCACCCCGTTCTGCTGGGCGCGATCTTCGGCACCGTGTTCTGGGTGAAGGTGCTCCTCATCGTCTACCTGCAGATGGTCATCCGCTGGACGATGCCGCGCTTCCGCTACGATCAGATTCAGAAGCTCGGTTGGCAGATCCTGCTGCCGATGGGCCTCGTGAACCTGTTCGTCTCTGGCGCGCTCATCCTCTGGGATCCGTCGCTGCGCGCGCTCGCGCTCTTCGGCTTCGTGGTCCTCGGCACGGTCGCGTTCCTCAGCCTCACCCCGCCCCGCCAGGTGCGCCGCCAGGAGGAAGAGGCGGCTGACCACGGCGACGGGCACCATGGCGGACACGGAGGCCACGGCGACGATGCACACGCCCACGGCGGCCACGACGCAGGCCACGGTCACGACGATCACGCGGCGCTGCCCGCCAACACTCACTGAGAGAATTTCAAATGAGCTCCCTCTCGCACCACCACCACGACGAGCCGAAGAAGAAGGAACTCGTCGAGGCCGACATTCGTGAGCGCAGCTTCGTGCCCGAGATCCTCAAGGGGATCGCGATCACCACGAAGCACTTCCTGCGCAACCTGTTCGGCGAGCGCGACGCGAACACCAAGGTGCTCGACCGCGAAGGTCTCGCGTCGATCACCACCGTGAATTACCCCGAGGAGCAGGTTCGCTACCCCGAGGGGTACCGCGGCCTGCACCGCCTCGTTCCGCGCGAGGACGGCAAGCCGCGCTGCGTGGCTTGCTACATGTGCGCGACGATCTGCCCGGCGCAGTGCATCTACATCGAGGCCGGTGAGTACGACGGCGGAGATGACGCCGCCGAATCGCGCGTGATCGAGAAGTACCCGAAGCAGTTCGTGATCGACGAGCTGCGCTGCATCGTGTGCGGATTGTGCGTCGACGCGTGCCCGAAGGACGCGATCCGCATGGACACGTACACGCACACTCCGAGCGAGTACCACCGTCAGGGCTTCGTCTACGACATCCCGCGGCTGCTCAAGGGCCCGGCGGTGACGCACCCGTCGGATCCCTGGTTCAAGCGCGGCAGCTCGGCGCCTCCGGATCACGTGCACAAGGAAGCGCACACGCGCATCACGCCCGGCGCGAACACTTTGGCGAAGCGGCCTCCGCTGGTCGAGGTCGTGAAGTTCCCCAAGCCCTGAGGCCTTGAACGACCTTTGAGCGACGCGGCAGTTGCTCAGCCGAAGCCGAAGATGAGCGTGTTCCGGCTCTTCACGAGCCGGCGCATGTTGATGGTGGTGCTCTCGGGATTCTCCTCGGGACTCCCGCTCTCGCTGACCGCGAGCACCATGCAGGCGTGGATGAAGGACTCCGGGGTCGATCTCACGACCATCGGAGCGTTCGCGCTGGTCGGCATTCCGTACTCCCTCAAGTTCCTCTGGGCGCCGGTGCTCGATCGGTACACCCTGCCCTTTCTCGGGCGACGGCGCGGGTGGATCTTGCTCACGCAGGTCTTTCTCGCCGCGGCGATTGCGGGAATGGGGCTCGTCGATCCGAAGACGCACTTGGGGCTGCTGGCGGTGCTCGCACTCACCGTGGCGTTCCTGAGCGCGAGTCAGGACATCGTGATCGACGCGTGGCGCACCGAGACCCTCACGGTCGACGAGTACGGCGCCGGAGCGGGCGCGCAGACCATCGGCTACCGCGGCGCGATGCTCGTCTCGGGAGCCATCGCGCTCGCGCTCGCGGATTCGCTCCCGTGGCGCACGGTGTACCTGCTGATGGCTGGCGTGATGGTGATCAGCATCGGGTACACGCTGCTGGCCGATGAGCCGAAGCTCTCGACCAAACCGCCGCGCTCGCTGATGGAGGCCGCGGTCTTTCCGCTGGTCGAGTTCCTGAAGCGAAAGGGATCGGTCGAGAACCTCGCGTTCATCATTCTCTACAAGCTCGACGTGGTGATGGCGCTGGCGCTCACCACTCCGTTCCTCCAGGAGCTCGGCTTCAGCAAGACCGCGATCGGCGCGGTGAACAAGGGTGGAGGGCTCGCCGCGATCATCCTCGGCACGCTCGCCGGTGGCGCATTGTTGCCGAAGCTGGGCATGAAGAAGGCGCTGTGGGTCTTCGGCGTTCTCCAAGGCGTCGCGACGTTGGCGTTCCTGGGGCTGTCGATCGTGGGGATGAACTACCCGCTGATGGTCTTCGCGATCTGCGCCGACAACTTCTTCTCGGGCATGGGCACCGCTGCGTACGCGGCGTTCTTGATGAGCCTGTGCAATCCCAAGTTCACCGCGACCCAGTTCGCGCTGCTCTCGAGCCTGATGGCGCTCACCCGCACGGTGGCCGGAGCGCCCACGGGGTGGCTGGCCTCGCACCTCGGCTGGCCCCTGTATTTCGTGGTCTGCACCCTGGCGATGATCCCCGGGCTTCTGCTGTTGACCCGCTTCGACAAGTGGAAGGGTCCGACGGTGCAGGACGAGCTGAACGCCGCCGCCGCCGGGTGATGAGTTAACCCTTCAACACAGTGATTCGGGAAGAGTCTGCGCGGGCCCCTCGTTAGGTAGGCTCACCCCATGTTGTGGCCGCGAATCGTGCTGGGACTGCTCGCGCTCGGCGTCTTCGCCGGCGCCAACTTCTTCGTGTACCGGCGCACGGTCGCCGACACGATTCAGACTGTCTGGGCACGGAGGGTCCTGGCGGGCGTTCTCGCCGCGCTCTTCCTCGCGCTTCCGGGAATTCGTTTCGCGTGGGGGGCCCAGATGCCGCCTCCCGGAGTAGCTCTGGTGGTGCTCGTCGGCTGGGGCCTGTTCATCTACACGCTGCAGGCGTTGGTCGTGGTGGAGGTGGTGAAGTGGATCGCTCGGCGGAGGAAGAAGCCGGTGGTCGCGCCTGATGCTCCGCCGGCTCCCGAGAATC
>CBIHPJ010000182.1:0-13152 GCA_966211295.1 uncultured Myxococcales bacterium | reverse complement strand
AAGACGACGGGTCAGCAGCCCTGGGACGTGTTCATGAAGTTGGACGAGCTGCTCGGTGAGCTCGCTGCTGATGCGGATGTGCGGTTGGCGCTTCAACAACAGCCTTGAGGTGAGTAGTCGCTCGAGATCTCGCTCCGTGCTCGACGTGAGCGGGCCTCTCGATTTCGACGTTCTTTGACTCGTTGAGCGTGGCTTCGTGACGGTGACGTCGACCTGCGCGCCCAGAATACAGCCGGCTGTATCCTGAGCCCGTGGGTCGCCCACTTCGTCACGTTGGGATCTTCGTCACGAGATCGAGGGTCTGCTCGCGTCTCGCAACGCAGCAGACCATCACCCCCGCTCTTCCCGCGGGCTGTTGTTATTCGCGCGCGACAACGCCTTCTGGCGCGTCTCGCACTTCGAACCGCATCTCGTCCGCCGTCGCCGTGATCTCCGGCGCGTACATCGCCTCGACCCTTGCAGGCAGCGCAGCGAACCGACCCGGCACTTCCGCACGCAGCTCGTAGCTGAGCTTCGTCACGCCCACCGGGATCTGCTGGAGGAACATCGCCACCCGATCAGTCCGCAGCTCGGCGTGCGCACACGCGTAGTTGCACACCGCCGGGCCTGACTGCAGCTGCACCGCCTCGAAGCCGGCCGGCTTCAGATCCTCGACCATCACGAACTCCACCGCCTTGTTCGCAGTGAGCTCGACGTCGACGCGCACGCGCACGCCCGACTCGACTGGCATGCCGTACTCCGCTCCAGTCGACGTCGATCGATCGGTGCTCGGCTTTCCCAGCACCGTGTACGTGCGCTTCACCTTCACGTCTCCACCGACGCCCTTGATGAAGTCGTTCATGTTGAACACGTCCGCGATCGCCCCGTAGTAGCCGGTGCCCGCGCCGTCGTGCTTCACCTGGATCGAGTTCTTGCCCGCCTTGAACGCGACGTCACCGAGCACCACGGGCGCGGTCAGATCGAGCCCGCCTTTGGTGTACGGCACGCGCTTCACTTCCTTCCCGTTCACGCTCACCACGAACGTGCCCGTCTTGTTGGCTGCGCCTTCACGTCGAGCCAAATCGGCGAGCGCATAGACGGCGAACGCGGTGTCGCGCGTGTTGCGCCAGCGCCCACCGTTGCGGCGCAGCACGAGGAAGTCCGTGAGCGGAGCGATCAGCGGAGACTTCAGATCATGCCGCGCGTACGCCATCAACGTGAACGCCGTGGCCTCGATCGCCGCCGAGGTGCTCCACACGTCGTTCGCATCGCCCACCGCGGCATCGGGACGCGACTGCGCGGCCTTCACCACGTCATCGAGGTTCTCCACCGCCACGCGACCGCGCGGATCGTTCAGGGTGAGCAGCGCAAGCGCAAGCTGAGCACGCGCGCGCGGAGTGAGGCTGGTGCGACGCGAGTACACCGTGTCGAGCGCGGGCTTCGGAACGCCTCCGGTGCTCGCGAGCGCGTAGACCATGTACGCGTGCGTCTCGGGCGAGTTGAGCGCCTCTCCGAGGTGGCCCTTCAGATACTCGCGGCCGCGATTGATCACGTCCATGCGCACGTCGAGCCCCGCCGACTTCGCGAGCGAGAGCGACGACACCACGTACGAGGTCATCCACAGGTTGGTGTTGTCCGACTGCCACCAACCCCAGCCGCCATCACCGTGCTGGAAGTCGTAAAGCCGCTCGAGGCCCTTCTGCGTCATGTCGTCCAGGTTCGCCGGCACGCGCGAAGACGGGAGGTTGAGATCCTTCACCGCGCGCCGCGCGATCGCCGCGGGCACGAAGCGCGAGAGCGTCTGCTCCACGCAGCCGTAGGGATATTCCGCGAGGTAGGGCAGGGCGTCGAACATCACCGCCAGCAGCGAGGGTGAGAGGCTCAGTTCCAGCCGGGTGAGGCTCGCCTTGCGCTTCTCCGGGAGCTCGAACTCGAAGGTCTGCGTGTCCTTCACGCGGCCCGCGAAGAACTGCCGCTGCGCGGAGCCGTGCACGAAGGCGGGCAGCTTCCACTCCATGCCGTCGTTGGTGCCGCCGCCCTTCACGGTCGCGCGAATGGTGCGCTCTCCCAGATCGACCACCTTGAACTTCGCGTCGTAGCGGAGCACCTGATCGGGCTCGACCTTCAGCGTCTTGCGGCCCGGCGAGAGCTCCTTGAAGCCCGGCGCAGAGATCGTGACGTCGAGCTCCGTCGCCTTCGCGAGGTGGCTCTCAATCACGGCGGACAACACCACCTCGTCACCTTCGACGAAGAAGCGCGGCGCCTGCAGGCGAACCATGAGCGCCTTCGCGGTGCGGATCTGCCCGCTGCCCTGGCCGAGGTTCGCGCCCTCGGACACCACGGTGGCCACGGCCTTCCACGAGGTGAGCGAGTCCTTCAGCTTCAAGTTCTGACTCAACGGCGCGCCCGACTTCGAGGCGAGCGCGGCGTACCAACCAGCCGAGGTGCTGAAGTCAGAGCGAACCTTGATCGGCTCCTCTGCGCCGCCTTCGTCGCGGCCCATCGGTCCCGCCGCTTGCTCCTTGGCGGAGTCCTTCTTCGCCTTCTCCATGGGCTTCTGAGCGGCGACGCCGGCGAGGCTGTCATCCATGTCTGCTGCTGCACCACGCGCGGCCGCCGACGGCGCGGGAGCCGCTTCGGCCTGAGCCATCTTCCGCTCATCCTCACGGGACGCTTCGGTCTTCGGAGGGGCGCGGTTCTCAGGAGCCTTGGGATCGGGAGACGGAACCTTCGCCACCGGCACAGGACGCGGGGGGTGATAGCGCTGTTTGTACGAGCTGTACGTCGTCCCCCGGTGCTGCCGATTGGGGCGCCCGAACAACGAGAGGAAGGCCTTCCGCTCGGGAGCGATCGCGAACAACGACTCATCCACGATGGTGAGCGCGGTTTCCAGCGCGAGCCCCGCGGCAGCGGCCTTTGTCTTCACCACCGCCGTCACCGCGCTGCCCGGTTCCGCCGAAGCGCGACCGAAGTCGACGTCGACGCCGACCTCCACTTCGCTGCCGCGCACCTTGAAGGGCAACTGACGCTGCTGCAGCTGCACGTCCTCGAAGCGATACGCGTGCAGCCAGCCGTTGGGCGAGACGTCGGCGGGGAGCTTGAACTCCACGAAGCGCGCACGGCCCTTGAGCTCGACCATCTGCACCGCGGCGAGCACGTCGCTCTCGAGCGTGAGCAGCGCGTGACCACCCGCGCGATTGCCCGCGACGAGCACGCGCAGGTTGTCACCCACCTTCAGTGGAGAACGATCCACGAAGAGCTGGAAGCCGGGCCCGGGGACGATCGGCTTGGTGTCACTGGTGAGCCAGAGATCGGTCGAGGCGAGCACCACGTCGCTCGCCGCAGTTCCATCGAGCACCTCCACGCGCACCTGGCCCACGGCGTCAGCGTCGAGCACCGCGCGCCCGATGCCCTTGCTCAAGCGAGTGCGCGTCTCGGTGATCTTCGACGCACCGGTGGTGTTGAGCCGCATCAGCCGCAGCACCACGTCAGGATCCGCGGGACGCCCGTTCGGATCTTCGGCGCGCAGCCGAACGATCACGCGCTCACCGGGGCGATACAGAAGATGATCCGTCGTCAGATCGACGAAGAACGCAGCGGGCGAGAGCTTGATCGATCCGCCGCCTTGAATTTCACGGCGCGAGCTGTCGGTGACGAAGACCTGCACCGCGTACTCGAGGGCCTGGTTTCCTCCGCCTTCGTACGCAGGGGCCTCGACCTCGGCGGTGCCATCGCTCCCCGTCTTGAACTGCAGCGTGTGCTGCGCGTACTGGCCGTACCAGCCGTAACCGCGGCGGCGCTTGTAGCTGTAGTCGTCGTACTCGTCGTAGCCGCCGTAGCCGTCGTTCTCCTCGCTCGCGGTGGGGTCGTCGGGCCACGGGCCGAACTGGTGCTGCCAGCCCTTCACGGTGACCAGCGCGCGACCCGTGGCGTTCGAGACCGCGCCACCCGAGTAGTAGGCGGCCTTCACCTTGAACTTCACCTTCTCGCCGGGCTTCGGATTTCCGAGCGGCTCGACGGAGACGATGTACTCAGGCGGCTTGTACTCCTCGACGCGGAACTGCATCGAGGTCTGCGTGAAGTACTGACCCTGGCCCTCCACGCTGATGTTGAACGAGCCGAGCGTCGCCTTCTTGTCGATGGGCAGGGTGAAGCTCGCGGTGCCGAACATGTTGGTGGTGAGCTCTTCCCGCACCAGTTGCTTGCCGGTGGGATCCGTCACGCGCACCCACGCCTTGGTGCCTGAGAGCGGAGTGGAAGGTCCTCCCTCGCGGCTGCGGAGGAAGAGCTTGAGGCCCACCGTCTCGCCCGGCTTGTAGAGCGGGCGATCGGTCATCACGTACGCGAGGTGCTCACGGTTGTAGTTCTGCCAATACGAGCTGCCCGCGCTGGACCACGCGAGGTGCGGTCCCTTGCGCGTGAAGACCACCATCGAGTCATTGGTCTTCTCGGTCTTGATGATCGCGATGCCCGACGCGTTCGTCTTCGCGGTGAACTTCTGATTCCCGTAGGTGAAGAGCGCGACCTCGGCGTCGGCCTGCGCTTCTCCAGTCTCGACGTCGAACACGGCGATCAGCACCTGCGTGCGATCGGTCTTCGCCACCACCACGTGCTGGCTGATGAGGGCCCAGGTCTCGCTGTGCTGTCCGTCGGCCTTCACCTCGAGCGCGTAGAGGCCGGGCTCGGTCGTATCGAGCTCGAAGCTGGTGTTTCCCGGGGCGTAGCGGCTCGGCTCCTTGAGCGTGGTGTTCCACTGCTTCACCGCGGTGCCGGAGAAGCGGGACGGATCGGCGGGCCAGCTCCCCGAGGGAATCGCGATCGGGTCGGTGCGCCTCAGCGTCCACGACGCGTTCTTCACGTTGCGGAAGTTCACGGAGACCTGCGGCTTGATGCCGGGGAGGTCGTTGTTCGAGACCCCCACCGACACGGAGGGCCGGCGGATCTCATTGGCGCGGCTCTCGGCGGAGCTGCGCATGTTGCTCGTCTGCGGCGAGAAGCGCTTCACCACCTCGTCGAAGAGCTCGAGGGCCTCGACGAACTTCTGCTCGTTCTCGCGTCGTTCTCCGAGCGCGTACAGCGCGTCGTCGGCCACGTCGGTCTTGCCGTTGCCGATGTCGCGCAGCTCGGCCTCTGCCTCCTTCAACTTCTGACCGGTGTTGAAGCGAGCGCGCGCGCGGCGGAAGCGATACGAGGCCTGCAGCTCGGCGTTCGAGTCGAGACTCAGACCGAACTCGGCGAGCTTGTCGAGGCGCGGCGAGTTCCACGAGTTGTTGTCCATCTCGCGAATGAGCGCGGACTCGAGCATCTGGCGCGCTTCGGTGCCGCGGCGGCCGCTCTCGCCCATCGCCTGCTTGAGGAGCGGCGACACGGTGTCGAAGTTCTGCTCCCCGCGCTCGAGCATGGTGTGCATCGCGACGGCGCGCGCGAAGTCCTTCTCGCCCTCGGTGGCCATCTTGCGCAGCTCGTCGTAGCTGCCCTTGCCCGCGCGCACGCACGAGGCGGCCTTCTTTGCCGAGGCCTCACGCGCGAGTGGATCGGTCGGATTCGCTTTCACCCAGGCGGTGAAGGCTTCGCAGGCGCGCGAGTACGAGCGCTCCTGGAGGTACTTGTTCGCGGCATCGAACGTCTGGGCGAATGCGGGAAGTGAGCAGGCCAGCGAGGCCAGCAGGAGCAGACGGCGCATGAGGGTCCCCCTTCGGAGAAGTGCGGGCATGACAGCACGGAACGCCCGAACCCCTACCGAGGATCTTTGGACTTGCTCGACGCTCGGGGAGGGCGACGGGTTCCGTCACTCCGAGGGCTGGAACCGCCACACTTCGTCCACGGGGCGGTCGTTGGTGTCGAGCCCACCGATGATCAGCACGCTGCCGTCTTCCGCGAGCGTGCAAGACTGGCCGTGCGTCGCTGATCCAGAGAACGCGATGGGCTCGAGGGAGCCGTCGGCGTTCAACACTTCTGGCGTGCGCGAGCCGCCGAACAGCAAGGTGCGGCCGAGGGTGAGTGCGACGGCGCAGAGCTCTCCTCGCGCGGCGATGGTGGGACCTGCGATCACGCTCGCTCCTGGCGGGTCGACGTTGATCCACTCCGTGGACGCGAGAGGAGCGCCGTTCGTATCGAAGCCTCCGACGAGGAGCGCACGGTTGCCGTGGGTGACGAGCTGTCCTCCGCGGCGGGGAATGTTGAGCGCGAGCTGACGCGTGATCCCGCTGGGCTCGATCGAGAGCAGCTCGAGCTTGCTGGAGACGGCGGTGCCTTCGACTCCGCCCGCGATGATCGCGACGGGACCGACTCGACCCAGCGCAGCTTCGAGGCGCGGCTCGGGGATCGAGGAGACGGTCTCCATGCGCATGGTGCCGAGATCGAGGCGCTCCACCGCCGAGTTGGCGACGACTTCCGTGGAGGAGCGCGTGCTGCCGCCCACGAAGAAGACTCCTTCATTCACTTTGATCGCGAGGTGGCGCGAGCGGGGAAGAGGACCGGGCCCGACTGCGCCACTTTGGAAGGCGACGCTGGGATCCACGACCATCACGGTGCTGAGCACTTGTTGATCGTTCTCGCCTCCCGAGATCAGCACCTGGCCGTTGGAGAGGAGCGCGGTGGCGTGATGCGCTCTCGGGAGTCGAAACGTGTTGCCCTGGGCGGAGATGGCGAGCGGTCCGACGTCCCGGATTTCGCTGGAGCTCAGGACCTCCATCGAGCTCGACGCAGTGCCAGTGGAGTCGGTTCCTCCGACCACGAGCGTGTGTCCGTCTGCGAGGAGCGTCGCGGAGTGGAAGGCGCGCGCGTTGACCAGTGACGTGCAGGATCTCGTGAATTGACCGACGCGATGGAGATCGATCGAGACCGGAATTTCTGAGGGAGAGGCGAAGTGGATCGACCGGCCTCTGGCGATCAATCGACCAGCGCCGTCGGACGCATCGACTTGCAAGACGACGTCAGGGTTCGGATCGATCGAGACCGTGTGAGGCGCCTGGTCAATTGGGACGGTGCGGCTCAGGACGATCTCGTCCCCCACTTTCGCGGTGAGGCGGAGGTGGGTCGCGCCATCGACGACCGTGGTGCGATCACAGTCGAGCATGTTGATCGCGAGCTCGACTGGAGTTCCGTGCTCGACCACGTCGAGACATCCAGTGAACGTGCACAGCGCGAGGATACATGCCCTCACCCCGACCCTTCTTCCATGGGACGCTGCGCCTCGGCACCGCTTCGCGGCACCGCGAGACGGCTCGCGCTCCCGAGGGGAGAGGGAGCTCATGGCGTGCACCCCAGAGAAAGCGAAGCGCGCTCCACTTCGGTGCCGTAGCGGCCGTTCGGATACTCAGCGCGGTGCTGCACCCAGTGCGCGCAGCCTGCGACCGGATCCTTGAGCTGCCACGTGTAGATCACGCCCAACTCGAATGAGAGCCGTTCGCGCGTATCGGGCGCTCCGCGGCTGAGCTCACGCTCGAGCAACTTCACCGCGTCAGGCCACGCTCCCTGGCGGCGCAGCTGAGAGAGCTCGTTGATCACCGCTTCCGCGTGCACGCGGCGATCGAACTCGCGCCAATCGATCTCCTGAGTCTGCGGCCTCGGAGCAGGGCGCGGCTTCAACGGAGGCAACGGCTCGAGCTCATCGAGCGGCTCACGAGGAGCAGGCGGCGCAGGCAGCGGCCAGCTGAACGTCTCGCCCGGAGACACCACGTGCTCCAGCCCCTCACCATCGAGGAACACGATCTTCCCCTCGTGCAGCAACACCTCGCCACCTTCTCCGCGCTCGGTCACCGTGAACCGCGTGCCGCGCACTTCGATCGCTCCACCCGACACCAGGACGCGCACCGGCTGCTTGCCGCTCGCCACTTTCTGAACCTCGAACGTCGCGCGTCCGGTCAGCAACCGAACACCGAGGCTCTCCTTGCGCACCGTGGAGGAAGACAGCGAACTCACCGTCAGCCCACGCGAGTCGTCGGTCATGGACGTGCCTGCAGCGAGCTCGACCGCCGCTTCGCTCGTCACTCGCACGTGACCCACGGCATCTGGAGTGAGGGTGAAGCCGCCCATTGTGAGCACGTCGACCGGCGCAGGTCGCGGCGCGAGCCACGCCACCACCACGAAGCCCACCGCCACGCTCACCGCGGTCACCAACGCCATCGCCAAACGTTGCGGAGGAGGAGCGAAGAGCCGCGCGTCGAGACGCAGCTTGGCGTCACGCGGCATCCCTCGCTCCCGCAGCAGCGCGTCGGCCTGCTGAAGCGCGCTGTCGAAATCACGGGCCATCGTCCACCTCCCAGCCCGCGGCGCGGATCTTCACCCACGCGCGCGTGAGCAACTTCGAGACGTAGCCCTCGGAGAGTCCCAGCATTCGCCCGATGTCTCGCTGGCTGTGGCCGTCGAGCACCTGCATCGAGAGCACCATTCGTTCCTTCGGTGGAAGGGTGTTGAGCAACCGCATCGCCGCGGCGGCCTGGTCTTTCCGCTCGAGCACTTCGTCGGGCTGCGCGGGCGGGCCGAAGGTGAGCAGCCGCTCCAGCTTTCCGACCCACGACGACTCGTGCTTGAGCCGCGAGAGCGCGCGATTCGCGGTGACGCGGTAGAGCCACGCGCCGATGTCGCGCAGCTCCAACTGCTTCAGGTTGCGGTGCAGCTGCAGGAACACGTCATGGGTGACGTCTTCGGCCCACGCACCTCTGCCCCCGCCGTAGCGGAGCGCCCACGCATACACGCGGTCGCGCTCTGCGCGGTAGACGTCGTCGAAGGCGATGGCCTCGAGTTCATCCACGGGAAGTTCGGTGCTGACCGAGATCGGCTCCACTTGAAAAGACTCCACTCGCGAGGCGGGCGGAACTTTCCTTCTTTTTCACCTTTCGAGCTGAATCATGGTGCTCAGGGCGAAACCTCCGCGACTCCATAGGATTTCGTCGCCGAGGCGGTGCTCACGCGCGGTGCTGACCTCCACACCGACCCTCACTCCGAGCTTCACGGGACCCAGTCCGCGGAAGAACGAGATGGCGAGTGTGCCGAGCGGATCGAAGCGCACGCCGCCGGAGTCGAGGTCACTTGCGGTGTAGATGTGCACGCGTCCACCGCCAAGCAGCTCAGGCGTGAGCGTCCAGTTGCCGAGCGCGATCGGCACTCTGATTCCACCGAGCAACGGCACTTCCCACGCGCTCAATCCGGGGCCGGGAGCGAAGGTGAGTCCCATCGCGATCGCCGGTTCGACGGATCCGGGAAGCGATCCATGAAACGCGAGCGAAGGATCCACCGCGCTCGCTCTGACCAGAATCCCCATTCGAAACCCCGCGCTCAACCTCAATCTCCCTCGCCCTGCGTCAGCGGGGAGAGGGTCGGGGAGAGGGGCTTCCTCCGGGGGAACAGGCTCGGGCTCAGACGCAGGCTCAACAGGCACGGGCAAATGTCCCTCCGCCTCATGCGCCAACACGGCCAGCCGCTGTCCCAACTCCAAGCCCAACTCCGCCGGCCACTCGAGCGCGGGTTTGAGCTCGCTCGTCGCGGAAAACTCGCCCGCCTGCGCCGCGAGCCTCAACGTCCCATGCAGCTCTTCCACGGAGAGCTTCAACTTCGCCCCCGGATCGACGGCGAAGCCTTCCTCGAGCAGCCGCGCCTCGATCGACTCCCGCACCTTCGGCCCCAACCGCGCCGTGGTGTTCTTCGACAGATCCACGCTGAGCGAAACCGGAGTGGCCGCGAGAAGAAGGAGAACGAGCGTCATCGCGCCAGCGCGTCTATCACCGCGAACAGCCCTTCGGTGACGAGCGCGAGCCTGCGGAAGTCCACCTTGTCCGGAAGATCCGCTTCGTGGTGGTAGTTCGGATTTCTGAAAGGCGCGGTGTCGGTGACCATCAGCGCGCGATAGCCCTGCCGCCAATACGGACCATGATCCGACCAGTCCGCTCCCTCGATGAATGCGGGGATCGCGGCGCCTTCACTTGGCACCTTCGCCACTTTGCGGAACGTCTCCACGCACTCGCGCGCGAGGTCGCGAGAGTCCGTATCTCCGACGAAGGCGATGAAGTTCCCCGTCGAGGGATAGAAGGCAGAGAACGGCCACGGGTAGTGCTGCGTGTCGGGCTCGTCGGTGAAGTAGCCCATCGTCTCGAGCGCGATCATCGCCTTCACGTCGTCACCACGCGCACGCGAGGCCTTCGCGTTCACCTCGCTGCCCATGCTCACGGTGCGGAAGAAGGGCGGTTCTTCATTCGTGAAGAACACGAAGCGCACGCTGCGCCCAAGCGTCTTCGTTTGCACGTAGTGCGCGAGCGCGAGACCGACCGCGACCCCCGAGCCGTTGTCATCCGCGCCTGGCGTGCCTGGAGCGCTGTCGTAGTGCGCGCCGATCACGATCAGCTCACTCGGCTTCGTCGCACCGAGCTTCTCGACGATCAGGTTCTTCACCGTGCGCTCACCGACCGGAAACGTTTCCTCCTTCACCGTGTACCCAAGCGCAATGAGCCGCTCGGTCAGCCACCCCGCGCTGCGTTCGAGCATCTCGGGAGCGTTGACGAGATTGCGCTCTCCGAAACCGACGGCGAGCTGATTGACGTCGGCGCGCAGCGAAGCCTCGAGCCGCGGTTCCGGTGTCCCCAACGCCCCGGCGTACGTTTCGCCGGGCATCGAGACCATGCGCGAAAAACAACCGGCGCCGAGCACGCCGAGCAGCACCACTCCACAGATCACAGCTCTCCGCACAGACGGGCACGCTACTCGGCTCAGAACTCGGGGCACATCGCGCAGCCCCTTCTCGGGGAGTGGGTCATGGCGCACTGAATGCAGCCGTTACCCTCATGGCTTCAACGCCTCCCGAAGCATGGATTGTCGAGCGGCCTGATCATGTCGGTCGTAGTGGCGCCTCTTCGTTGTTGGGTACTCCGCGATGCAGGCACTCCTGTTCCGCGCCTGCGACTTCGAAGATCGCGGCTGGATCGCGCGCGCCCCGGAGCGCGGAAGCCCCCGGCCCCATTGGTGCAGGAGTGGCCCAATGAAGCTTCACCGGGAGCGACTCATGGGGTGCGGACATCAGGTTCTGGCGGTGGTGTTGATGTCCTCGCTGGTCGCCGTGGCAGAACGGCCACCCGCTTCCGGACACGCGCCACGGGAGTTTTTCGTAACGGAAGCTGGAGTGGGAGGTCCTACCCCGGGCGCACGTTTCGTCGCGTCGTTGTCGTATTCCGCGCGCGAGACGTTGCGCAAAGAAGGCCGCGCGGTGCTCGAGCCGAAGAAGAAGGACGACGGACTCATTCGCGCGGTGATCCGGTTCGAGCGGCCGATCGACGAGGTGTTCGCGGTGATCACCCAGCCTTCCCAGCAGGCGCGCTACCTGAAGAACGTCGACTCCTCGAAGACCTTCGGCAAGCGCAGTGAGGAGGGCGAAGAGGTCGACATGGTGGTCTCGGTGTTCCTCGCGTCGTTCCGCTACCGCGTGCAGCACTGGTACTACCCAGAGGAACGCCGCATGGAGTGGGCGCTCGATCCCGGCAGCAAGGGCGAGTTCGTCGAGCAGACCGGCTACTTCCAGCTCTACGCGCTCGATGAGCGCACCACGATCGCGGAGTACGGCACGCGCGTGATCGCGAAGGACGGCTTCGTGGAGCTGATCCGCGGCATGGGCGAGAAGGGCGGCATCGCCGACGCGCTCCAGGCGCTGCGGCGCCACGTGCACACGGCGGCCTCCGCGAGTCGTTGAGCGCGACCAGGGAGTGGTTGCATCGCCGCGGCAAGTGCTCCAGCGTCCGTGCGCATGGGCGCAGATCTGATCGGCTGGCGAAACTGTGAGCTGCAGCAGTCCCTCGGGCAGCGCGGGTTCCTCGAGAACCTGAAGATGAAGGCCTACAAGCGCGCGGTCGAATCGCAGGTGCCTGAGGCTCAGCGCGCTCGCGTGAAGGTCGCCGTGGTCACGAACGGAGTGGAGCGCGAGCTCACGTACACGGAGATCTGCGAGAAGGCCGACACCTTCGAGCGCGGTATTCCGGCGTGCGCGACGTGTCCGCTGTCCGCGGGGAAGCCGCTGGGCTGCTACCACTACGTGACCTACCCGGTGGACGCGCGCTTCGAGGAAGTGGCGTTCGAGTTCTTCACCAGCCAGCTGACGACGAAGGATTCGATCAGTGATCAGCTCTACCGAGACATCGTCTCCAAACAGCCGGCGTCTGGCTCGGGTTGGCACACGAGGAGAGGTCCGCAGGGATCACTGGCGCGGAGGCCTACGCCGCTCACGCACAGCTGGGGCGGGTTCTTCAGCAAGAAGAAGGTCGACAGCGCGCAGCTGATGGCGTCGCTGTTCATTCCGCTCCCGATTCCCGCGTTGGTGGTGGGGTACGCGCGTTTCTTCGCCGAGCTGGTGCACTTCGCCGACGCGAAGCTGCAGTCCGAGATGACGGCGCGTGGGCTCTCGATGCAGCCCGACGGAAAGCTCCGCGTCCAGGTCGATGCCAGCGAGGTCGCGCAGATCGGCCAGAAGCTCGGTGCGGATTCCGCTGCGTTGTCGTCGTTGATCGAGGGCACGTTTGGAGAGGTGAGGGCGTTGAGCGCGATGATGCAGCACGCCGCCGTTCACTCGGTCTCCGATGGTTGGGGAATGTTGGTCGACGCCTGATGGGTACGAGCAGAGAACAGGTTGAGCGCGCGTTTCGCGAAGGACTCAAGAAGAAGAAATGCATCGGCTGTGGTGAGTCGATCACCGACGCGGCGATCGACTGGGGCAACGCGCAGCCCAGCGACTACGCGCGCGATGGTCCGTTCAAGTTGAAGTGCGAACGCTGCGGGAAGGTGCAGGAGTACAACGTCTTCAGCGGCAAGCTCACCCCCGAGAAGTGAGCCTCACGGCGCGCAGACGTTCTTGAGCACCGTCACGCCCGCGCCGAGGACCGCGATGTCCACGCGCCCGTCTCCATCGAACTGGCCGAAGGCGAGGTGAGCCGAGTTCGTGGAGAAGAAGACCGCCGGTGCAAACGTGCCGTCCCCGTTCCCCTTCAGGAGCAGGATGCGGCCGCTGTCCAGGGCGACGAGCACGTCGATCTTCCCATCCAGCGTCACGTCCACCGCCTTCACTTCTCTCGACCCCATCGGGAGCTGAATGGTGACGGCGGGCGCGAACCCATTCGCTCCGCCAAACAGCACCGTCAGTGCGTTCGCGTCCTGATTCGCGGTCACCAGGTCGGAGAACGGGTCGCCATTCAAGTC
>CBIHPJ010000181.1:0-13205 GCA_966211295.1 uncultured Myxococcales bacterium | reverse complement strand
CTTCGTCAGCTTCGCCAGCACTTCGGTGCCGCGTTCGAACTTCAGCGGCGGCATTGCGTTCGGTTCGATCTTCCCCTGCGGAAAGATGAACACCGTCGACTTCGGACGTCTGAGCACCTCGCGAGCGTAACGGAAGGTCTCCAGCGCGGACTGTGAGTCATTGCGGCGGATGGAGAAGGCGCCGATGCGCGTGAGGAAGCGGTAGCGCGCGAGGTTCTGCTCCTCCATCACTGCGTAGCCGTCGCGGCCCGCGCGCCTGGTGAGCACGTGCGCGAGGAAGCCGTCCCAGAAGCTCGCGTGATTCGCGTAGCAGATGAGGCCGTCGTCACCCTCGGGCAAGGAGCCATCGAGCCAGATGCCGCGGAAAGCGCCGCGGAGTTTCCACTCCACGTACTTCCCGATTCCCCAGGTCAGGAGTGGCTGTTTGGCGTCGGTGATCACGGCGCGCACCGGCTCAGTCGTCCGTGCATGCCGACCGACATCACGCGACCACGCCAGGTCACCTTCGAGCCCAGCAGCAGTGCGTTCAACCAACAGCACAGGAGTAGGAGTTCGGCGCCAAACCATGCCGTGAAGGCGCGCGGTCGGCGCTCGAGCACTGCAGCCAGCAGGCCTCTCAGCGCGACGAGAAGGAACGCTCCGAGGATCAGCGGAGGGGATCCTTCGAGCGCCGCCCCGATGGCCAGCACAGGAGTGGCAGCGAAGAGCAGGGGGATGGTCGGGAACAGGAACGGGCGGTGCGCCTTCAGCACCTGCATCCATCGCGTGAAGCGCGCGAGCAACACGGGAAGCGAAGCGGGCGCCCCCGGCACGGCTGCTTCTCCCGCGAGCGAGACGCGGAGCTTCTTTGCGTGGAGCTTTCGTGCGAGCTCGAGATCTTCACCAAGGCAGTCAGGGAGTGAGCGCAGTACCTCGAGGCCTCGAGGGCTGAGTGCGATCGCCTTCCCGCAGACCGGCTTCGCTCCGTCACTGATCGCATCGAGCGCGGTGAAGCTGTGCAGTGATTGCACGAGGAGGCCGCGCGTAAGCCCCGGCTCCAGCGGGCGCGGCGCGGCCCATGCGAGGTCTGCGCCCGAGGAGAGTTCGCTCAGCAGCGTGTCGACGAGATGATCATCGACTCGCACGTCCGCGTCGACGATCAGCACGGGGCGGTCGGTGCACGGAAGAATGCTCAGCGCATACTGCACGTGGCCGAGCTTGCGGTTGTGCATGAGGGGATCGGACGGCAGCCAGCGCACGGTGTGGGGGTGCCGTGGGCGGAAAGGCGCGAGCACCACGTGCTCCACCCCTTCGAGCGGATGCGCGAGGTTCTCGAGCTCATCGGGCGTCGCTGCATCGACGGGACGCAGCAGCAGCACGCGTCGATCCTGACGCAGCGGCTCGCGTTTGGCTTTCCGTGCTGCCACCGAGCGCACCAGCGCGATCAGCGTGAACATCGTGGCGATCACGAGCCAGCTGGAGAGGAAGGTGTTCATGACGCGACCCTGGTCCGGAGTGAGGCCATCCAGCGGATCCAGGGTTGGTGGAAGCGTTGGAAGTCGGCGACTTCGCCGAGTGTTTCCGCGCCTGACTCCATGCGGGCGTAGAAGGGCGACGACTCGAGCATCCTCGTGCTCGGCCGCCTGGGAACCGGCAGGCCCCACGCCGTGAGCGAGGATTCCGGCGCGTTCATTCTGACTTGCTGTGCGTGCGCAGACTTCGCTTCGATCTCGACTTGCCAGCCGATCTGCGACGTCCACGGGCGGTAGTGGATGGTGGTGCGATCACGCGTGTGCGAGCGCGTCCAATCCCAACCACGGAGATCGCTGCCGAGCGGGACGTCGCCGTGATTGCCGTCGTGGTAGCCGCGGCCTTCGAGTTTTTGTCCGTCGATCGTGAGCTTGGCTCGCGCGCGCGGGGCGATCGGGTGCCAGTGATGGGAGAGGCCGTCGACGAGGCGGACGGGAGCGTGACTGGGTCCCTCGGGCGTGAGCTCGATCTTCGCGCTCAGTGGCGTGCGCCAGAGCGCGGTGACGTCGTTGATGTGAACGATGAGCCGTCCATCTGCGTGACGCATCGTCGACTGGCCGATCTCGAGGTGTTCTCCGTTGGTTTCCACTCGCGGGTATTCGGAGAGCACCCAGTGACGACGTTTGCCCTTTTCGTAGAGAGCGAAGTTCACTGCGGCGTGCTGACGGGGATTTGCTCCGCTCGCGAGGGCGCGGGAGTACTTCGCCGAGAAGATCGAACCGATCATGAAGATCGCGACGGCCGTGATGTCGCCCGCGGAGACGTCGACGTAGTACCAACGGTAGGAGCCTGAGACCGTGGGAAGGGTGAAGTGACTCATGTGCGCCGCCCCTCACCCCGACCCTCTCCCCGCTGGCGCAGGGAGAGGGAGCACAACTCGGCGGCGAAATGGCCGGAGAGCATCACCAGTGGGACGCCTCCACCTGGATGTGTCCCGCCGCCTGCATAGAAGACTCCGGGGATCTCGGAGCGGATTCGTGGGCGGCGGAAGGGTCCGAACTTTCCGTGCGGGAGGAAGCCGTAGATCGATCCGCCAGGCGCTCCTCGCGCGGCGAGATCGAGTGGGGTGCGTTCTCCGAGGACCGTCACTTCGCTCGCCTCGGGTGCGACTCGGCGCAGCACCGCGAGGCAGCGTTCACGGAGGACTTCTGCGTGGTGATCCCATTCACCGGGTGCGAGCGGCTTCGAGAGCGCAGGCGCGTTCACCATCGCGAAGATCCCGCTCTTGCCCTCGGGAGCGACGGTCGGATCGCTCGCGGCGGGGTGACAGAAATAGACGGTTGGATCGCTCGGAACTGAGCCGCTGAAGAGCTCGGAGAACTCGCGCTGGTAGTCGTCGCTGAAGGAGATGAAGTGGTGCGGCAGGGTGAGGCGGCGATTCACTTCGAGGAGCAACACGTACCCCGAGAGCGCGAGTGGCTCACTGCCCAGCGGGCGATCGCTGAGGGGGTCTGCGTTGACGATCACGGAGTCGAAGGGCTGCTCGTCCCCACTTGGACCTGCGATCAATCCGTGACGGCTTTGCTGCCAGCGCGCCTTCACGCCGAGGTGAGTGTCGACTCCAGCCCTGGTGAGCGCCTTCGCGAGCGCGGAGACCAGCGCGGCCATGCCGCCTTCGACGTGATGCACTCCGAAGTGGCGCTCGAGGTGCGGGATGAGCGCGAAGGCCGCGCTCGCCTGGTACGGCGAGGCTCCGGCATAGGTGGCGAAGCGGCCGACGAACTGCTGCAGGCGTGGCGAAGTGCGGAAGTGTTTGCGGGCCAGCCCGTCGAGCGTGGAGAGCTTCAGTCCGCTGACCATCGTGTCGAGACCGCGCTTCGCCACGCGCGCGAGGAAGCGAGGGAGCCCGTCGAAGGGCGCCTCGAGGTACGGCTCACCTGCCGCGCGGTGGATCGCCGCGGCTTCTTCGTAGAACGAGCGAAGGCCCTTCGCGTCCGCAGGCGAGGAGTCGATCGTTCGCTCGAGCGACTCGTGGCAATCGAAGGTGCTGCCGTCGCTCCACTGGTACCGCGCTTGATGGGGGAGGGGGATGAAGCGAGGCAACAGGTCTTCTGCACCCAGCCGCGCGAAGGTCTCGCGCACCACCGCGGGCAGCGTGAGCAGCGTGGGGCCGGTGTCGAGCGTCACGCCGTTTCGCGAGACGACTTGCGCCTTGCCACCGAGTGTCTGTGATTGCTCGAAAAGAGTGACGTGGTGGCCCGCGCGCGCGAGCTCGCCTGCCGCGGTCATGCCTCCAAAGCCTGCTCCGATGATCGCGATGCGGCTCACGACGCGGTCTCCGCGGCGAGGAGCACCTGACGCGGATTCGGCGTGAGCAGGACCTTCGCGAGCTTGAGCAGCTTGCGGCTCGTGGGGAGTGAGGCGCGCGCGCTGAAGATGTCGAGGTTGCGCTCTTCGATCACGTCGAGGATTCCGCCGTAGACCTCGCCCATCAGGCGCACCACGCGCTGCGAGCCGAAGCCGGAGAGCCAGGGGACTCCTTGTTGGGCTGAGGCGTAGAGAGCGCGGGCTCGGTTGATCTGCAGGGCGATCAACGCTCGGGTGTGATCGTTCAGCGTTCCGTTGTGCAGATCAGCTTCGGTGACCTTGCAGGTCTCCAAATCTTCCTGCGGCAGGTAGAGACGGCCGCGGCCGAGATCTTCGCGGACGTCGCGGAGGATGTTGGTCAGCTGCATCGCGCGGCCGAGATCGGCGGCGTGACGGAGCGCGGTCGGGTGCGCGGTGCCGAGCAGCGGCGCCATCATCAGGCCGACCGTGCCTGCGACTCGGTAGCAATAGAGATCGAGCTCGGCCCAGGTGCGGTAGCGGTCGATCGTGAGGTCCATCTCCATTCCGTCGATGAGATCGAGGAAGGGTTGCCGGGTGATGGAATAGCGGTCGATCGTGTCTCGGAAGGCGTGGAGCTCATCTTCCGGCCACGGATTGAGTGGCTTGATGTCGCCCTTCGTGAAGAGCGTGTGAACGAGCTCTCTTGATTGATCGAGGAGGCGGGGGAGTTGCCGACGATCTGTTCCGGGTTGATCGACCAGATCGTCGAGGCGGCGGCAGAACGCGTAGAGCGCGAAGGCTCCGCGGCGGCGCGCGCCGAAGAGTGAAATGGAGGAGAAGTAGAAGGACTTCGCGTGGTGCTTCGTCACTTCGCGTGCTGAGGCGTAGCCGCGGCCGAGGGCTGGTGCAGTGGTCTTCTGTGCTTCCAGGATCGCGTCGACGGCGAACTTTGCGCTCAGCATCACCGTTGGCACTCCAGTGCCGGGTTGAATCGAGGCGCCGCACCAGTAGAGGTTCTTCACCTCGGGATCCGTGACCTGCGGACGGAATGGACCGATCTGCCAGAAGTTCTGCGCGAGCCCGAAGTTCGAGCCGCGATCCAGGTTGAGCTCTGACTCCCAATTGTCGGGCGTGATCATTCGCTCTGCTTTGATCAGCGGCTCCAGATTGCCGTAGCCCTCTTCCTCGAGACGCTTCAGCACCTGCGCTCGCACTCGCGGTCCTTCCATCTTCCAATCGACCGACTCGTTCCGGTGCGGCACCGGCACCAGCACGTAGAGCGCGTCTCTCTGCGGCGCGTTCACGTAGAAGCTCACGTCCGCGGGCACGCGCTTCTTCTCGAAGATGTCCTCGAAGCTCCCTTCGAAGTCGCGCCCGAAGAAGACGTTGTGGTGGAGCAGGGGATCTACCTTCTCCTTCAGCCCCAGGTAGAGCATCAGGCCTGACGAGGTGAAGCGCTTCTTCTCCACGTCCACCGCGCGCTTCGACTCGGGCAGCAGCTTCTTCACCGCGTACGCGTAGTCAGCGTTGGTGAGCACGAAGTCAGCGCGACGAATCGAACCGTCCTCGAGCTCCACACCGTTCGCCACCCCGTCCTCGATGCGGATGCGGCGGACGCTCTGGCCGTAGTGCAGCTGCACGCCCTTCTCGCGACACACCTTCTGGAGCGCGAGCGGAACCGCGTGCAGTCCACCTGTCGGGTACCAGATGCCGTGCGTGGCCTCCGTGTAGGGGAGTAGCGAGAAGACCGCGGGCGCTTCCCACGGCGAGATGCCGAGGTACATCGTCTGAAAGCTCAGCGCCTGGAGCAGGCGCTCGTCGTTGAAGTAGCCCGACACGTGCTTCCACAACTTCTTCAGCGCACCGACGCGGATGATCTCGGGCACGTTGCTCGGCGTGACGAACGAGCCGAGCGAGTCGAAGTGTTTGGTGACGAACCGATCGAACGCGATGTCGTGCTGCGTGCGGCCTTGCTCGAGGAAGCCCTGGTAGCGCGCGGCGCTGCCGGGTTCGATCCGCTCGAGCTCGGAGCTCATCTTCGAAGGGTCGCTCCACAGCGTGAAACGCGAGCCGTCGCGATAGTGCACCCGGTAATGCGGGTCGCAGCGCGTCAGCTCGAGCACGTCGCTCATGCGCACGCCGACCGAAGCGAACGTCTCTTCGAGCACGTGCGGCATCAGGAGGATCGTCGGACCGAGATCGAACTGAAAGCCGTCGAACTCCACGCGCCCGCAGCGGCCTCCAGGTCCCGGCTGCTTCTCGAACAGCTCCACCTCGAACCCCGCGTGCGCGAGCTTCATCGCGGCGGTGAGTCCGCCCACGCCGGCACCGATGACGATCACGCGCTTCACGCCGCCCTCCGCGTGAAGTTCGAGAACATGGTGTCGAGGAAGCGGGCTGCTGGAGAGGAGCCCAGTGCTTCCAGTGCCTTCTTCGCCGCGCGCGTGCGCACTTCGATCACCCGCTGCGTGGATGACAGGCCGCCCCAGCTCGCGACGGCCGCGCGCGCCGTGGAGAGCAATTCGGGCCTCGGCTCGTTCCACAACGCTTCCAGATGCGCTCGCCCTGCGGCATCGGCGCGAGTCCACGCGGCGATCACCGGGAAGGTGCGCTTGCCCTCGAGGTAGTCCGCGCCTCCCGCTTTCCCCGCGACCGCGTCGTCGCCATCGAACCCGATCAGATCGTCCCGCAATTGGTACGCGAGCCCCGCGTGTCGGCCCACGCGGCGAAGAAGCTCGAGCACTCCTTGATCGGCGCTTCCCAACATCGCGCCACACACGAGCGGCGCCACGAAGCCGTACCGAGCGGTCTTCAAGTCAGCGACCTTCAAAGTACGGAACAGCGTCACTTCCGAAAGCGGCGCGCGCGCGAGCACGAGATCGAGGTGCTGTCCCGCGGCGGTGTGACGGCAGATCTCGAGCATGTACTGGCCTGCCGCGCACGCGTGAGGGGAGGGCGCGCTGAACATCGCCTCCATCGCGCGCGCGTAGAGATGATCGCCAGAGACCACGGCGAGGTCGTCTCCCAGCCTTCCAGGCGCGAGGAGACGATGGAGCGTTTCACCACCGCGCCGCGACTCCGCGCGATCAGCGACGTCATCGTGGATCAGCATGAAGGTGTGAAGCAGCTCGAGGCCGACTCCGAACTGCACGATCTCTTTCGGCACCGCAGCCCAGTCGGCGTGACCACGCGCGGCCATCCAGCCCAGGGCCGCCAACGTCGGCCGCACGCGCTTCGCAGGACGCAGCGCGTACTCACGCACCTGGGCTCGCGACTGCTGCCACAGCGGATCGAGACCACGCTCGTCATCTGCGTCGATCCAGCGTCCGAGCGAGTGTTCGAGCTCGACCTGGAAACACGAAAGCGCGTCCTTCGTATGCGCCAGCTGAGTCATCGGAACCCCCGAACTCGCAATGCATGCGTCACAGCGGCTGTATAACGTTCGTATAAGGTTCGTATGAGCTTTGTCACAATGAACTCGATGGTGGTTGCAGTGCTCATGGTCGGGTCAGCGGCTCAGGGTGCAGCGATGGATGCGCGGGTCTCGAACACCAGGGGCCAGTCGGTCTGGCTTGCCCAGAAGTGGGGAAAGCCGACCGTGCTGTTCTACGAAGACAAGGACGGCACGTTTCAGAATCAGGCGCTGAAAGACGCGCTGTTCCAGAAAGGTAAGGAAACTGGGCTGTTACAGGCCGTCTCGGTGGTCGCCGTCGCTAATGTGCGCGCCTTCGACTGGTTCCCCGCGAAGAATTTCGTGGTCGCCGCGGTGAAGGACGCCGAGGTGAAGTCGGGCATCCCCGTCTACCTCGATTGGACGGGCGCGCTCTCAGCGAAGCCCTGGAGTCTCGACGCCGAAGGCTCCACGGTGCTCGTGGTGGACCCGGCGGGAGAGAAGGTCGTCTTCTCGAAGCACGGCAAGCTCACGGCAGAGGAGATCGACCAGGTGTTCGCGCTCCTCGGCTCACTGGTCGAGCGCTGAATGATCGCGATCCTCTTCTCTGTGGTGTTTCTGTGGCTGGTCCGAAGGCCGCTGGCGCGCGCGCTCATTCGCTGGCGACTGGGTCCGTATCGAGCGACGGTGAACACCGTCGATCCGAAGGCGCCGCTGAAGCTCACTGGGCAGCGCCGCGTGGCGGTGATCGGCGGAGGGCTCGCAGGAATCGCCACCGCTTCGACTCTCGGTCCGCGCGGCTACGGGGTGATGCTCTTCGAAGCGAACTCGTACCTCGGAGGAAAGATCGGTTCGTGGCCGGTGGAGCTCGCTCCAGGGAAGAAGGAGTGGGTGAGCCACGGCTTTCACGCCTTCTTTCGCCACTACTACAACCTCGATCGCTTCCTCCTCGCGCTCGGCGTGCGGCAGAAGTTCAAGCCGATCGGTGACTACCGAATCCTCCTTCCCGGAGGTGAGGAGGTCAGCTTCGGAGAGCTCGAGAACACGCCGGTGCTCAACCTGCTCTCGCTCGCGAAGCAGGGCGTGTATCGCTTCAGAGAGGTGATGGCCGCGCCCACGCGCGATCTGATGGGGATCTTCCTCGAGTACGACCCGGTCACCACGTTCGCGCGACTCGATCAGATGTCGTTCGCCGAGTTCGATCGCCGCGCGCGTCTGCCGAAGCGACTCAAGCTCGCGTTCAACACGTTCTCTCGGGCGTTCTTCGCCCACGAAGAGCAGCTCTCGATGGCGGAGTTGGTGAAGGGCTTTCACAGCTACTACCTCGGGCACGATGGCGGGCTCGTCTACGACCACCCCACGCAGGACTACGAGGCCTCGCTGCTCGCGCCGATCCGCGCGCACTTCGCTGCGAATGGAGTGTCGTTGCGGCTCTCCACTCCGGTCAGCTCGCTCACGCGCGCGGGTGAGAACTTCATCGTGAATGGAGAGCGGTTCGATGCGGTGGTGGTGGCGAGTGACGTGGTGGGCACTCGGAAGGTCCTGAGTGAGGCGCGAGGGCTCGAAGGACTCGACGCGCGGCTGCTCCAGTTGCAGCCAGGACAACGCTACGCGGTGCTTCGCGTCTGGCTCGATCGCACGGCGCGGAGCAACTTGCCGGTGTTCGTGAGCACCGACCGGTACCAAATCCTCGACTCGATCACGTTCTACGATCGTACTGAGGCGGAGTCGGCGGCGTGGGTGCGCGAGCACGGTGGATCGGTGCTCGAGCTTCATTGCTACTCGGTGCCCGACGCGCTCTCCGAGCAGGAGGTGCGATCGCAGTTGATGTCGGACCTCGAGAAGTTCCTCCCCGAGGTCGTGGGCGCGACCGTTCAGCACGAGCACTTCCAGCTGAGACGCGACTTCAACGCGGCGCACCTGGGGATGAACGAGAAGCGCCCTGGTACGGACTCGGGTGTGGATGGTCTGTACTGCGCGGGCGACTGGGTGAAGCTGCCGATCCCCGCGATGCTGATGGAAGGCGCGTTCTCGAGCGGGCTGCTCGCTGCGAATCGGATCCTCGCGCGCGATGGATTGCGTGAAGAGCCAGTGGAATCGATCCCATTGCGCGGCTTGCTCGCGGGAATTCCTCAGTCTCCTGCGCGCAAGCGGCTGATGGAGGCTCCGTGAAGCTGATCCTCGTCGGCGGAGGACTGGCGAATGGGCTGCTGGCAGATCGGCTTCGCGCGACGCGGCCCGAGGTGGAGCTCGTCGTGCTCGAAGCGGGCGACACGCTCGGCGGAAATCACACGTGGAGCTTTCACGGCACCGACGTCACCTCATGGCAGCTGCAGTGGCTGAGGCCGTTCTGCGGCGGAGAGTGGGACAGTCATGACGTGCAGTTGCCCGGCGTCACGCGGACGATCGCCGGCAGCTATCACTCGATCCGCTCCGAGGATTTCGATCGCGTGCTGAGAGAACGACTCGGCGATCGCGTGAGGACTCGAGTGCGCGCCCGCGAGGTGAGCGCGACGAAGGTCGTTCTGGAGTCAGGCGAGACACTCGAAGCCGATGCGGTGATTGACGCGCGCGCGACTCCGTTCGAGTTTCCCGCGGGTCAGCAGAAGTTTCTCGGGCAGGAGCTCGAGCTCGCCGCACCCCATGGTCTCTCGCGGCCTCTCTTGATGGACGCAACCGTGAAGCAGGTCGGCGGCTTCCGCTTCATCTACGTGCTGCCGTGGAGCGAGCGACGCGTACTCGTAGAAGACACCTATTACTCAGACACTGCGGAGCTCGAGTTGCCGCTGCTCCGTCAGCGAATCGCCGAGTGGGTGAATGCGCGCGGCTGGAAGATCGATCGTGTGCTTCGCGAGGAAGCCGCGGCGCTGCCGATTCCCCTCGGTGGGCACGTGCCACGTCCTGATCGACCGGTGATCGGCGTGGCGGCGGGCCTCTTTCACGCCACGACCGGATACTCACTGCCATTCGCCGTGAGCACGGCGGAGATGATCTGCGCACTGCCGAAGCTGAACGCGCTCGAGTTGACGTCCGCGATCAATCACTTCGCGCGAGAGCACTGGGACAGCCAGGGCTTCTTCCGATTGCTCAATCGCATGCTCTTCCGCGGAACCGAGCCCGAAGAGCGCGTGAGAGTCTTCTCGTCGTTCTACGGACACTCGGACGAATTGATCGGTCGCTTCTATGCGGGGCGACTCACACTCGCGGACAAGCTGCGCGCACTGCAGCGAGGAGCGCCCACCGTTCCACCGTTGAGAGCGATGCGAGCTGCGCTCAGTCTCTAACGAGTGCGCTCGTAGCGAGCGAGACCGCGAGTCAGTCCGTGCGACCAATCTCCGGTGTTCATGGCGTCGAAGAGCCGCTCTGCGCTGACCAGCCACGGACCGAAGCCCGAGTTCACATCGAGCACGAACGCGAGATCTTCGGCTTCGAGATAGCCCGCGAGCGGGGAGTGATGTCCGCCGCCACCGCCGAAGAGTGACGCGCGTGAGAAGTTGGTCACGTAGCGGCGTGCGTCCGTGTTCGACGCGCGAAGCTCGGTGCGAAGTTCGTCGACGCTCTGAAGGCGCACTGCGTTCACGCGCCAACCGTCAGGCACGACCTCCGATGATTCGCTCACGATCTGATCGAGGCTCATCGCGCGCACACCAAAGCGGCGGAACGGGTTGTTGCCCGACTTCACGCCCATCGATCGGAGCACGTTCGCGACGCTCGTCGGACCGCAGATCGAAGTGAAGCTCTGCGAAAGGAGCGGCGTGTACTTCTTCGCGACCGGGAGCGCCCACGCGCGCTCGAGCAGACGCCTGTCCTGATACGCGGGGTGGGACCTGATGGAAGACAGGGAAGGGGAGGAGCGAAGCAAGGGAGCCGATGGGTAACCACCCGACTCACGCGCAGCCACTGTTAGTCCATGGCGATGCGCTTCGTTTTCGCACTGTTGATCCTCGCGGGCTGCAGGACCGCGGCGCCGACGACTCCGATCCCGACTGCGCCCGATCAGACGACGCCTCCGCAGGGACGACCTCCCGAGACGAAGGCCTACAACTGGAGGAACGACGGCAACCTTCGGCAAGAGCAGGGTGAGGAGTACTGCCGCGCGGACCAACCGCTGTGCCGGAAGCCGAGGGCGATCTACGTGCCCGGGCCGAACTCCTGTCGCGGCCGCGGGGCGGCTTGCGTCGAGACGAAGTCGCGAGAGGACGGACATTGGGCGTGCATGTGCGACGAATGCACGATGACCTCCGAGTGCAAGTCGACGCAGTACTGCGGCACGGGCGGCCCCCAGTGCAGTGACCAGCCGATGGAAATGCGCTGCATTGACGGGCCTGAACCTCCGGCGGTCGATTGCCAGCCTTTTCAGAACCCGCCCGCGAAGCCCCAGTAACGCTCTCCGCCGAATCACCGTTACCGGGGGGTAAGCCGCCTGCGGGGAGGTTGAGAGCAGGGCGCGTCGAGGCCAAATCTTGGGACCATGCCCAGCCCGTTGCAGGTTCCCCAGTTTCACCGCACCCGTCTTCGCACCGAGGGTCGCCTGATGATCGTCGACGATGATGTGCGGCTGGCGACCGTGATCGCGCGGCTGCTCGAGACGCAGGGCTACGAGACGACGGCGTTCTCGTCGCAGTACGACGCGCTCGAGGCGATGCGCGCGGAGCCCACGAGGTTCGAGGTCGTGCTCACCGATCTGACGATGCCTCAGATGAGCTTGTCGACGTTCGTGATCGCGCTGCGGGGGATCAGTCCCGGAGTGCCGATCGTGGTGTCGACAGGTCGGCCGTGGGACTTCAACGAAGCCGAACGAGCGCGGCTCGGCGTGAAGGAAGTGCTCGGCAAGCCCTGGGTGCTCACCGATGCCATCGCCGCGTTGAAGCGCGCGCTCGCCACGCGAAACACGGTGCACTGAGCGAGTGTTGAGTTTTGTTGAGACGGCGCGTTGAAGCTGCGGTCGGGTTCGACCTGCATTAGTCCTCGCGCCCATGACCATCCCCCACCCACCCGTTCACCCCGCGATCGCCCAGGCGCAGGACAACTTCCAGATGGACCTCGTGAAGGAGGTCTCTGAAGTCGTCGCGAAGGAAAAGGTGGTCGTGGTCGGCGTCTCCGGACTGCAGCCCGGAAAGCGCGCGAAGCAGCTGCTCGACGAGCAGGGCGTTGCGTACAAGTACCTGCAGTACGGCAGCTACTTCTCGGGTTGGCGGCGCCGCCTCGCGCTGAAGATCTGGGTCAAGTGGCCGACCTTCCCGCTCGTGTTCATCAAGGGCACCTTCATCGGTGGCGCGAGCGATCTGAAGAAGCTGATCGACAGCGGCGAGTTGAAGACGCTCGTCGCCGATTAGTACGGGCGCTGGCCGGTGTAGTTGCCGGGCGGCGCGTAATCGCAGACCACGAAGTACCAGGTGCCGTTTCCGAACGGACTTCCGGTGGTGCAGGTCGCTTGCGCGCAGCCGAGGCGGAGCGTGTTGCGCCAGACGATCTGCGTGTAGTGGCCGCAGACCTGGCCCGTGGCGCAGGTGTTGGACGCGAAGTTGTAATACTGCGCTTCGCTCGCCCAGTTCGAGACGACGGAGACTGGTGAGGGGTTCGCTGTCGAGGCGTAGATGTTTTCGCCGAGGGAACCGCGGCCGGCGTTGTGAGCCCAGGTGCAGTTGTTCGCCCACGCTTGCGCGGTGGTGACGATCGTCGTGTCCCAGGTGAGGTCGGCCATCGCGGGCATCGGGGTGGGCATCGCGCAGGCGCGCACTTGATTGTGCGTGGTGAGGATCTGGTTGATCCAGGTCGCGGAGCCGGGCGTGCCGTTGCCTCCGCCGGCGCCGAGGGTGCCGCAGGTCACTCCGCCGCCGCCGCCTGCGCCGCCGCCGGTTGCGGTGCCGCCGCCGGTTGCGGTGCCGCCGCCGGTTGCCGTGCCTCCGCCTGTTGCGGTGCCGCCTCCAGTTGCGGTGCCGCCACCGGTTGCGCCGCCGCCTCCAGTTCCTGTGCCGCCGCCAGTTGCTCCGCCTCCGCCTCCAGGGGCTGCCCCTCCGCCGGATGCGGAGCCTCC
>CBIHPJ010000180.1:0-13247 GCA_966211295.1 uncultured Myxococcales bacterium | reverse complement strand
TGCCTCGTGACGGGACTCAGCTTGAGCTCGACGCCGCCCGCCGCGCTCGAGTTGCTCGACGTGCCGTCATTCCCGCTGCGGCTGGAGAGTGGCTCGGCGTTCACACCCTCAGTCCAGGCAAGGTCGGGTGCGCCCAGAGACATCACGGGTGTCCTGACGGTGCACGGCGCTGGGAACTCAGGGCAAAGCTATCTGCTGAAGCGTGAGTCGCAGACCATCAACCGCTGCCTCACGATTTCTACGGCGGTTCTCCACTTTGGAACCGTGAGCGAGAGCTGCAACTCGGCAGTGCGCTGGGTGCAGCTCTACAATTCGTGCTCCTTCCCCATCACGATCGACTCCGTGTCGATCACGTCGGGGGCTGGAGAGTTCTTCCTCACCTCAACGCTCCCACCCGGAGCAGTGCTCGAGAGCGGCGTGTTGCCGCTCACCTTCTCGGTGAACTACCGCCCCATCGACGCCGGGTCGGACACGGGCGCCATCTCGGTGAAAATCAGAAGGGGCGGAGAGCAGGTTCTTCCGCTCCAGGGCAGCGGGGCTCCGAGACCGGAGGCCGTCGATCGCTACCGCCAGGAGCCGCGGGCTCGGGTCGATCTGCTGGTGATGGTGGATTCTTCGCCATCATTCGTGCCCAACCGCCCCGCGGTGCGCGCGAACCTGGCGCGCGCTCTGAACTGGCTTCGTAATCCCTGCCTCGATGCGCGCTGGGGCCTCGCCGCGGCGGACGGAGATCCAGACGCCGGCGTCACGCTGATCGCGAACGACGCAGGCTCGATCTGGACCTCGTCCACGGAGCCCGATTTCGTGAACCTCGCGCTGTCGACCTTCGATGCGCTGCCGGTGGGCTCGGAGACCGAGGCCTGCGTGGGGCCCGCGGCCGACGTGATCGACGACGCGGGCGTCCGCTCGAACGCGGTGTTCTCGGCGATCTGCGTGACCGACGCGCTGGAACAGTCCACGAACCCGATGGGTGCATTGCAGCGACTGCGGAGCCGCGGTCTTCACGACTGGAACGCGGTCACCGGCATCAGCGGCGCGTGCTCCGTGGAAGCGCAGGACAACGGGCTCCACTCGATGCTCGTCAACGCGACGAGCGGAGGAATTCACGCCGACATCTGCAACGCGGACTGGGAGGTCTTTCCGCTCGGGCTCGCCTGCTTCGGGTACCGCACCTCGTTCTTCCTCACCAGCAGACCAGAAGGACCTCTCGCGGTGACGATCGACGGCCAACCCGCCGATCCTCAGTGGTGGACCTACGACGTGGCGAACAACGCAGTCTCGTTCCTGCTCGGGCATGAGCCGCAAGGCGGCCAGACGCTCGAAGTGCGGTACACGGTCTCGTGCATCCCATGAGGTTCCTCGCTCTAGCTGCTGCTTGCACTTTGGTCGCGTGCGGTTCGCGCGATGCGAACGTGCAGCACGAGGCCGCACTCGAGTTCGGCAACGTCGCGACCGGTGAGTCTCACGATCTCGAGTTGAAGCTGACGAACACGGGGAAGGCCCCAGCGCAGCTCACACTCAGCGTGGACTCGAGTGACTTCACGATCGACGAGTCCGCGAGCACGATTGCCGCCGGCGCGTCCTCCACGCTGAAGGTTCGCTTCGCACCGACGGCGCTCGGGCCACGGACCGGAACGCTGAGTCTCGGAGCGTCGACCGTCGCGCTCTCAGGCCGCGGCATCGGCCCGATGCTCTCCGTGCCGAGTGAAGTCACCCTGGGTCCGAACGCGATCGTCACCGGCCGAGAGATCCAACCGTTCGGCTCGCGCATCACGCTGAGGAACACCGGCACTTCGGGCTCAGTGCTCCGACTCGGCAAGCCGCGCGTCGAAGGTTCTTCTGAGCTTTGCCTCGGGAGCTTCACTGGCTCGATCTGCGAGCCTTGGGAACTTCCTTCGGTCCTCGACACGCAAACCGTGCTCCAGGTGACGCTCTCGATCTTGCCGTCGGGCCCGGGCGCCAGGCACTGGACCGTGACGTTCCCCACGAATGATCCGCTGAACCCCGAGGTCACCATGGAGGTGCGCGCGCTCGTCGAGTCTTTCGAGCCGTGCGTCTTCTCCGCGCCCTCCGAGCTGGTGTTCGCGAACATGGGAGTGCTCACGATTCGTCACACCGGTCCCGGCACGTGCCTGGTGCTCGAGATCACCGCCAACCCGCGCGAGCACCTTCGCCTCGGAGAACCTGTTCCTCTTCCGAAGCGCCTGGAGAGCAATGGCACGCTGACCCTCGCGCTCGTGGTGGAGCCCACCGCGCCGCGAGTCTTCAACGGGTCCTTGCGGGTCATCGCCGCAGGAACGGCTCCCCTCGAGGTGCTCGTGTTGAGAGAGCCTCCGAGCAGCAGGTGCCTCACGGTGGTGCCATCGGTCTACGACTTCGGCACCGTCCCGATGGACTGCAACTCACCGACGCGCGACGTGCTCATCTACAACCAGTGCTCGGAGCCCGTGGTCATCGACAACGTCGTGCTGGGATCAGCCGCCGGAGAAGCAGCCGGTGGTCCCAATTGTCCGGGCTCCTCATCGTGCCCCGAGTTCTTCGTGGTCTCAGGCCTCTCACGTCAAACCACCATTCTGCCCGGAGCCCCTCCGGCGAGGCTCTCGTTCAAATACCGCCCCATCAACTCCGGGTCGGATACGGGCGCCGTGGTGATCACGACGGGCGACGGCCTCGACTTCGTGGTTGCGCTACAGGGGCGGGGCGACATGCGCGGCCGCATCACCGACACCTACCGCCAGGACACTCTCCCCATCGCGGATGTGCTGGTGATGGTCGACGCATCTCCTTCCTTCGTCCCCAGGCGCGCGAGCGTGCGCGACAACTTGATGCCAATCCTGCAGTGGATGAGGAGAGGCTGCGTCGATGGGCGACTTGCGTTCGCGCCCGCTGAGGGAGCTCCAGGCGCCGGAGTGCGCTTGCAGCCGAACGACGCAGGGAACGCGTGGACGTCGACCGAAGATCCCGCCTTCATCGAGCGAGCACTCTCGGCTTTCGACTCGCTCCCTGTCGGATCCGAGACTGAAGCCTGCATAGGTCCCGCGGCCGACTTGATCGAGGACGCAGGCGTTCGCGACGGTGGATCCCTCGGAGGAATCTGTGTGACTGACGCCCTCGAGAGCACGCCGAACCCCAACTCGGCGCTGCAGCGCTTCCTGCAGCAGTCGCGCCTGGCCTCGTGGAGTGCGATCGCCTCCTTCGGCGGCCCGTGTGGCGCGGAGGCGCTCGACGACGGTGTTCATCAGAGCCTCGTCACCGCGGGGAACGGAATCGGCGAGGACATCTGCCTTGCGTATTGGGGAGAGCGCTTCTTGCCGATCGGACTGAACACGTGCGACGTCCGCACCTCGTTCTATTTGAACTCGCGTCCCGCCGGCGCAATCGAGGTGCGAGTCGATGGGGTGCTGAGCCCCTCGACGAACTGGTCGTACGACGCCGCGGGCAACGCAGTGAACTTCGTTCCCGCCTTCGCTCCGCCGCGTGGTTCGACCACCACCATCAGCTACGACCCCAGCTGTATCCCATGAATCGTCATCTCGTCGTCGCTCTCACGCTTGCGCTGGTCGCGTGTGGTCCGCGCGACGCGAAGCTCCAGCATGAGGCCACGATGGAGTTAGGCGACCTCGCGATCGGTGCGTCGAGTCGACTCGAGCTGGAGCTGACGAACACCGGAGAGAAACCGGCGGAGCTCGTCTTCACCACCGACACGCCCGACTTCACGACTGATGAGCTCGGCCGCACCCTGAACGCTGGGGAATCGTCCACGCTCGTCGTGCGCTTCTCCCCCACCGCGCTCGGTCCGAGAACGGGAACGCTGAGCCTGGGCGCATCGACCGTCGCGCTCTCAGGCCGGGGGATCGGCCCGAAGCTCGCCGTTCCGAGCCAGGTCACCGTCGGGCCGATCACCATCCTCGCCGGCCGACCCATCGAGCCGCTAACGTCGAGCATCACGATTCGAAACACCGGAACTTCCGACTCGCTGCTTCGGCTCGGCACTCCGCGCGTGGAAGGTTCGGCCGAGCTCTGCCTGGGCACGTTCTCAGGCTCGACGTGCCTGCCGTGGCAGCCGCCGCCGGTCGTCGACACCCGGACCTTGCTCGAGGCGCCGCTCTCGGTTCTGCCGAGCAGCGGCGGCGTGAAGGCCTGGACGGTGATCTTCCCTTCGGATGATCCGCTGCAGTCCGAGCTCACCACCGAGGTGATCGCGCGAGTGGATGAGCTGGAGCCCTGCCAGTTCTTCGCACCGACGACCTTCGATCTCGATGACGCGGCGGTGCTCCAGATTCACCACGTGGGCTCCGGCCCGTGCATCGTGCAGGACGTGACGGTGAGCGCGCCCGCGCTCGTCTCGCTCACCAAACCGCGACTCCCGCTTCGCCTCGAAGGCAACGCGACGCTCGACCTTCCACTCGAGGTTCTCCCCGGATCGCCGCGCGTCTTCACGAGCGTCGTGCTCGTGCTCGCCGAGGGAACGCCACCGCTGAGCGTGCTCGTGAAGCACGAAGCACCCAAACCGAACTGTCTCGTCGTCAGCCCGCGGCGCATCGACTTCGGCTCACGCAGTCGCTACTGCAACTCGAACAACCAGACGGTCCTCGTCTCGAACACCTGTGCTCATGCGGTGACCATCGACTCCGTGACCATTCCTTCACCGGCAGGCGCGCCGCCGCAGAGCCCGGACTGTCCTGGAACGTTCCCCTGCCCCGAGTTCGAGCTGACCCTTCCAATACCTCCCGGCACGGTCATCGCCGGAGGATCCTCGGGCCAGTTCACGCTTCACTACCGGCCCATCAACTTCGGCACTGATCAAGGTGAAGTCCTCATCTCGGCCCGCGATGCGGTCGACGTCACCGTCGCCCTCGAGGGCAGCGGCGAGAGCGCACGGATCGGCGACACGTTCCAGATCAGCCCGTTGCCGATCGCGGATCTCCTGGTGATGGTCGACACCTCACCGTCCTTCGTCTCGAAGCGCTCGGCTGTGCGCGCCAATCTGCTCCCGCTGCTGAACAAGATGGGCAACGGGTGCTTCGACGCGCGCTTCGCATTCGCGGCGGCTGATGGTGCGCCCGACGCGGGAGTCCGACTTCAGACCAATGACGCCGTCGAGAGCTGGTCGTCGTCGAGCGATCCATTCTTCATCGCACGCGCGCTCTCGGCCTTCGACGCGCTGCCGGTCGGTTCTGAGCAGGAAGCGTGCATCGGTCCCGCGGCAGATCTGATCGACGACGCGGGAGTTCGAGACGGAGGCTTCTTCTCTGTCCTCTGCGTCACCGACGCGCTCGAGGGCACGACGAATCCCACCGCGGCGCTCGCGCGGCTTCAGAGCCATGTGCAGCGGCCGGGACTGATGACGTGGGGCGCGATCGCCAACTACGGCGCGACCGCGTGCAACGCAGAGGCGGCCGATGACGGCGTGCATGCCTCCCTGGTGACGGCCACGTACGGAGTGCGCGAGGAGATCTGCACTCCGCAGTGGGGTCAGAGTCTGCTCGGCATCAATGACCCCTGCGCCCCTCGCGGGAGGCTGTATCTCTCGACGCGTCCCACGGGCCCGCTCGAAGTTCGCCTCGATGGCGTCCTCTCGCCGCAAGCGAACTGGACGTACGACGCTTCGAACAACTCGGTGAACCTTCTCCCCGCGATCGTGCCTCCGCCCGGAGTGACGATCACGGTCACCTACGAACAGGCGGTCTGCGCTCCATGAGAAGTCGTCTCGTCGCTGCACTGGCCGTCGCGCTTGCGAGCTGCGGGCCTGAAGTCGCTGAAGAACGACACGTGGCCTCTCAGCGCGAGGCGCTCACCGCGGTCACCGGCTTCGGCTCGAATCCGGGAGCACTCTCGCTCTTCATCTACGAACCCGCTTCCTTGCCGGCGAATGCGCCGCTCGTAGTCGCGCTGCACGGCTGCAGTCAGACCGCCGACGCGTATCAAGCAGCAGGTTGGAACGCGCTCGCTGATCAGCACCGCTTCCTCGTCGCGTATCCGCAGGTCACGTCGAACGGCGCCTGCTTCGATTGGTTCTCCAGCAATCAGCAGACGCGCAGCGGCTCGCAGGTCACTTCGATCCTCCAGATGGTGCAGCACCTCGTCACCACGAAGGGCGTCGATCCTTCGCGCGTGTACGTCACCGGACTCTCCGCGGGCGGCGCGATGGTGGAGGTGCTGCTCGCGGTCGCTCCTGAGGTCTTCTCGCGCGGCCAGGTCGTCGCGGGCATCGCGTTCGCGTGCGCGACGAATCAGTTCGCGGGGCTCAGCTGCATGAGCTCGCCTCCCGACAAGACGCCCGCGCAGTGGGGAGCGCTGGTGCGCGCGGTGAGTGGATCGAATCCCGCGCCACGCGTGACGATCTGGCACGGCACCAGCGACTCCACCGTCGCGCCCGCGAATCTGCAGGAGCAGGTGGACCAATGGACCGATGTGAACTCCATCGACACCACCGCTGATGCAACGAGCACCGTCGGCATCGCGACACGGAGGGAGTTCAAGAACGCCGCGGGCGTGACGCTCGTCGAGTCGTGGAGCCTCTCCGGCATGAATCACGGCCAGGCGCTCGATGTGGCCAGCGGATGCGGAACCGCGGCGCCGTACATGCTCAACGTCGGCGTGTGCTCGAGCCGCTTCGGTGCGGAGTTCTTCGGCCTCACCACCAGCACCACCGTTGATGCCGGCATTCCCGACGCGGGGATTCCAGACGCGGGCACGGGAGGCGGTGGCGGGACTTCGACTGGCGGCGGAGGTGGTGGCGCTGGAACGGGCGGAGGCGGAGGAAGCGCGACCGGAGGAGGGGCTGGCGGTGGCGTCGCGACCGGAGGCGGCGGATCCCAGATCACCGGCGGAGGAATCGGCGGAGGCGGAGGTGCGACGGTTCCCGTTCCGACTGGCTGCAGTTGCAGCACCATCGAACCGCTGAGTGGCTTGCTCGTGACACTCTGGTTCTTCGCGCGTCGTCGCCGCAGCTGACTGCGGTAGCGTTCAGGAGCCCCCACCACGTTGGAGTGCTCCATGCGCGGTCTGTTGATCGCAGCCATCTTCTTCTCTGGCTGCGTCGGAATCGTCAGCAACACGCCTGACGCGAATGAATCACCCGACGGAAGCACGTCCTTCCCTCGAGGCGACGGAGGCACCGGCGCCGGTTGCGACGTGCTCGCGCTGCTGCAGACGCGCTGCGTGAGCTGTCACGGAGAGGTGCCGACCGAAGGCGCTCCGATGCCGCTCACGCGGTTGTCTGATCTGCGCGCGCCCTCGCTCCGCACTGCGACTGAGACGAACGCGCAGCGCTCCATCGCGCGCATGAGGGATCCGGTGATCCCCATGCCGCCCGCTCCCCACGAGCGCGCGACGCCCGATGAGATCGCGCTGATCGAGACGTGGATCGCCAACGGACAGACCGATTGCGTGAGCCCCGACGGTGGCACCACCGACGACGGCGGCACGCGCGTCGAGCAGGACCCGAACCTCATTCCGCAAGCCGAGCTCTTCATGTGCAGCGCGGGCACGCAGAGCGACGCGCCGATTCGTCTTCGCCGGCTCAATCGCTGGCAGTGGACTCGCAACGTCGGCGGCGCGGTGACTCGCAGCTGGACCGGCTTCAGCTTCTTCGACAACCCGTTCGATCCGAGCGCCGGCGAGCGGTACAGCACCTGGGCCACCGACGAGACGCTCGATGACTCCACGGTGGAGCTGTTCCTTCCCGTGCTCACCGAAGCAGGGCCTCCGTGGGCGGGTCCGTACACTGGGAGCAATCGTCTCGAGCGGCTGCGCAACGACGGCACGCTGCGCTGCATGTTCGACGATGACCGGCCGACTCCGGCGTGCGTGCGCCACTATCTCTCGGAGTTCCTGCTCCACGGTGTGTACTTCCGTCCCGCGCGCACCGACGAGCTGGATCGTCTGCAGGCCTACGCGACCACCGTGCTCTCGCAGGAGGCAGTGGACGGAGGCGCGGGAGGCACCGACACACGCACCGCGAGCATCACCCGCATCTCCAACGCGGCGTGGCTCACCACCGGCGCGCTCTTCCGCGAAGAGATGGGCACTCCCACCGACGCAGGTCGCACCGCGCTGACTTCATGGGAGCTCGCGCAGCAGCTCGCGTATGCGATTGGCAGCCGCGCCCCGGGAGCGACGCCGAGCTGGGTCTACCCAGATTTCTCAGCGGATGAAGAAGGTCACTACGCAGACATCGCGGGCGCCGCGGTGGATGGAGGGATCTTCGTGAGCTCCACCGTCGATGCGCTGCTGCGGGCGAACTACGGCGGGACGGATCCGACGCGCTTCGATCTCGTGCAGGACTATCGAACCGAGAATCGTTCTCGGCGCGGCGAGTACTGGCTCGCTGACGGCTTCTCGAACTTCTTCCGCGAGTGGCTCGGGTACACGAACGTGCCGAATATCTTCAAAGAGCGTCCCGAGGCGACCTCGCGCTTCGACGACGGAGGCACCAGCCCGTACCGCGAGCAGCTCTCGGGCTACGGCAACTTGATGAGCGGGTACTACGGCTACGAGTCGACGCTCGTGCAGCAGATGGACGACATGGTCGGGCGCGTCGTGGTGGCCGACACCGACGTGCTCAAAAACCTGCTCACCACGCGGCAGTTCTTCCTCGCGTCGAATGCGAACCCGGGCAACGCGGGCGCGGCGATCGCGAACACCGGAGAGATCTACGACGTCAGTGCGATCATCCAGGAGAACAACACGGCCCGCTGGGTGACCATGCCGATGAACCAGCGCGCCGGAGTGCTCACGCATCCCGCGTGGCTCGGCTCGCACGGGGGAAACTTCGAAGACGATCCTTCAGCAGTGCACCGCGGGAAATGGGTGCGAGAGAACTTGCTCTGCGGCTGGGTGCCGCCGCTCAGCTCGGTGCGAGTGCAGGCGATGGTCGGACCGCACGCCGCGAACAAGAACGCGCGCGCTCGGCTCGAAGACGCGACGCGAGGCGCGGAATGCCAGGGCTGCCACGCGCTGATGAATCCGCTCGGGATGCCCTTCGAGACCTACAACCAGGCGGGCTACCTCCGCGCGGCCGATCACGCCGCCGATGGAGGCTGGGGACCTCCCGATGGCACGAGCACGCTCATCAACATGCCCGACCCCGCGCTCAACGGTCCGGTGCGCGACGCGGTGGAGTTGAGTGAGAAGCTCGCGAACTCGCCGTACGTGAAGCGCTGCTTCGTGCGTCAGACGTTCCGCTACTTCATGGGACGCGCGGAGAACCGCACTGACGCCTGCACGCTCACACAGATGGAGCAGGCGTACGACTCGAACAACGGCTCGTTCCTCAAGATGGTGAGCGCGCTGGTGACCAGTGACACGTGGAAGACGCGGCGCGTGCCCGCGGTGGGAGAGTGAAGATGACGCGCTTCGCACGACGCACGATGTTGAAGGGTTTGGGCGCTGGGTTGCTCGCGCCGTTCTTCCGTGAGGCCTTCGCGCAGAACGGGCCGCCCGCGCGGCTGGTGATCGTCATGGAGTGCAACGGCATCTATCCCGAGAACTTCCTCTCGATGGGTGCACGCACGGCGCTCGGTGCCTCGATGATCGGCACCCGGCACAACTTCGCCGATGTGTATCCGGCGATGCCGCTCACGTTGACGGGTGACTCGCTTTCTTCCGCACCGACGCTTGGCTCGCTGGCTGCATCGTCGGGCAACGTCTCGCTCGAGAATCGCGCGGCGGTGGTGCTCGGTCTGTCGAGCACGATCGCGGGTGGCGGTCACTCGAGCGGCACGGGCGCGCTCAGCTGCGCGGTGGATGGAGCGGCGCCCACGTTCGACGCGGTGATTGCTCCGCGGCTCAAGCGAATGTCGCCGTTCGACGCGATCCGGCTCGGGACCAGCAGCTCGCTCACCCCGATCGTCTACCAGTCGTGCAGCTTCGGCCCCGGGAAGCCCGCCGGCATCCTGGTGAACCCCACGCTCGCGTACGACACCCTGTTCGGATCGATCGTCGGCGGCGCGGGCTCGGGTCAGGAGCGCAGTCAGCTGTTCGACTTCGTGCGTGACGACGTGCGCGCGGCGCTCGCCACCTTCCGGGGAAATTCGAACGAGCGGCTCAAGCTGGAGCGCTACCTCACGTCCATCGAAGCGCTCCGTGCACGTGAAGGACTGTTGATGTCGATGGCGCCGACGGTGCGGCCGCTGCTGCCGGTGACTCCATCGATGAATCCGCTGCTCGCGGGGAGCGGCACGCCCGACTCGCTCGCCTGGCTCGAAGCACAGTTTCAGATCGCGACCGCGAGTCTGCTCGGTGGGCTCACGAACACGATCGTGCTCGCCTCGGGAAGCTCGGGGTTCGACGTGCGGTACGACGCGATCATCCCCGGCGTGGGTCGGCACGATCTGCAGCACGGCATCGACACGCCCTCGAACTGGACAGCGATCAAGGCCGTCACCCGTCGACACGTGGAGCTCGTCACGCAGCTCGCGCGCACGCTCGAGGGAACTCCGGAAGTTGGCGCGTCAGGCTCGATGCTCGATCACACCGCGATCCTCTTCATGTCGGACAACGGCGAGCAGCACCACGCGACCGGAGTGGAGTGGCCCATGCTGCTCATCGGCGGCAACGCGCTCGGCCTCAAGACCGATGGTCGCACCGTGGTGTTCCCGCGCGATGGGGCGATGAACAACCGGCAAGTGTCGAACGTGTTCAACACGCTCGGTCACGCGTTCGGTGATGCCTCGATGAACACCTTCGGCCTCGAGGGTCCGACCCGCATTGCCCCGGGACCATTGAGCGAGCTGGGTGCCTGAACTCAGGCTGAGCAGAAATGACGCACGGCCGAATGGCCGATCGATGCGCGAGCCAGCCTCAAGAGCCAGCGGCGCGTTCGCACGGGACGCTCTTATTTTTGCACGGGAGTGAGCGGGGATTGCCCGTCGGACTCACCCCCAAGGGAGAGTTCCGATGAACGCAAGAGGTTGGAGAGTCTCAGTAATCGCGCTCGGCGCGCTGGCATTGGGAGCAAGTGCGTGGGCCAAAGACAAAGCAGAAGATCCCACGGAGGACATCAGTCGCGCGAAGCACACGATGGAGACGTTCAAGGCAGATGACCCCGGCCTCGAGATTCATCTGAAAGGCGCAGCGGGTTACGCGGTCTTCCCGACGATCGGCAAAGGCGGCCTGGTCGTCGGAGGAGCTGGCGGTAAGGGCATCTTGTTCGAAAAAGGCATGGCGACCGGTTGGACGAAGATGACGCAGGTCAGTGTCGGCGCGACCGTGGGTGGTCAGTCGTACGCCGAGGTGATCATCTTCAAGGATCAGACGGCGCTGAATGACTTCAAGAAAGGTCAGTTCGCAGTGGCGTCCGATGCGAGCGCGGTGGCTGGTGGCGCAGGTGCATCGCAGAGCCTCAAGTACTCGCGCGGCGTCGCGGTGATGACGATGGCGAAGGGCGGGTTGATGGCCGAGGCGAGCGTCGGCGGCCAGAAGTTCAGCTTCAAGGAGTTCGAGCACCCGATCGCACCCGTGCCGAAGACCTGACTTGAGACGGGAGCGGGCTTGGTCAGTCGAGTGCGAGAGCACTCACCGAGCCCGCCCCGCCGAGCAGCAATACCTTCGAGTCAGGCGAGAACGCGAGGGACCAGGACGTTCCATCCTGGGCGAAGGCCTTCTTTCCCGTCTCCATCGACCACACGGCGGTGCGCACGTCGTCACTCGCGGCGAGCCACTTCCCGTTCGGAGAAAACAGGATGGGCGACTGAGCGTTTCTCGCGAGGCCTTTCAGCGCATGCACCCGTTCTCCGTCGCGCACTGAGACCACGAATACGGTCGCCGCGTCACAGAGCAGGCCGAGCCACTTCCCGTCCGCGGAGAACGCGATTCCGAAGGCGGGCTTCCCTTTGGGAGTGCGCAGCTCGCGCTCGGTCTCGCCGGTCTTCGCGTTCACGAAGAAGAGTTCACCGCGCTCGCCACCCGTCACCACCCACTTTCCATCGGGAGAGAACGCGATTCCTGCCGTAGTCCTGATGGGCCACGAGGCGAGGACCTCGCCGTTCCACTTTCTGAGCTGAGTCGTATCCTCGCCGAACAGCACGCTGCGCGCTCCGTCGGGGCTGAGCGAAGGGTATCTCGGCGAGCGCTCCTGCGATTTTCCCAGCGCCTTCCCCGAGGGCAGCGAGATCGCCGTGAGCGTGTCGTCCTTGCGAATCATCGCCACCTTCGCGTCCGCGCCCAGCGCAGCGGCATACCAGCCCTTCGGAATCGCGACCGTCGACTCGACCTGGCCGTCCTTCACGCGCCAACGGCGAAACGCCTGCTCGTCACCCGCCCACGCGAACTCACCTGACTTCTCGAACGCGAGCGCGCGCACCGGAGTGGTGGGACCTTCCACCGCGAAGGGCTCGTAGAGATCAGTGCCGCGCTGAGTGATCGTGGTGTCGTCCGCGGAGACCAACATCGACCCGTCCGCTGAGACCGCCCACTGAGCGCCGATCGGCACCTCGCGAACGACCTTGCCGGAGGTGAGATCGATCAGCTTCTGCTCGTTGCCATCGAGGAGGACCTTCAGCGGAGCAAGGAGCGTGAAGTGTGAGAACTCGTGCGAGAAGGACTTCGACTTCACCTTCTTGCTCCCGACGGTCCACTCGATCACCCGGATTGCCTTCGCATCGCGGGTGACCGCCAGCACGGTCTCATCGTCGACGAACCCGACCCGCGCCGAATGAAGCCCGTCAGGGACGTCGATCGTCGCAAGGATCTTCGCCTGGGCGCTCAACACCGTGAGCGCGCCTCCTTCACGCCCGTCGCGGGAGACCACCACGTGGCCCTTCGAATTGAACGCGAGGTCGGTGGCGCTCACGCCGCTCGCCGAGTGGATCTCGCGTTCACCGTCGTGGAAGTAGAGCCAGTTTCTGATGTTCGCGATCCACGTGCCGTCGGGGCTCACCTGGCCGCCGTTGCAGTTGTTCACGTACACGGGCCTCCAATTCGAAACCTTGCCCGTCACGAGCATGTGGTCGGAGAAGGACGTGACCGTCTCTCCGTCGTCGGAGACCGAGACGCGAGTGATGCCGAAATAGCGTTCCACCCATTGCCGCGGCACCTTCACCGTCGCCGTGAGGCGCTTCGAGCTCACCTCGAACACGCGCACGAAACCGAGCTGATCACCGGTCACCACGAAGCGGCCATTCCGCGAGACCGCGATCGCCGTGATCGGATTGGGCTGCTTCATCGCGCCCGGGCTGCCGCCCCACGTCGTGAGTTTCACGTCAGAGCCACTCCGGCTTGAGATCGAGATAGCTGCGCTCCGC
>CBIHPJ010000179.1:0-13265 GCA_966211295.1 uncultured Myxococcales bacterium | reverse complement strand
GGGTCACGAGCATAGCGGATCCTCTACTTGTCCCACACCGCGAGCGTGGCGAACGTGCCGCGCCGGCGAATGCTCTCCCGCAGCCGAGAGAGCGGGACCGATCGAGGACCATCGGGCCAGTTGGGATCGTTCAGGCGCGCGACCCACTCGCCCTTCTTGTTCTTCTCGATGCCGGTCACCACGAAGTAGTGCCCGCCGTCGCCGTACTTGCTGGAGCGCGAATCGTGCTCCGAGCGGATCATCACGCCGTGCACGATGACGGGCCGGCCCTTCTCCAGGTTGTCTTTGATGTTGCTGATGGTGTCGTTCAGCTTGCGCGTGGTGTTCGACCCGTGGCCGGTTTGCAGGCGGGTCTCGAGGCCATACCGCTTCGCGCCATGCTTGATCTGACTGATGGCGGTTCCGAGATCCTCGTTGGAGCCCGCCTTCATCTTGTCCCGACGCGTGTGCTCGATCGCGTCGTCCATCTTGCCGGCGCCGCCGTGCACCTTACCGAACGCCTTGGCGATCATCGTGAGGCTCGTCGGCCCGCAGTTCCCTGAGCCGTCGTCTTCGTGCGAGTTGTACTTCCTCGATTTGATCTGGCTGATGAACCAACTCTCGGGCTTGTCGAGCACCGATTTCTTCTCAGGCTTCCCGGGAAGGTCGGGCGTCTCGGTCTTCGTCGGCTCTTTCACCGACGAGAGCTCGCGCATCAGGTGCGAATACTCCGAGGACGACAACGGCTTGCCGTCAGCGGCCTTCGCGGCCTTTGCGTAGAGCGACATCACCTTCTTCGCGCCGTCGGTGAGCCGCCCCGCGTTGCGCAGCGCCCACGCTGAGAAATCCTTGAACTCCTTCTTCGTGAACTGCCCGTCGACGTCGGCCGAGCCGGCGCGGATGGCGCGGTTCAGCTCAGCCGCGGAGACCTCGCCGCCGGCCTTCTTCTCGAGCTTCCGGATCGCACGACGGGACGAGGCGTCGTGCAGCTTCACCTTCGCCCACTTGAACTCGTCGGCTGGCTTCGTGGGCTCGTCCGGCTTCTGTTTCTGAAGAAGCGGCTCGAACGAGTTGGGGAGAACGCGCTGCGTACCGACCGCGGTCTTGATTCGGGTCATGGGCTGCTCCCTGCTGCGGGTTGTCGAAGCTGAGCGGACGATACGTCCGCGCTTTGCCGCTGCGTGAGGGCGCTCCTTCTCCGAGCCGAAACCTTGGTGTGACGGTCAGTCGAGACGGAAGGGGATCGGCTTGGGGAATTCGTTGTTGTTCGGATCAGCCACCTGCCGCGAGTTGTAGCTCGCGAGGAGCTTTCGAAACTCCGGCGTGCCCGAGCCCTTGCCGCCGACAGTCAAGGTCGCGTCGCCCTTCGCGGGATCCGAGTTGTAGAGGAACATCGTCCCGTCATCGCGCTTGCCGATGGTGATGAAGTGATTCGACGTCTTGCCATCCGCGGTGGCCGCCACGCGAACGCTCACCGCCTCGCCCGGTTTCAAGCCGTCGGCGATCTGGGTGATGCTCGCGTCCTTCGGGATGGTGCTCTGTGCCGCGACACCGCCCATCGTGGCCAGGCGACTCAGCTGCGCGTCGTTGAGTCCACCGGCCGCCGCGAACTTCAAATCGCCTTCGATCTTCGGAACGTTGATCCCATCGACCTTCTCCATCTTGATCGACAAGCCTGTCGCGCGGCTGGCGAGCTCTTGCAGCCGCTTCGCATCGGCGTCGCTGAGCGGCCCGTCCTTCTCGAGGATCTGGTGCAGCTCCTCGCCTTGTTTCACGTCGAGGTTCTTGAAGTCCTTGTTGCGCTCCATGCCCTGAGTTTCGAGCGCGATGACGATGGTCTTGAGGTCACCGTGGGTGTGCGCGGCGGTGAACATGAGCTGCTGCGCCTTGGCGAGGTCCTCGAAGGACGCGCTCTTGTTGCGAATGCGATTAGCGATGTCGTTCAGGTCGGCGCGATCCTTCTCGACGATCGTTCCGGGCGGAGCATTCTTCGCGACGTTCTCGAGGAAGCGCGCCGCCTTCTCGGGGCTACCCATCAGCGTCGAGGCCAGCATGCTCGACGGCCCGCAGGTGTTGCCTGCGTTCTGCCCCGCGGCGGGGTTCTGCGTGAGGGCCGCCATGAGCTTCGAGGGATCGGCCCACATCTCAGGAGGGATCTTCCCGCTCGGTGACGCGCGCGAGTCGTCGGTGTTGACGCCCTGCGATCCCGGAGCGAGCTCGATCTTCGTGTTCGGGAGCGCCTTGTTCTTCGCGTCGTCCAGGCCATCGCCGAGCTTCGCGATCATCAGCTTCTCATTCGCGAAGGTCACGCCCCCCTTGAGCTCGTCCTGCATCAGCTTCAGCCCCGCGTTCCCGTCGGGGTGGCGCGCGACGGCCGCCAGCTCTTCGCGGGAGAGCTGGCCTGCGAAGACCTCCGCGACGTCGTCGCGATCCGAGACGAAGAGTTGGTTCTGCATCAACTCGCGGATGATGGGCGCGGCCTTCGCCGGATCATCCTTCGCCATTTGCGCCAGCTCCTTGCCGAGCTTGTCGTGATCGAGGGCGATGCCGAAGGAGGTGCACTTTTCCTTGAGGGCCTTGGCGGCTGCCACGGTGTCGGGAGAAGCAGTGCTCGCGTTGGCGCCCGCCGCCGCGTTCAGATCGTTTCGCAGGCTCGCCGGCCCGCTGTTCACGATCTTCGCGGCCACTGGAAGCGGCGCCGCGGGAGGCGGTGGCGCCGAAGGCTTCGGATCGAACGCGCTCTTCACGTCCTGTCCGACGGCGGCGGCACGATTCTCGACCTTGGTGACCGTCTCGGAGACGGCCTCTTTTGCCTGAGTGACCGTCGATGCAACGCGATTGCGGATCGAATCAAGGAGGCCCATGGGGCCGGTATGCTGGTCGTTCCGCTCTGCCGACTACAAGGCCCCGCGGTGCAAACAAAAGTCAGCGCTACTTCATCTGGCAACTGGCGGACTGCGCACCTGGGCCCATCGACTGCACGCAGACCTGGCCGCCTTCGCCGCACTTCGCCTTCAGCGTCATGGGGTACATCTCGTACTTGGCGTTGAGGACGCACTGCGTGTCGTTCCCGCAGGCGTCGGTGATCGCCTTCTTCTTCGCCTGCTGCTCGGCGCTGGCAATCGGGCATTCCCAGACCTGCTCTTCCGCGCAAATCGTGTACGACATATCGGTCGCCGAGCACGTCGGGGGATCGCTGGCACACGCGGAGAAGATGAGCGCTGCGAAGACGGTCACAAAAGCTGCACGAAGCGAGTTGGGCATCGCGCCAGTCTAGAGAGAGGTTCGTCTCGGGCGAGAATTCTGCTGCTCAGAGGCAAGCGCGTTGCATCGCTGGCGCGCACGTTCTCGAACCCGAGTACGGTTGGGCGCCGGAGTGCGAGTCGTGCGGGAGGCCTGGGGGGCCAACAGATGAAGAAAAGCGTTCTCGTCGGAAGTGTGGTGGTCGCCTTCCTTTTCGCTGGGTGCGCGGTGACCGAGTCACCCGAAACAGCTCGATCTCTTGGTGATGCGCTCGTCGCTCCGCGAGATGGAATGCGCTTCGTTCCCAACGTCGATGAGCAGTTTCAACTTCTCACCGAACGTGCCGACGCGCTGGGCTTTCATCGGCGCAACACGCCGAATCCCAGCGCGTGTCGGCACTACCAGGCCCTGCAGCGAGTGGATGCTGCCGATGGCACGCCCTACTTTCTGATCACTCGCAGCGGCAACACGCCCGACATCCCCTGGCTTCCGGATGAGCTCGCGTGCGACGACTCTCCTGACGAAAAGCGAAACGGGAACCTGATCGTCGTGAAGATGGGGTCTCGCCCGAAGGATCGCGAGCGCCTTCACAGCAACCGGCTGGTCAAGGGCGTCAACGTCGACTTCACGCCCCCTCCCGCTGCAGACGAGGCGGTCACCTACTTCTCGGTCGTGGAAGGCGGCCTCGTCGAGCACGGTGATACCGACCCTCTGCTCCCGAAGGTCTTTCAGCATCCGGGAGGGATGCAGGTCCTCGGTCATGCCCTGGTGATGGCGTCCGAACACCCGCGGCCGTATCCGGAAGGCTGTGCCCCGTGCCTTCTCTTCCCGCCCGACAATCACCCGGCGGCCTGCGACCCGTGCTTCGACTACGAACGCGCGAGCACGCCTTCGGTCATCATGTTCTTCGACGTCAGTGATCCCGAGTCACCCGTCTTCAAGAGCAAGTTCGCTCCTCAGGACGAAGACGGGCACTACCTGGCTGGCTGCGACGGAATCGCGCTGACCCGCCTTCCCTCAAACCGATACCTCATCGCCGTGACGGGGGGCTTCGATGCGGCTGGGCCCCTCTATTTCTATCGATCTCTCCCACTGGGAGACTGCAGCGATCCGAGCGTCGACTGCACCCCCACCAACCCCGCGTTGACGTGGGAGTTCGTGGGGCAACGAAACCTGCCCAGTCCGGCGCCGGAAGACGCGCACCAATCGCTGCACTTCTTCCGTGAAGGCGACATCCACGGGGCGCTCTTTCTCGCTGGCGCACGCGGCAACCCGAGCCCGCTCGTGTCCGATCACGATCGCATCGACCTGTTCCAGGTGAGCGCGGAGACCGAAGACTTCGCGCCGGGGGAAGTCATCGACATCAGCTACGTCAGGCATGGGCGGCGAATCACGCCGAGGCCCAGCACGGGGAGCGTCGATGAGATCGCCAGTCTCGCGGCGGCGACCGGCTTCCATGAAACTCCGAGCGGAGAGCTCCTCTTCTACGCGGCCCAGCACGACAATGATGGCCCTTCGGGCAGCACGAACTTCGGTGAATGGCGGCACATCGACATGGTGCGTGCGGGGAGCCCGACGTTGCTCCCTTCCGCCGTGGTGAATGGCCCGTACGAAGTCGACGAGGGGAGCAGCGTCACGCTCAATGGATCCGCGGGACCACCCATCAACCGCGCGTGGATCGAGCTGTTCAATCAGGTCGACTACGGGGGCACGGACTTCAGCGCGCTGTATCCCGCCGTCACTTTCGGCGACCACACGCTGGACGACTTCGACGACTTCTCGATTCTGGAGTGCCAGAACCAGCTCGGAGGTCCCGTCTCGCTCTTCGTCCCGTGTCCCAGCACCCTTCCGAACGTGACCAGGACTTTCACCCACAAGGACTCGGCGCGGTCGATCAAGCTGTTCGCGCCCCCGGGGTGCTCGATCGTGGTGACCGATCGACGTTCTTCGGGGCCCGCTGAGACGCGTACGTTCCTGGGCGACGGGGCGGTGCAGAATTTCCCCAGCCTCGCCGGCGTGCGCAACGACAGCGACACGGGTGACATCAATGCGAACCTCGACGCGGTCGCGTTCGGCGCTGGGTGCGAGGCTTACTACTCGGCTCCCGTGAGCCTGCATTGGGATCTCGACGTCAACGGGACCTTCGACTCGAGCGGAAGCCCCGTGTCGTTCAGCGCCGCGACGTTCGACGGGCCTTCGGTGGTCGAGGTCCCCGCGGAAGCGCGGCACTCCTTTGGAGGCGCACCCGGGACCGCGGTCGCCACCGTCACCGTGAAGAACGTCGCCCCCACGCTCTCGCCACTCTCCGCCATCGACAGCAGCGGCAACGCGGTGAACGTGGCCGTTCCGTTCGTGCTGACGGGCTTGCCGACCGGTGTCTCGGCGACGTTCACGGATCCGGGGCAACTCGATCATCAGACGGCCTCGATCGACTGGGGCGACTCTGCGATCGATCCACAGTCCTCATTCACTTCGTTCGACCAGGCCTTCGGCGATGGCACGGGATCGTTCGGGCACCTGCACACGTACGTCGCGTCGGGAACCTATTCGGTGGTCACCACGGTCACGGACGACGACGGGGGCGCCGACTCCGAATCGATCACCGTTCGGGTGCTCACCCCCGAGCAAGCGGTGCAGGAGCTCATCGCGATGCTCGATGCGATCATCGCCACGACGACCGATCGCGCGATCTTGCGCGACCTGCGCGCCGCGCGAGCCGCGCTCGCGGGCTCCAATCCCCAGAGCAATAACGGCGCCCTCAACATGATTCGCAAGGGCAACGAGAAGTCGGCGGCGTCCTCCTGCCTGGTCGCGTTCAACAGTCTCGGGAAAGCCGAAACGGACGGGGCCACGGGCCTCACGACCATGAAAGCGATCCTGGTCCAGCTCCAGGCCGCCCTCTCGCGGCCGTGAGGCTCACTTCACGAGCAACGCCCCGGTCGAAGGGCCCTGGTCGGCGTCATCGATCGCCAGCCGCAGTCAGGCTCTTCCCCGACGCGCCGGTCTTCAAGTCCGTGACCGAGTCACGGTGACGTTCCCCGTCTCGTCGTCTCCTCGAGCGAGAATCCTGCGCTGGCTTGCCCGCCGGCAGCATCGTATGGGCGGGTCACACCTCATCGAGTCGGAAGAATCATGACCCCGGCAGCTTCGCGGCATCGAGTGAGCCGCGTCACTGGCTCCAGTGTTTTGCAGGTCTCGCAGCTGAGCCTCGAGGAACGGCGGCAGCTCTCGGCGCGCCTGCTCGAGATCTATTCAGAGTCGATGACAGGCCTCACGGCCGAGACCTTCTACGACGACGTCTTCGGCTCGGAAGAGACGCGCATCGTGTTGTTCCGGGGCGAGCACGATGAGCTCGCTGGCTTTGCCTTCACGCGCATCGATCGCGTCGAGGTCGACGGCGAGGTCTGCGCGTCGTTCACGGGCGGGGTCTCGTTTCGCCTCGCGTACAAGGGCGGCGGGCTCGAGACGGCACGCTTCGGCCTGGCCCAGGCGATTCGGTTCAAGCTGCGGGAGCCGCGCGTGCCCCTGGCGTTCGTGACCCGAGCTTCGTCACCCGCCGCGTATCGGATTCTTCCGCTCACGATGCCCCAGGTGTTCCCTCACCCCGAGAGGCCGACGCCCCCGCTGATCGATCGCCGGGTGCGTGCGTTCGCGAAGCACCGCGGATATCGGCCGGTCGGTGAGAATCCGTGGGTCGCGGCCTCGGCCGCCGTGCCGCGCGCTCCGGAGCGCTTCCGCAACCTCGAGCACGATCCGTTCGCGCGTTTCTTTCTCAGCCAGAACCCGTCGTACGCGAGCGGCTCGGCGCTCCTGGTGTGGACCCGCCTCGACGTGAGCGACATCGCCTCGGGCCTGGCGCGTGTCTCGTACCTGCGGCTTCGCTCGATGCTCACGAGGTCGAAGAGGGCGCTCGAAGCTCCCTGAGGTCGAAGGACGCTGAGGTCCTGACTGATGTAGGTGCAAAGCGAACCCTTGAGAACCAAGGCGTCTCGTTCGATCATGTCGCACGGTGTCAGAACGAGGATTTGAGACGTGAAGGGCGCACTGCTTGGCCCTCAGCAGCTGAAGGTATCGCTGGGCGACGCGGTCTCCGCGATCGGTCGCGAGGGGCCCATCGCGCTGGTGACCTGCGGTTGGCAGGAGCGTGAAGATCAGGATGAAGATCTTCCCGCTCAGCTCGGCCGCAAGACCATCAACCTGAAGCTCTACGAGCGCGGTGAGCAGGTCCTCGCCGCCGACAAGAACTTCGCGCGCGCGCATCGCGCCCGGCAGGATCAGCTGCGGCAGATTCAGGAGTTCTATCGACTCCGGCTCGAGCGCACCTTCGACGCGGCGCTCGCGATCGCGCGCCAGGCCGCGGGCACTGATCTCGAAGCCGACGAGCTGCGGCTCTCGATGGATCAGATTCGCCGCATCGATCAGGAACACCTCGAGCGAGTCACCGCATTGCGTGAAGCGCACGAGCTCCAGGTGCGGCCCTTCGAGCGCCCGGTGATCGCCAGGCACCGCGAGGAGCTCAAGAAGATCCTCGACTCGGTCGGCATTCTCGCGATCGCCGGCGGTCACGTCGCGGTGCTGCTCAATCGCCTGCGCATGTTCGGGGTGAAGGATCTGCTCGGTGATCACGCCCTCGTCGCCTGGAGCGGCGGCGCGATGGTCACGGGCGAGCGCGTGGTCCTCTTCCACGAGAGCCCTCCCGAAGGCTTCGGCATCAGCGAAGTGCTCGAGCAGGGAATCGGTCTGCACCAGGGAGTGCTCCCGCTCCCCAACCCGAAGCTGCGCCTCAAGCTCGACGAGCCGCTGCGCGTGGGTTGGCTCAGCAAGCGCTACGCACCCTCGAAGTGTGTCGCGATGGATCAAGGAGAGTTCGTGCAGTTCGACGGCGATCGCTGGTTCGGGGAAGAGGGCACCACGCTCCTCAAGACCGACGGCACGGTGGGAACGGGGTGGTCGCAGTGAGTTCCGAGCTCGCCATCGACGTACTCAAGAAGGGTCCGCACGACGGGCCGGCGATCGACGCGTTCATGAAGGCGCACTCCTTCCCGCTCGTGGAGGGCGGCAAGGTCACCTTCGCCTTCCGCGGCCAGGTCGAAGGCGTGCACTTGAAGAGCTGGGTGTACGGCCTGCCCAACAGCCAACCGCTCGCGCGCCTGGGCGAGAGCGATCTCTGGCACCTCACCCTCGACATCCCTCCGAAGTCGCGCGTCGAGTACAAGTTCGAGATCGTCCGCAACGGCAACGGCCAGTGGATCGAGGATCCGCTCAATCCCTATCGCGCGACGGATCCCTTCGGCGCGAACTCGGTCGTTCACGGCGAGGGCTACACCATCCCCGAGTGGACGCAGGTCGATCCCGACGCGCGCCCGGGCACGCTCGAGCCATGGGTGGTGAAGAGCAAAGCGTTCAACGACACGCGCGGCTTCCTCGTCTACTTGCCCGCGCGCTTCCGCAAGACGCGGCGCTATCCGCTGCTCTTCGTGCACGACGGGCCGGACTACGTGCGCTTCGCGAACTTGAAGACGGTGCTCGACAACTTGATCCACCGTCTCGAGATCCCCGACCTGGTGGTCGCGCTCACCGGCAGTCCCAATCGCATCGGTGAGTACGCCGACGATGAACGCCACGCGCGCTACGTCACCGAAGAAGCGATCCCTGATCTCGAAGCGCGGCTGCCGCTGATCGGTCAACCGCGCGGCCGCTGCCTGATGGGCGCGTCCTTCGGGGGAGTCGCCTCGTTGTCAACCGCGGTGCGCTACCCCGGCTTCTACGGGCGCCTCCTCCTTCAGTCTGGATCGTTCGCGTTCAGCGACATTGGTCACCAAAACAAGCGGGGCCCCGCGTTCGAACCCGTGGTGAAATTCATGAACCGCTTCCGAGCGAACCCGGTGCTCGTGGCGGACAAGGCCTTCATTTCGTGCGGCATGCACGAGTCGCTGATCTACGAAAACCGCTCGTTGATCCCCATGCTCCAGACCACGCAGATCGAGCTGAAGTACGTGGAAGCGCGCGACGGTCACAACTGGGAAAATTGGCGAGACCGTCTCCGCGAAGGACTCTCGTGGTTGTTTCCGGGCCCGCTTCGCATGGTCTACGAGTAACCTTCCTCTCCTCTCCGAGGGCACACAGTGGCGAACGTCACGAGAAGCATCGGTCTTTCCCTGGGCGCTGATATCTGCTGGCCGATCTGTTTCGAGCAGATCATGAAGCGCCTCGCGCTCCGCATTCCGTTCGAGGGCGACACGCTCGACTTCGCGGTGGAGCGCGTCACCATCGAGCCGTTCGCGCTCACCCAGCCCGTCAAATACGACGTGGTGATCGATCGCCTCACGCACTGGTACGACACCACGCGCGAGTGGATCAAAAAGGGCGTGTTGATGGACGGGCTCTACGTCTTCAACAACCCCTGGTCCGTGCAGTCGATGGAGAAGCACACCAGCTACGCGGCGATGACCGCGCTCGGCATGCCCATTCCCGAGACGTGGATGGTGCCGCCGAAGTCGTACGAGCAGCTGCCTGATCTCAAGCCCACCCTGCGGCAGTACGCGAAGCTCTTCGACCTCGCCGCGCTCGGAAAGAAGATCGGCTACCCGCTCTTCATGAAGCCGTACGACGGTGGCGGCTGGAAGGGCGTCACCAAGATCGACAACGAGGCCGCGCTGAAGAAGGCGTACGACGAGTCAGGCACGCTCGTGATGCACCTGCAGAAGGCGGTCGATCCGTTCGATCGTTTCGTGCGCACCATCGGCTTCGGCCCGCAGACGAACTGCGTGCTCTACGATCCTTCCGCGCCGTTGCACGATCGCTACACGATGAAGAAGGAGCACGAGTTCCTCGAGCCGAAAGATCGCAAGGTGCTCGAGAACACCACGCTCACCATCAACGCGTTCTTCGGGTGGGACTTCAACTCGTGCGAGGCGCTCCGCAAGGACGGCACCTGGTACCCGATCGACTTCGCGAACCCGTGCCCCGACTCGCAGGTCACCTCGCTGCACTACCACTTCCCCTGGATGGTGAAGGCGTACCTGAAGTGGGCGATCTTCACCGCGGCCACCAAGCGGCCCATGCGCAAGGCCTTCGACTGGGATCCGTTCTACGCGATCGCGAAGGAGCAGATTCCGTACGATCAGAAGCTCGAGAAGTACGGAGCGCTCTCGAAGAAGCTCTTGCAGGCGGACAAGTTCGAGGAGTTCTGCAGCAAGCACCTCAAGCACCTCGATGAGGTCGCGTGGGAATTCTTCTCCACTGACATCGCGAAGGACGCCGTGCGGCAGAAGGTCACCGCGCTCTTCCCCGCGCACGAGGTGGAGCAGTTCACCGAGCTCTTCTTCAAGCGCATTCAGCAGTGGAGAGCGGATCAGAAGGCATGAAGCCCACCGAAAACAAAACGAAGGCGAAGTGGTTTTCCCAGCGCGTGCACCGAGAGGTGACCATGGCTCGCTGGGGATCCTTCGGTCAGCCGGTGCTGCTCTTCCCCACCGCGGGCGGTGACTGCGAAGAGATCGAGCGCTTCCTGATGATCAAGGCGCTGGCGCCGCTGATCGATGGCGGGAAGATCAAGCTCTACTCCTGCGACTCGGTGGCGGGGCAGGCGATGGTGACCAGGGAAGGCTCGCCCGGTCATCGCCAGTGGATCTTGAATCAGTTCCACCAGTACGTCCGCCACGAGGTGGTGCCGGCGATTCACAAGGACTGTGGGTCGGACCGCATCGAGATCTGGTCCGCGGGCGCGTCGATCGGAGCGTTCCACGCCGCCGCGGTGCTCTGCCGTTTCCCCGACGTGTTCAGCAAGGCGATCGCGATGTCGGGCACCTTCGACATTCGCCGCTTCATGAGCGCTGATCAGTTCGGCGATGATTTCTGGGTCAGCTCGCCCCTGCACTTCGTGCCCACCCTGTCGGGCCCGCATCTGGACAAGCTGCGCTCCCGATACCTCCTGATCCCTTCCGGAGAAGGCAAGGCCGAAGACATCAGCGAGTCGTGGAATCTCGCGCGGGTTCTGGGGAAGCAGGGCATCCCCAATCGCGTCGACAGCTGGGGGAAAGAGACTCCTCACGATTGGATGACGTGGCGTGACATGCTTCCGCGGTACCTGACGCAGTGGATCGGCTGATCAATTCCTGAACCGTCCGAGGAGGACGATTGGGTTCCGAAACGACGCGGGCGCATAAAGAGATCGAAGTCGAACGTGATGCGAAGACCGGCCGCGCTTTCATGCGCGCGGTGCTCGCGGATCTCAGAGCACTGGAGCGCATGCTCCAGGAAGGTCAGTTCGAGAAGGGCGTCAAACGCATCGGCGCCGAGCAGGAGATGTTCCTCACGGATCATTCCTACCTGCCGGCCGCGGGCGCGTTGTCGATGCTCGACAAGCTCAAAGATCCGCACTTCACCACCGAGCTCGGAGCGTTCCAGCTCGAGATGAACGCCGCTCCGCAAGACTTCACCGGCACCGGCTTCTCCGCGCTCGAGCGGCAGATGACGGGGTTGATGGAGAAGGCGTGGAAGGCGGCCGAGGAGCTCAACCTCCACGCGGTGCTGATCGGCATCTTGCCCACCATGCGCAAGGCCGACCTGGGCATGGAGAACATGGTGCCCAGCCCGCGCTACCTCGCGCTGTCCAAGGCGGTGGCGGCGCTGCGCGGTGGCGACTTCGAGTTCTCCATCAAGGGGCTCGATGAATTGGTGATCGCGCACGACTCGGTGATGGTCGAGGCGTGCAACAGCTCGTTCCAGGTGCACCTGCAGGTCGACGCGCCTGACTTCGCTCGCCAGTACAACCTGGCGCAGGTGCTCGCCGGTCCGCTGATGTCGATCGCGTGCAACTCACCGCTGCTCTTCGGCAAGCGGCTGTGGGCCGAGACGCGCATCGCGCTCTTCCAGCAGTCGGTGGATACGCGCAGCAAGACGCAGCACCTCCGTGACCAGGCCGCGCGCGTGACGTTCGGTACTCGCTTCGTGGAGAAGTCGATCACCGAGATCTTCCGCGAAGACATCGCGCGCTTCCGCACGCTGGTAGGCACCGACCTCGATGAAGATCCGATGGCGGTGATCAACTCGGGCAAGGCGCCGCAGCTGAAGGCGCTGCGCCTGCACAACGGCACCATCTATCGGTGGAACCGCGCGTGTTACGGAATCATCGACGGCAAGCCGCACCTGCGCATCGAGAACCGCGTGATGCCGGCGGGCCCGAGCGTGCCTGATGAAGTGGCGAACGCCGCGTTCTGGTGCGGGCTGATGATCGAGTTCGGCCAGCGCTACGAAGACATCACCAAGCACATCGACTTCGATCACGCGTCGGGCAACTTCTACACGGCGGCGCGCGAGGGCTACGTGGCGCCGATGCACTGGCTCGACGGCGAAGAAGTTCCCGCGTCGCGGCTGGTGCTCGATCGACTCTTGCCCGCGGCCGAAGCAGGTCTGCGCAAGCAGCAGGTCGACGAGGCAGACATCAAGCGGTACCTCGGCATCGTCGAGGCGCGCGTGCGCAGCGGACGTACCGGCTCGCGCTGGCTCACCTCTTCGCTGCACAAGATGAAGGATCACGGCAGCTCGGGCGAGCGCCAGTGCGCCCTGGTTGCGGCCACGATTGAGCGACAGAAAGCGGGGCGTCCGGTGTCCGAGTGGGAACCTGCGCGGCTCGATGAAGCGGGCTCGCCGAAGCACACGTACCAGCGCGTCGAGCAGTTCATGACGACCGACCTGTTCACGGTGGAGGCGGACGACGCGGTCGATCTCGTCGCCAACATCATGAGCTGGGAACGGGTCCGCTACATCCTCGTCGAGGACAAGGAACACAAGCTCGTCGGGTTGATCTCGTATCGCGCGGTGCTGCGCTTCCTCGCGGCGGGTGGCATCAGCAAGGACGCGCCGGTGAGCGACGTGATGAAGCGCGAGGTGATGCACGTCACTCCGCAGACGTCGACGCTCGAGGCGATCTCGCTCATGCGCGACAAGCGGGTGGGGTGTCTGCCGGTGCTGCTCGACGGGAAATTGGTGGGCGTGCTCACCGAAGAGAACTTCCTGAAGATCGCGCGCGACCTGCTCGA
>CBIHPJ010000178.1:0-13280 GCA_966211295.1 uncultured Myxococcales bacterium | reverse complement strand
CAGCGCCGCCGTTGAGCGGGGCGATCACGATGTCGGTGCCCGTCGCGCTCGCCGAGTTCTCGCGCTGGTAGACGACCACGCTGCCGTTGGTGTCGGAGCTGGTCTCGGTGAGGAGCGAAGAGGAGACCGCGCTCAGCTGCCACCCGCTGCCCGAGCGCGTCGCGCGCCATACGTCGCAGTTCGCCGTACCGTCGCAGCGATCCCAGGTCACGGTCTTGCCGTCGGGAGAGACGGCCGGGTTCGAGTCGTAGATGGAGTCGTTCGTCACGTTGAAGAGCGTGTTGGTGGTGAGGTCGAAGATCTTCAGCTCGCCCATGCCGCTCGCGGGGAACTCGATGAAGGCGGCGGTCTGCCCGCCGAGGGCGACGCCGATGCGGGTAGCGCTGGGCGCGGCGGCGAGCTCGGTAACCGAGTGCGTGGCCGTGTCGAACAGCATGATGGCCGCGTGGTTGGTGATGCGGGTGAAGACGATGCGGCCCTGATCGACGTCGCTCAGCCAGTCCGTGGCGACGGTGCCGTCAGCGAAGGTGTTGGGAATGCCGAGGTCGGTGTTGGTCGCGAAGTCGTAGTAGCGAATCTGGTCGACGACGACGCCCGCGGAGTCGATGGTCTGGTTGGAGTAAGCCGCCGTGTTGCCGTCGACGTGAGGATCCTGCTGCTTCCCGGCCTGGTCGTTGATGGTGATTTTCGGTGGGGCGAGCACGCCGCCGTTCGCCGGCGTCACGCTCAGGGTCATCGCGATTACTGCAGCGGCCACTGTTCCCATCGTGCCTCCCAACCGACCGGCTGCTTCGCCGGTACTGCGGGTCCCACGATCAGGACGAGAGGCCTGACTGCAGCCACTCGTTTCTCCACGGAAGCCACGGCCGACCGTTTCATCCAGTACAGCGATGAAGTGAGGCCCCGCGGTTTTGCGTCCCCGAGGTTTCCTCGGGTTTGCCCTGATCAGGAGACGGTGTTGTCAGAAGAGTATGAGCCTCTCGTCGCTCTCGTCAAACACACCTCTTGCGACACGACGCGCAGACATGTAAGCGGCGCGACTTCATCGGCCAGGTAGCTCAGCTGGTTAGAGCGGCGGTCTCATAATCCGCAGGTAGTCGGTTCGAGTCCGACCCTGGCCACTAAGCGTTGGACACGCTTCGAGAAAATGGCGGCTGGTCTTCGAGACAAGCGAAGACCAGCCGCAGTTTTTTGGGGCGCGTTTCGCAGCACAGATCGATTCGAGAGCGCAGGCGCCGCTGTAGGCGTGATGCGCTGTCGCGCTCACCAGTCGACGTTCGTCGGACGTACCGCGGTGGTCGGCGCAGCACGCGGGAGCTGCACCATCTTCGCCCCGCCACCCACGAGCATCAGCACCGAAAGCCCGAGCAAACCGATCTGCACGAGCGGCCTTCTGAACTGATGGCCGATGGCCCGCGAAGAGCATTCGAGGGCGGAAGTTGCAGCGCGCATGCCCCTCGCGAAGACGCGATCCTCCGAGCGGATTCGCAAACCAACTCGCCTCAGGTGTGGCGGTTTTTTTGACGACCCCCCGAAGCGACGGTCTTCTCCGGGCTGCAGGTTCGTAGCGGCCTGTAGCGGCGCTTCCTTGGAGATCCAATGCAAGACACGACGATGCTGGGACGGACGATGGAGAGCCCTTCAGTGCAGAGCCACACCACGACCGAGGTCGAGAAGACCGACGTGGTGAGCACGCACGTGCTGGTGGAGCAGGACAAGGTCGACGCGCTCCGCGAGCTCTCGCGGCGCACGCGCATCGCGCAGAGCGAGTACCTGCGTGAGGCGGTCGACGACCTGCTCAACAAGTACGAGAAGAAGGAGCAGCCCTAAGTGGAGCCCATGCCGGCGTGGAAGCCGCGTGCGGTGCTCACCGCCTCGATGCGCTCGCTCAAGTCCCCCTCCGGCCTTCGCCGTCGGTGGCCGCTCGCTGGGATGGCGATCGTCGAGCTCGACGATCCGCCCTCGCCTCTCCACGACGCGATCTGCGCGTACCTTGACGGCGCTGACCGGTAATCACTGCTTGGGCGGTGGTTCGACCTGACGCGGTACCGGCTCGAGCGCTTGCGTGACGAGCTGGTTCCCGAGGGCAGCTTCCTGCTCCTTCGCCTTGCGCCGTGCGCGCCAGCGATTGAACAGGATGGAGCCCAGCACCAACACCAACAGGACACCGATCACCTTGCGTTCGCCCGAGGCGATGCGCGCGAGGAGCGCCTCGATGTCTGACCCGAAGTAGTAGCCGAGCACCACGAAGATCGGCGCCGACGCCAGCGCGGCGATCGAGTCGTAGATCACGAAGTGCGAGTAGCGCATGCCCACCGAGCCCGCCGTGAAGTACGTCACGGTGCGAACGCCCGGGAGGAAGCGCGCGAGCATCACGATCTTCTCGCCGTGCTTCTTGAAGAGCCCTTCGACCTGCGCGCGCTTCTCGGGCGTGACGATGCGGCCGAAGAAGCCCGGCGCGGTGGCAGGCCGCGATCCGACCTTGGTGCCGAAGCGCCGGCCCAGCATGAACATGATCGAGTCGCCGATGATGATCCCGAGGTAGCCGACCGAGATCATCACCCACAGGTTCGCCTGGCCCCGGTGCACGAGGACGCCGCCCATCACGAGCGGAATGTCTTCAGGCAAAGGCAGACCGAAGCCCGCGGCCAACAAGACCACGAAGATCAGCCCGTACGCGGTGAGCCCCGCAGCACTGCCGAGGAGCGCGATCAGGTAGTCCTTCACGCGTTACTTCTTTGCAGGGCGGCGGGTCTCGATCTTCTGCATGGCGTCCAGGACGAGGGTGTCGAGCGACTTTCCCTCGTCGAACAGCTTCGAGATGTCCTTGATTCCGTAGTACCCGCGCGCCGCGTAGGCGTCGAAGGCAGCGTCGTTGGCCTCGGTGGCGCGCAGGGCGATCGCGGAGGTGATGGTGGCGGTGGCGTAATCCTGCAGCGACTGCTCGGTGGCACCGGCGAGCTGCGCCTCGCGCAGCACGGCCACCCCGCCCGACCACTTGCCGACCTGGCGCGCGACCGCGGGCTCGACCCACAGGCGAGAGAACTCGCGGATGACGCCTTCCACATTCGGCTTGTCACTGGGGCCGACGATCACGAAGGCCTCGCCAGACTCACCCTGCACCGCCCGCACCTGGTCCTGCGCATCGAGCAGGTTCACCACGATCAGCGCCTCGGTGTTCTCGGGGACCTTGAGGAGCGCACGCGCGCGAGAGATCGGGAAGTCGGTGCCGCTCAGGTACGACTTGAGCACCTTGCGGTACTCGCCCTGCACGGTGCCCATCAGCTCGTCGAGCTTCCAACCCGTCCACGCCTTGGCGAGGAGCTGCTCGAGGCCCTTCAGCTCCTGCAGGTCCTTCGACTTCGCGCCGGCGGCGAAGGGCGGCGTGTCGCTCGCGACGACGTACGAGAGGTACTTACGCAGCGCGGTGGGGTGCGCGTCGAAGAACGCGTCAGCGGCCTTCCGCACCTCGGGATCTCCGCCGATCACGCGGCCGCGAACCTGCTGGCGAACCGGGTGGTAGATCACCTTGGGAATCGGATCCTTGCGGGTGATCGGGCTCTGGTCGAAGCCCATCGCGTTGAAGATCGCGAAGAGGGTGAACACGCGCTCGTCGTTGCGCAGCTCGACTCCTTCACCGGTGTAGAGACTGGCGAACCAGTCACCCTTCGAACTGGCAAACGCTGGTGAAGCGACGAGTACGAGGAGCGCGAGAAGACGAACCATGCTTGGCGAGGTAGCCCACGGCCCTCGACGCAGCAAGGGGTGAATCGGCGGCTCGGGCAGGGATTTCGGGTGACTCAGGTACGGGCGACCAGCGAGCGCAGCGCGTCCTTGTTCGCCGCGACCTTGAGGCCGAATTGGGTGCAGATCGCCATCAGCAGCTTCATGCAGGCCTGCGGCTTGGTGGCGACCAGCTTCTGAAAATCCGACTGGCGAATCTCGAAGGCGGTCACCGCGGAAGCTGCGGTGGCGGTGCACAGTCGCTGACCTGGCGTGATCAACGAGAGCTCTCCGAGCCAATCACCGGGGCCGAGCTCTCCGAGCGAAAGATCGCCGCGCTCGCCTTTGGTGGAGAGCGCCACGCGGCCCTCTCCGACGATCAACATCGAGTCGGAGACCATCGTCTCGGCGAAGAGCAGCGCGCCCGCGGGATAGCTCTTGGGCGCAGCGATGCCCGCGAGGATCTGAATGCCCGTGTCCGTGAACCCCGACAAGAGTCCGCAAGCCCGGAGCCCTTCCGCTGCCGTCATGAATGGAAAGGTACCACGCAGAAGGAAGGTGGCACCTTTTCCGGAAAGGCGGGCGGGCTCAGGTGCACTGAATGCCCGCGCTGTCGGCGATGGTCCTGGCCTTGCCTGAGCCCAACTTGACCGCCTTGCAGAGGTCGGCCGCGAAGCCCGCCTTGTCGTCCTTCGCGTTCTTCAGCAGGCCACGGAGCAGGTACGGCACCGCACCATCGGGCGCGGCGCTGATGAGCCCGTCGACCTCTTTCCAGGCGGCTTCGTGCTGCTCGGTCTTCACCAGGAGCGCCGCGAGATCTTCGCGATTCTCGAGCCAATTGGGGGCGAGCAGGCGCGCCTCTTCGTAGAACTTCTGCGCTTCGGGAAGCTTGTTCTCCTTCACCGCGACGAGTCCGGCGAGGTGCTGCGCGCCTGCGAAGCCCGGGCACGCGAGCGCGTTGTTGAGCGCGGTCGAGGGAGTGGTGAGGGTGGCCCTGCTCGCGCGCGCGTAGAGGTACGAAGCTTCGGGCGAGGGATTCTCGAGGAGACCGAGCGCCTGCGCGTCAGTGGCGACCTTCGCGAGCTGCGACGCGTCGTCGGCTCGGCGGCAGCCCACGGGCGGAGAGGGCTCCTTCCACGTCGAGTACACGGTGTTGAGCGTCGCGAAGGGATCCGCAGAAGGAGGCGGCGTCGTGTTCACTGTCGGCGTCTTCGAACTGGACGCGAAGACTCCAGCGACGCCGAGCACGATCACCAGCAGCGCCCCACCCGCGATCATCGGGACCTTCGAGCCCGACGCCGCGGGAGCGGGAGAAGCGACGGTCACTGCAACCGCGGCAGCGGTCGGAGCTGCCGTCGCGCCGAAGCCCTTCTTCTCGGCGTACCAGCTCAAGATGGTGACCATCGAGTTGAGGCTGGCCACCACCTCCTCGAGGCCGACCTTCACGCCCGAGTCGCCGAGGCTGCCCGCGTGATCGTGCGCGGAGAGATTGCCCCACGCCTGCACGGTGCTCATGTGCGCGAGCACGTTGGTGGGAATGATCCCGGCGTTGGCCTGCTGGCGGAACTTGGTGACGAGCTCGTCGAGCATCGCCTTGCCCGGCGTCTGCTTGAGTTCCTCGGTGACCAGCGACCGGAGGATCGCCTCGAGCACGAGCCGGGCGTTCTGCATCACGCCCTTGTAGTCCTGCGCGCGGCCCCGGCTCACCAGGGTCTGGAGATCTTCCTGCGCGCGGCCGAAGTGCGGCGCGAGGTCAGCCATCTTCTTCAGCAGCGGTTCGATGTCGACGGCCATGAAGTCAGTCCCTCAGCGAGAGCAGATCGAGCTGCGCGAGCTTGAAGTCGGGTTGCTCCTTCACGACTTCGCTCAGCAGCTGCTTCTGGGTCGCCTTGTCCTTGTCGTCCTTCGCCTGGACCGCCTTGGCGAACTTCATGGTCGTCGACATGGGCAGCTTGTGATTGCGCTTGGGAGGCTCGACGACGCCGACCACGCCTCGCTTGGTGAGCACCGCCGCGATGTCGGCGACGAGCTGCTGCTCACCGGCCAACACGTCGTCCGCGTCGAAGGGGATGTTCTTGAGCGGCACGAACTCGGTGCTCTGCGTGACCGACATCCGAGGCACCAGCATGTACTTGCCCTTCCCCATGTTCAGGAGGGAGCCCGTCACGAGGTAGTCGGCGCCGAGCACGTTGCCGATCTTGGCGAAGGTGCTCTTGTCGGCGAAGCGGGTCTCTCCCAGCTTGAGCTCGTTGATGATCTCTTCGAGGCGCGCACGCTCGACCACGCGCACTGCTTCGGTCGCGAGCAGATCGTTGATCATCAGCTCCGCGAGGCCCTTCGTGAAGATGATCATGTCGGGGTCGGCCGTGCGGGGCTCGAAGTAGAGCACCGCGATGCGCGGCTTCACTCCGGCATCGGGGGCAGCGGCGAAGACGGGGGTTGCGAGCATCAACAGCAGCGCTGTGAGCGCGAGCCGTCTCGCGGTGCCGCGAAGCGGTGCCGAGGCGCAGCGTCCCAAGGAAGGTATGAACATGGCGTGCGATTTCTAGCAGGTCTGAGCTCGGCCTGAGGTGATGCCGTTCTGAAGGACAGGGCGCAGCGCCACCCGGTGTCCTCGGCGCGCTGGACTCAGAACGGTGATCACCTCAGACGAGCGAGAGATAGGCTGGCCGCCCCGCATGGATGCCGCACTCAGCGCGACCCTCAATACCCTCCTCGACCCAGCGAAGATCCAGTGGAACCGCGAACGCACCCAACTCGGGCAGGAACCGGGTGAGCGCGAGGTGTTCCTGGGAGTGGGCAGCCGCGACGCCGAGCTGCCGCCCCACCCGCGCATGCTCTCGTGGAAGCTGCCGCAGTGGCGCACCCGCAATTTGAGGTCCACCACCGAGGCGGTGATGCAGAGCGGTGAAGTGCTCGATGGGCTCTCGCTTCCGCTCACGTTTCGGCAGCACGAATCCACCCTCGATTCGCTCACCGCCGCGGTGCTCGCGACGTACCGGGTACTGCACAAGCGTTGGCCCGAAGGACACGCGAGCCTCGTCGAGTACGTGAGCGAGTGGGAACAGGGCCGCACCGAGATCGCCGGTCACTACGCGCGCGCCCTCGCGTCCGTCTATTACGCGTCGATGCAGCTCTTCCGGCTGCCCGATGGAAGTCCGTCGCGCGAGCTCGTGTCGCTGCTCGTCGGCGTGCTCGAGAACAAGCTCGACATCGGCGGCCTGCAGACCCTGCCCGAAGGGTTGGTCGCCAATCGGGTAGCGCGCCGGCTCAAGGCCGACGCCGATCTGTACCAGGCCGAGCTCTCGCGCGGGTGGAAGGTGCAGGTCGATCTCCCCGTCGACAATCAGCCCGGCGCGTATCGGCGCATCGACGCGCTGTTCCTCTCGTCTCCGCAAGACGTGACGGTGCTCAAGCTGCTCGCGCGGCCCGACAACCAGGCCTCGTCGTACGGCCGCGGCTTCGAGCTGATGGCGGTGCACGCGCCGAACGAGGTGAACGCGTGGGGCAAGCACACCATCTCCATCGCGCCTGAGAGCCCGGGCACGCTCGACGATCTCGCGCTTCAGCTCGATCGCGTGGAGGGTGACAAGGCGCCCGATGGAACTCCGCGCGTGAGAGGAAAGCCGCGCTTCACGTATCAACCCGAGGAGCTCGGTGGACTGGCGGACCCCTGGTACTCCGACGGCTACGCGTGGACGAAGCGCCGCTGCACGATCGTCGCCCCACCCTTCGCCGGCTCACGGCTCTCGCGCGAGCAGATCTGGGAAGCGCTCTGGCAGCGCTTTCACGTCGGCCGCAACGTGCACGTCACCTCGTCGCGATCGATCTTCTGCCGCGCGTTTCGCCTGAAGCAGAAGGTGAAGAGCCACGCGCTGATCGCCGATGGCTGGTCGGCGATGAACTCGATCGACGTGAAGGCGGCGTTCCTCCCCTCGGTGAGCACGTCGTTCAGCGGCGGCGATGTGGCGCACTTCGAGCGCAAGGAAGGCGATCGCACGGTGCGGCTCTCGCTGTATCCGAATCAGCTCGCGCTGGTGTGGGTGGAGCAAGTCGAGACCAAGCCCACCACGTTGCTCGAGCTGAGCACTCGGCAGGCGGCGCTGGTGAACGGCACGGCGCTCGACAGCATCCCCGCGATTCAGTCCCTCTCCGCCCGCTTCCAGCCCGTGGAGAACTCGCGCTGGCTGGTGTTCGGCGCGTACCGGCTCAACCGCGCGCGCTCGACGATGCTCGATGGCTCTCGTTCGGTGCAGGGGCTCTTCCATGCGCTGGCGAGCGGTGAAGCGCCGACGCTCGAAAATCTCCCGTCCGAAGCAGAGGACGCCGCGCGGCGAGTGCAGGCGATGCGCGACGTGGAGCACTGGTTCACTCCCAAGGGCGGCGCGCGGCTGGAGCTGAGACTCGATGACAACCCCGAGCCTCCTGCGCTCGATCAGGACTTCGCGTTGTTCCTGCTCGCGACCGGTCAGCGCTACGTGGCCTTCGAGCTCACCCGCCGCATGGGCGCGGTGGAGCGCGCGTCACGCACCGAGCGCTGGCAGAAGATGGCGCCCACCCGGCACCTGCGCGCTGACGTGATGCTGTTCACCAACTCGCTCTGGTACGCGCGCGTTTCCGACAGCCCAGAAATCAACTGGCGCTACGACGCCTGGCGCGAATTGCACGGCATGGAAGACACGGTCTCGGCGCTGCGCGATCAGACCACCGAGCTCGACGAGTACCGGAAGCAACGCTTCGAGGCGATGGTGGGGATGATGCTGTTCGTCTTCCTGCCGATCACGATCGCGTCGGGCTTCTTCTCGGGCGCGCAGTTCAACGAGATGGATCTGCGGCTCGGCCTGCCGTGGACCACGGGCGGATGGATCTTGTTCGTCGCGTACACCGCGTTCTTCTCGGTGTTGGTGTTTGGCGCGGTGGTGGTGCTGCGGCTGGTGAGCTCCCGGAAACGGTGAGCCCCGCGGGGAGAGGGAGGCTCACTGCCGACGGACACGGAACTCGCCCTTGGTGAGCGAGACGTTGCCCTTCATGCCGTTGGCGAGCTCGACGCCCTTGAACTCGACCTCGAAGGTGCCCTCGTCGAAACCCGGGCCGTCTTCGTTGGGCGTCATCTTGGAGAAGCTCACCGAGCAGTTGGTGGTCTCGATGTACTTGCCCCAGTAGCGACGCCATCGACCGAGCACACAGGTCCACTTGCCGGCCTTGTCCTTCTCGAGGCGAAGATCGAACGACTCTTCCTGGCCATCCACCACGCGCGGGCCATCGGTGTTGCCGTTGATGAACAGCACCTTCTGATCGTTGGAGATCAGCGAGTACAGGTTGCGGTTCATGTCGAAGTTCCACCCGCGATCGAGGGTGGCCTTGAGCCAGGTGACGTCGTTCTTGAGCGAGCCTAAGTCGCACCACGGGTAGTGCTTCGCCCACGACATCATCTCGGACACCGAGCCGTTCACCTCGAGGTACTTCCGGTAATACGTCTGGTACCGCTCGCAGTCGTCGTGCGTGGCCGCGTCGTGCGCGAGGTAGCCGTAGACCTGCGCGAAGGCGCTCTGCGTGCGCTTGGTGGGCGGGTTGCAGGCCTTCTCGAGGTCGGCGGAGTACTCGTCGAGCGCCTTGAGGCCGCTCTTCAACATCCGGCGGCGCATGATGTCGTGCGACATGCGGATCTTCATGTCGTCACACGTCTTGATCGCGGCCTCGTAGTTCTCGATGTCGCGCATGTCGTTGCCGCGGCCCTCGAGCAGATCCTTGATGCGGCCTTCGACCCAGTTCGAGCGTGAGCTCGTGGGAAACGCGTCGAGGATCTGCTGGTAGCTGCCGATCGCGCTGTCGAGATCGCCTTCGTAGACCGCGAGGCCGGCCTTGAACTCGAGCAGGCGTGCGGCCTTCCACTCGGCCTGCTTGTCGCCCGCCTTGTGCTTCTCGAGCTGGCTCTTGATCTCGGCGTCGACCGCGTCGGAGACGATCTTCTTCTCCTTCGGATCAACAGCACCCAACGTGGGCCCGACCGTGAAGTTGGTGCCGTCATCGAGGCGGCCGGAGAGCACGAACTCCGCGAGGGTCTCGAGGTCGTAGTCCTTGATGTCGGGCGAGCCGATCTTCGAGTCCTGGATCAGCTGCGCTTCCGCTTCATTCGGACGGAAGCTGAACGACTTGGGATAGGTCACCCCGTTGGCAACGGTGGCGTGCTGACGCGCAGCGCGGGCGTACTCCGCCATGTAGCGGCGCTGGTTCTCCACCCAGTCACGCATCGCGAGCAGCGCCTTGCCCTCCTGGCCCTTCTTCGCGAGGCGGAAGTTCTCGTCGCGGTTGGTGAGGAAATGCTTCATCACGCGCGCGAGAAAGCGACCCTTCAGCATGCGCATCGCGAGGTAGCGCTCCTTCTGATCCTCGGTGAGCGACTCGAACTTCGGCTCGTCCTTCAGCACCTCGTCGACCAGCTTGCCGAGCTCGACGATGCGGCCGGCGATCAGGTCCTTGCGCTTCTTCTGCCACTCCTCGAAGGCCTTCAGCAGCTCGCTCTGGCGCTCGCGGCCGAGGAGGAAGGTGGGCGACTTCGAGACGACCGCGCGCATCGCTGCCTGCGCTTCGTCGATCTTTCCCTGGTCGCTCAGATCGAGCGCCTTGCCGTACGCCACGAGGGTCTCGAGGTTCGGCACCTTCGCCTTGCGGCGCGCTTGATCGTTCGCGCTGAGCTTGGAGTCGATCTTCGCCACCAGCTGATTCACGAGGCGCTGCTCGATGTCGAAGATCTTGTCGCGCTCGTCCTGCTCCTTCACGGTGAGGAGGATCTCGCCGTTGTTCGAGACGAGGCGCGCGTTGATGGTGAGCTTGTTCCCGGTGAGGAACATGCCGCCGTAGATGAGGTAGCTCGCGTTGAGCACCTTGCCGAGCTTCGCGGCGGTGGCCTTGTCGACGTACTTGGTCTGCTGGAAGTCGAGCTCCTTGAGCACGTCTTCGAGGCGGGTGCGCTCGACCACGCGCACGCCCTCCCACGCCACCAGATCCGTGATGAGCAGATCGGTGAGACCCTTCCGCATGAACTCGAGGTCCTGATCCTTCGAGTCGTTGTCGAAATACATCACCGACACGATCGGCGCGTCGGCCGAGGCGGAGAGCAGCGTGGCGAGGGCGAGAGCGAGCACTCGGGATCCTTTAGTTCGCGCCGGGGAACGACGTGACGTACTGGATCTTCACGTCAGGGAACGAGGTGACGAACTGCACCTTCGTGTCCGGGAAGCTGGTGACCATCTTCCACTTGCCGCACGCGTCGGGGAACGAGCTGACCTTCTGCACCTTCACGTCGGGGAAGGAGCTGACGACCTGCACCTTCACGTCGGGGAACGAGGTGACTTCCTGGATGTTGCCGTAGAGCTTCTTGCCGTTGAACGTGCAGCTCGACTTGCTGAACGAGCCGCCCGCCTCAGCGGCGAGTGAGACGCCGACGACGGAGGCGAGGGTCATGGCCGCGAGGGCACCGAGGAACGTCTTCATGCTGATTCTCCCGAGAGGGGTAAGGGGTGAGGACGATACGACCCCACACCCGGGCTCGGAGTGAAAATCAGCTCAGGCTGTTCTCAACCCACCACGCAGGATTCAGGCTGCGGCGCGACGTCGGGAATCACGACGGAAGGCAGCGAGATCACCCTGCCCTGTTTGCCGGTGAACGAGGTCTGGCTCGAGGCCTCGACCTTGACCTCGACCAGCGCGCCCACCGGAGCATCGCCGTCGAAGTTCACCACGCGGTTCTGCGAGGTGCGGCCCATGCGGCGAGCGGCGTTGCTGCGCGAGGCCCCTTCGACGAGCACCTCGAGGGTCTCGCCGACGTGCTGCGCCATCTCGGCCACGCTGATCTGCCTCTGGAGCTGGTTGAGGCGCTCGAGCCGCTTCACCTTCACGTCGTGCGGCACCGGCCCCCACTCGTTCTCCTTGAGGCCCGCGACGGTCTTCGGCCGCGGCGAGTAGACGAAGGCGAACTGGCCGTCGAACTTCACCTCGGCGCAGAGCTGGTACGTCTTCTCGAAGTCTTCGTCGGTCTCACCGGGGAAGCCCACGATGATGTCGGTGGTGACGGCGATGCCGGGGCGCGCGGCGCGCAGCTTCGCGAGGCGCTCCAGGTACTGCACCACGGTGTAGTCGCGCTTCATGCGCACCAGCACTTCGTTGCTGCCGCTCTGCACCGGCAGGTGGAAGTGCGACATGATCTTGGGCTCGACGCGGAACGCTTCGATCAGCTCGTCCGAGAGATCGTGCGGGTGGCTGGTGGTGAAGCGCACCCGCTCGATGCCAGGCACCTGCGCGGTGCGAAGGAGCAGCTGCGCGAACGAGATGCCACCGAGGTAGCTGTTCACGTTCTGGCCGACGAGGGTGACCTCGCGCACGCCGACGGTGGTGAGGCGCGCGACTTCCTGCAGCACTTCGGTGAACGGGCGGCTGACTTCGCGGCCGCGGGTGTGCGGCACCACGCAGAAGCTGCAGACGTTGTCGCAGCCCTTCATCACGGTGACGAACTCGGTGGTCTTGCCCAGCGAGCTCTTCGGATCAGCCTGCGGGAAGACGTAGTTCTCGGAGTCGACCCACGCGGTCTCCACCACGCGGACCTTCTCTGACTCGATGCGCGCGATCATCTCGGGCAGCTTGCCGATCGCGTCGGGGCCGAAGACGAAGTCGACGTACGGCACCTTCTCGATGATCTTCTTCTTTTCCTGCTGAGCGACGCAGCCGCCCACGCCGATCAGCGCGCCGCGCTGCAGCTTCACCTGGCGATACCGACCGAGCGCCGAGAGCATCTTGTCCTCGGCCTTCTCACGGATGGAGCAGGTGTTGAGGATGATGAGGTCGGCGTTGTCGGCGACCGGGGTCGGCGCGTACGACATCGAAGCGAGGGCCTCGCCCATGCGGTTCGTGTCGTTCACGTTCATCTGGCAGCCGAACGTGTGGATGAAATAGCGCTTCATGCGCGCCCTTCTGTTGTCACCCGAGGGGGGAAGTCAACTCCCAGCGACCCATCAACCCGGGTGAAGGTGGCCGGTGCCTTCGGCCTTGGCGAGCGCCCGGTGCAGCTCGAGGAGCTCGGTCTCGCGGGCCCGGAGCAACCTGACGGCCTCTTCACCGTGGCGCGCGGTGAACTGGGAGAGGTCGTCGAGCTTCGGGAGCTGCTTCTTGGCTCGCTCGGCGATCACGGCGTCCTTCGGTGAATTGCCGCTGGAGGCGAGGCGATCTTTCACAGCCTGCGCGGCAGAGCGGCGGCCGCAGAAGTCGCTGATCATCGCTTTGAGTTTACCGAGCTCGACGAGATCGAGCTTCGAGGCGGCGAGCGCGCGACCGTGGGCGAATGCGTAGCGGCCGCTCCAGTCGGAGGCGGGGGCACGCTCGAGCTCGGAGAGGAGCGTGCGCTCGTAGAGGACGAAGGCGTCGAGGCGCTCGGGCGAGAGTTGGAGCGAGGCGAGGCGAAGGGTCTTGAGGTCAGTCACGCCGCGGAAACTACACTCGGGTTCACTTCTTCCCGAGCGACAAGATCATTCCGAGCAACTCTGCTTGCTGAGCCTTCAGTTCGG
>CBIHPJ010000177.1:0-13288 GCA_966211295.1 uncultured Myxococcales bacterium | reverse complement strand
CGAGTGGAAGGAACTGCCGATGAAGGGCAGGGTGACCGTGAACAACGCGGAGTCCTATGTCGCCGCCGCGGTTGCGGGCCTCGGCCTGATCCAGGTGCCGCTCATCTCTCTCGACGAGTTGAAGAGCGGCAAGCTGGTCGAGGTGTTGCCGAAGTATCGCGCGGCGCCGATGCCGGTCTCGATCCTCTATCCACACCGCCGGCAACTCTCGCGGCGAGTCCGTGTGTTCATCGACTGGCTGGCCGAGCAGCTCTCAACCTAGCTGCTGAAAGGCCGCGATCTCGGCGAGGAAACGATCCATCGCCACGATCTGCGGCGCGTGCCCCCCGGGAAGTTCGATCATTCGCGCGCTCGGGAGCGTGGCTGCGAGCGCGTCGATGATCGTGTGAAGGAAGTGAGAGGAGCCGGTGCCTTTGACCAGGAGCACTGGCGCCTTCAGCGCAGCAAGTCGCGCGCGAGAATCGCGATGCAGGAGCGGGCCATCGTTGCCCCGGAGCGAGCGCCGATGTTGGAACCAGACTGGCCACTGCGGCAGTGATTGCGGCGCGACTTCACGCGGAACGAAGCCCGCGAGATGGGCGAAGCTGGCCAGTTGCTCCTCGCTGACGTCTTCGTGCATCCCCGCGTTCAGCGTGGCCAGTTGCTGCTTCTCGTCCGCTGACCGCGCGTCCATCCGGCCTGTCTCCTCGAGCACCCAGAAGGCGGGCGGCTCGATGAGCGTCAACGTGCGAACGCGCTCGGAGTGATTGAGCGCGTAGTCGAGAGTCGTAGCGGCGCCATACGACCACGCGATCAGATCGATCGCCCCAGTGAGGCCCTCCGCCTCGAGCGCAGCGGCCAGCGCTTCGCTCTCCATTCGCAGCCCGTATCCTTGCGGCAACGGCCGGTCTTCGAGGCCGTACTGAACCGACAGCAGTTGCGCCCGAATGACCTTGCGCTGGCTCGCCAGCCTTAGCTGGTGGGGAACGAAGCTGAGCATTCCAGTGAGGCCGCCTCCGACCAGTACCAGCGGGGCTCCTTCACCTCGCACGTCGAGCTGCAGCTTCAACGCGTCCATCGCGTCGCAAACTTAACGGGCTCGCGCCATCGTCACTCGAAGCGTCCTTCTTGCCACACGGCGGTGAACTGAGAGGGCAGACTCGCGCCGCCATGCCTTCTGACCGCGTTCTGCAGCCGCTCGATTTCCACGTCGCCCTCGCCTCAACGCTCGAACAACAGGAGCCCGGTCTCTGGCGATGGTTCGCGGGCGACGACTACGGGAAGAAGTACGCCGAGAACGTGAAGCTCGAGCTGCTGCGCGCGACGTACCGGTTGCCGCGCGAGTCGCACGAGAAGCTCTACGCGATCGCCACCGAGGTCGCGCAGGTGCTGGGCGTCACCGTGCCGCTCACGCTCTACCAATCGCAGGGCAGCGGCGTCCTCAACGCGGGGCTCGTGTTCGCCGCCACCGAGGCGCACGTGGTGTTGCAGGGCCCCGTGATGGACACGCTCAACGAGGCCGAGGTCCGCGCACTCTTCGGCCACGAGCTCGCGCATCACCGGCTCTGGACCGAGCAAGGCGGGCGCTTCCACACCGCCGACGTGCTGATCGAGCACATCGTTCGCCAGCCCGGGTGCGCGCCCAGCCACATGCAATCCGCGCTGCGCTTTCGGCGATGGACCGAGCTCTACGCAGATCGCGGATCGCTCATCGCCGCTGACGATCTCGACGCCGCGCTCAGCCTGCTCGTGAAGATGTCGACAGGGCTTCGCGAGGTCGATCCGAAGGCCTATCTCGCGCAAGCCAACGAAGCACTTGCAGCGAAGGACACCGGCAGCCGAGGCCTCACGCACCCCGAGGAGTTCATTCGTGCCTGGGCGCTGGCTCACTGGAACGCAGACGGCGACCCGAAGAAGCTCGCCGCGATCGTCGATGGACCAGTGGAGCTCGAGACGCTCGATCTCGTGCAGCAGGTCTCACTCACCGACGCCACGAAGAGAGTGATCGCGGCAGCGCTCGCTCCGCCGTTCATGCGCACCGAAGCGACGCTCACCCACGCGCGACGCTTCTTCCCGGAAGTGTCCTTCGATGGGCCCCAGCCCTCGCTGGAAGGCCTGCCGCGCGGTGGAAGCAGCCTCGACGAGTACTACGCCTATCTCCTGCTCGATCTCGCCCTCGCTGACGCTGATCTCGAGGACAAGGGCCTCGCGCACGCGGCCGAGCTGGGTCGACGCATCGGCCTCGACGAAGTGCTCCCGAAGCTCGCGCGCAAGGAGCTCCGCATGAGCGCCGCTTCCTGGGCCGAGCTCGAGAAGAAGGGCGCGGAGGTCGAGTCATGACCGAGGGCCATCAGCGGCTGCTCGATCTCCTCGGAGCGGAAGACTCGCTCCGCGCCTCCGATGACGTGCTCGCGATGACGATGCCGTTGCTCGAGCAAGTCCTCGAGGTGCACGAGCGAGGGCAGGTCGCTCCGCTCGAGGGCATCGATGATCTGCACGTCTCAGGCGGACGCATCTTCTTCGAGGCGTCGAAAGCGCGGGCCCCGAGGCTCGCACCCGAGCGTCTCTCGAAGGTGATCGAGCCTGAGAGTCGCGCATTCGACGTGGTCTCGAACACGAAGCGGGTGGTCGACGGTGACGGCCCCTCGGTGACCAACCTCTCGGTCGTCGATCCAGGCACGCCGATCACCAGGCCCCTCTATCTGACCCGTTACGTCAGCTGGGAGCACGAGGTCGGTCACCACGATCCGCTCACCGACATCTACGTGCTGGGGTTGGTGCTCGCGAGCGTCGCGCTCGATCACAACCTCGGAGAGACCGAGGCGCTGTCCGCGTTCTCACTCGCTCGCGCACATTCGCTCGGAAGGAACCAGCGGCTTCACCCCGTGCTTGTACGGGCGATCGTCCGCATGACCGAGCCGAACCGAAGCCATCGCGTTCAAGATCTTCGCGCGCTGATCGGCACGCTGCGGAACTATCGAGAGCAGACCACCACGCTCGACGAACCGACGGTCGCTCCGAGCTCCGAGACGCAGGTGCGCGCGAAGGTCTACGGCCGGCTGCGCGATCGCCTCTTCGACTTCTCCCGGCGCAATCGGCTGCTCTACTTCAACGCTTCAGGACAGACCGTGAACCTGACGCTGGGCTCGGTGCCGCTGGTGCTCGACGTGAGGAACGTCGATCCCGAGAGCCTGATGACCTGGCGAGGCCGCGCCGCGGAAGAAATCTCGAGCACGAAGGCGGTGCCCCTGGGGCGCTATCTGCGCTTCGAGGACTATCCGTTTCTCTCCAGCTCACTCGATCAACTCCGGCTCGATGCGAATCGGAGCAAGACGGAGCTCGGCTTCTCTCCGCTGCGCCTCGTGGTGTGCTTCCTCCACTGGCACAACTTGAAGGAAGACAAGGCGACCCGCATCACCTCGCCGCTCGTGCTCCTGCCGGTGACGCTCGAGAAGAAGAAGGGCGTGCGCGACTCGGTGTTCATGACGGCCGAGAGCGACGACGCCGAGGTGAACCCGGTGCTGCGGCAGTACCTGTCGCAGCTGTACGGAGTGAACCTGCCCGAGACCGTCGATCTCTCCGATCCGGACGCGCTCGAGAAACTCTTCGCCGAGCTCACGAAGCAGGTGCAGGCGTCGGAGCCGGGCGTCACCATCAGCCGCATCGAGAAGCCCCGCATCGATCTCGTGCTCGCCCAGGCGCGGAAGAGGCTCGATGCGTTTCGCAAGCGGGTCGCGCTCTCGGGCCGCAACGCGCGTTCGCATCGCGGCTTCGACTACAGCTACGCGCGCTCGAAGTTCCATCCACTCGGCGTGCAGCTGTTCACGCACCTCGTCTATCCGTCAGCGGCGCCCAATCGCGAGCTGCACGACGAGCCACGGCCGCGCATCTTCCAGCACTCCCCCGAGGTGGTGGAGAAGTCGCTCTATTCGATCAAGGACGGCGGGACCGACGGCGGTCCGCTCGAGTGGGCGATCGATCTCTGCAACGTGACGTTGGCGAACTTCAACTCTCGCAAGATGTCGCTGGTTCGTGACTACGCGGGGCTGATCGAATCGCAGGACACCCATCCCACGTTCGACACCTTGTTCTCGAACGCCGCGAGGCCGGTGGTGGAGCAGCCCGCTCCGCTCTCGATCGAAGAGCGCTTCGACGTGATGCCCGCGGATCCCACGCAGGCGAGTGCGGTGGCGCGTGCGCGAAGGCGCGAGAGCTTCATCATTCAAGGCCCGCCGGGCACGGGAAAGTCGCAGACCATCACCAACCTGCTCGCTGATGCGGTAGCGCGCGGAAAGCGCGTGCTGTTCGTCGCGGAGAAGCGCGCGGCGATCGATGTGGTGTTCCATCGATTGCAGATGCAGGGGCTCGCTCCGCTCACCTGCCTGATCCACGACTCTCAGTCCGACAAGAAGGCGTTCATCAAGGATCTGAAGGAGACCTACGAGGGCTGGGTGGCGATGGCGCCTGCGCAGGAGCTCTCCGACGCGCGCCGCCGTGACGCCGCGAGCTTCGGTGCGGTGCTGGGGCGTGCGACGCGCTTCCGCATGGCCATGGAGTCGAAGCCGCACGGCGCTGACGCTTCGATCCTCTCGCTCATCGGCCGAGCGCTCGAGCTGCAGGATCTCGCGGCGAGTGGAGTTCCGCTTGGTCAGCTGCCTCCGCACCAGGCCTTCGCGCAGAGCGCACCGCTCGGCCGCTCCCTCGAACAGGCCCTGCGTGCGGTAGGTCGAGATCCTCTCTTCGCGAGACATCCATTGCGAGTCTTGGGAGACGAGCTGCTCTTCGCTCCTGATCCAGCGAGCGCGGCACGCGTCGAGAAGGATGAGGCCCTCGCGCTGATCGATCGCGTCTCGTCGACGCAGCTCGCGCGCGCCGCGGGAACACCAACCATCGCCCAGCTCTTCGAGCGTCAGCGGCTCGTGCTGCAATTGAAGCCGCTCATCGTGGAGAGCGCGCTGCGGCTGTTGGATCCATCAGGTGACGCGCGGCGATCCTTCGATGCGCTGCTCGTCGAGCTCGAGGAACTGAAGGAAGTCGCGGCAAAGATGGCGGCGGCGGCGGCAGGTTGGAGAACTCCGCTCCCGGCCGATGAGACTTCGACTGCGCTCGCCCAGGCGCGCCGCTTCGAAGGCTCGTTCTTGATGAAGTTGTTCGGCTGGCTCTCGCCCTCGTGGTGGCAGCTGCGCAAGGTGCTGAACGCGTCGTTCGACTTCGCTTCCAAGGCGATCAAGCCCACGTGGTCCGACGTGCTCGAGAAGCTCTCTGCACGGCACGGCGCTGATGCGGCGGTGGAGAGCGCGCGTCAGAAGGGCCAGAAGTCGCTCGCGCTGAAGGAGCTCGATGCGGTGGCTCAGGCGCTCAAGAGCCTGGGCCGCGAGGGCGGTGCCTTCCGCGATTGGCTCTCGACTCCGGGTGCGGCGAGCGATGCGCCGGGTGTGCTCGAGGTGGTGGAGGCGACCAGGGGCCTCGACGCGCGCCTCAAGCGTCTGGTGCGCAACGCGGGTGGACTCACGCCTTCGGAGCTCCGCACGCAGCTGAGCGCGCTCGAAGGTGGACTCGGTGATCTCCCGGTGCTGCTCGAGCCCTTGCGCAATCTGGCCGCTGCTCCGCATGAGCGCGTGGCGACGTTGCTCCGCGAGTATCCCGTGAGCGTGGAACAGCTCGAGCGTGACGTGGTGCGCGCGAGTGCGGATGCGGGACTCACGCAGCGAGCGCTCGACGTGCTCGGTGGATCTGACTGGGACGCGCTGCGCACGGAAGCCATCGGAGCCGGAGCGCAAGTACGTCGCGCCAACGCAGCTGCGATCGTCGAGGCCGCGCGCAATGTGTTCCTTGCGCACGTGTCTCGATCCGTCGCTCCCGCCGACACGCTCAACGCCGAGCAGAAGAAGGAGAAGAAGCTCTACGCCTCGGGACGCAAGGAGCTGGAGCACGAGTTCGGCAAGACGATGCGGTACCGCTCGATTCGCGACCTCGCGACGGGCGCTCCAGGCGTGGTGGTGCGCGATCTCAAGCCGATCTGGTTGATGAGTCCGCTCAGCGTGGCCGACACGCTGCCGCTCGAGGCCACGTTCGATCTCGTGATCTTCGACGAGGCGAGCCAGATCCCGCTCGAGGACGCGGTGCCCGCGGCGTATCGCGCCGCGCAGACGATCGTGGTGGGAGACGAGATGCAGCTCCCGCCGACTGACTTCTTCGGATCGAGCGCGCCTGACGACGACGAGCGAATCGAAGACACCGGGTACGAGCTCGACGCGCAGAGTCTGCTCTCCCACGCGGCGCGCACGTTGCCGTCGACGATGCTGGGCTGGCACTACCGCAGCCGCGACGAGGCGCTGATCGCGTTCTCGAATCGTGTCTTCTACGAGGGCAAGTTGCTCACGGTTCCCTCGGTGACGAGGACGGTCACGCGTCCGCCGATCAACGTGAAGGCACCGGAGGATGGAGTCGCGGGAGCAGGCGCGTTGCTCGAGCGTTCCATCAGCTTCCATCACGTGGAGCAGTCTCCCTACGAGCAGCGCCGCAACACGGGCGAGGCCCGGTACATCGCGCACCTGCTTCGCGAGCTGCTCAGGAAGAACGACGGCAAGACCATCGGCGTGGTCGCGTTCTCAGAGGCGCAGCAAGGCGAGATCGAAGGCGCGATCCGTCAGCTGGGCGAAGACGATCCCGACTTCCTCACCCGGTACGAGGCCGAGCTCGAGCGCGAGGAAGATGGTCAGCACGTCGGCCTGTTCGTGAAGAACCTCGAGAACGTGCAGGGTGACGAGCGCGACGTGATCATCATCTCGGTCTGCTACGCGCCTGACGCGCGCGGAAAGATGCTGATGAACTTCGGCCCCATCAACAAGACGGGCGGAGAGAAGCGGCTCAACGTGATCTTCTCGCGCGCGAAGCATCACCTCGCGGTGGTCAGCTCGATTCGCTGGGCGGCCATCACCAACGACTACAACGATGGCGCCAATTGCTTGCGGAACTACCTGCGCTACGCCGAGGCGCTCTCGGTCGGCAACGTGAACGAGGCGCAGACCGCGCTGCACGCGTGGGCGAGCAAGTCGGTGCGCTCGGGGCAGCGAAGCGTGAGCTCGCTCGAGACGAGACTCGCGAAGGCGCTCACCGAGAAGGGCTACGAGGTCGAGACGGGCGTCGGTACTTCGCAGTTCCGCTGCAACCTGGGCGTGCGGAAGAAGGGCGAGACCCGTTACGCGTTGGGCATCTTGATCGACGATCAGGAACATCACGGGCGCGCCGTGGAAGAAGTGCTCCACGCGCAGGCCGTGGTGCTCGAGGGGTTCGGCTGGCGCACGATGACCGTGCTCCACCGCGACTGGTACGCGGGTCCTGAGCTGGTGGTGCAACGAGTCATCGCGGAGCTCTCAGGATCATGAAGGTCGCAGACCACGAGTTGATGACGGTGCGAGTGGTGAAGGCGGATCTCGAGCGGGTCTTCGCCGCGTTCACCGATCCACAGATCCTCACGCGCTGGTGGGGGCCGAACGGTTTCACCAGCACCTTCCACGAGCACGACCCGCGCGTCGGTGGGAAGTGGCGCTTCACGTTCCATGGGCCGGACGGGCGCGAGTACAAGAATGAGCTCGTGTACCTCGAGGTCACGCCGCCGAATCGCATCGTGCTCCATCACGTGACCGGGCCGGTCTACACCGCGACCTTTCAGTTCACGGCGGTGGAGGGCGGTACGCATCTGCACTGGTACATGCACTTCGAGAACAAGCGCTTCCTCGACGAGAACGGAGACTTCATCGTGAAGGCGAACGAAGAGAACCTCGATCGTCTCGAAGCGGTGCTGCGATGAACATCGCGTTGTGGATCGTGCAGGGCCTGCTCGCGCTCACCTTCGTGGGCACCGGCCTCTGGAAGTTCGCGACGCCGATCGCGACGCTCGCCACCATGATTCCGTGGGCGGGGCAGGTCTCGCCGGGGTTCTTCTACATGACGGCCGCGTTCGATCTGCTCGGCGGACTCGGAGTGATTCTTCCTTCCGCCACGCGCATCAAGCCGGGCCTCACGGTGCTCGCTAACTTCTTCCTGGTCGCACTCTCGCTCTTCGTGGCGTGGGGCCGCCGATCGAAGGCGCCGATCACCCAGGGACAGAGCGCGTCTTGAAGCTCGCGACCTGGCCGAGCTGAGTCCCTCGAAGGAAGTGGCCACACCGCCTCAGGTGCGCTCAGGCGCTCCTGCAGCGAGGGCTGCCGTCAGGCGGTCAGCGGTCAGCGGGCCTGGCTGCTGCGCCATGCCGCCGGTGCCCTTCTTGCAAATCCCGTCTTCGGCCAGATCGGCTGGTGCAAGGGCTGTGCGGTGCTCGAGCGATGATGATCACCCCGACTGAGCAGCGTGGCAGCAGGTTGGGCTTCGACGCGGTGATCTTCGATCTGGACGGAGTCGTCACGCGCACCGCCGTGCTGCACGCGGCCGCATGGAAAGAGGTGTTCGACGACTTCTTGCGCTCGTGGACCGCGGCGGGCCACCCGCCTTTCGCGCCCTTCGGGGAGCACGACTACCTCGAGTACGTGGATGGCAGGCCGCGCCACGAGGGGGTGCGCCACTTCCTCTCCGCGCGGGGAGTGCAGCTGCCGGAAGGCACTCCCGCCGATGCGCCAGAGGCGTCGACGGTCAACGGCCTCGGGGCTCGCAAGGACGCCTCGTTCCTGCGGCGCCTGCGCCACGACGGTGTCGGGGTGTTCGCTTCGACCGTCTCGCTGCTCGAGGAGCTGCGGCGCCAGGGCGGACGGACGGCGGTGGTGACGTCGAGCCGCAACGGCCGCGAGGTGCTCGAGGTGAGCGGGCTCGATCATCTCTTCGACGTTCGGGTGGACGGCATCGACGCGGCGGCGCTGGGGCTCAAGGGCAAGCCGTACCCCGATCCGTTCCTGCGCGCGGCGGGGCTGCTCGGGGTCACACCCGGACGAGCGGTGGTGGTGGAGGACGCCACCTCAGGCGTGGAGGCCGGCCGGCGGGGCGGCTTTGGCCTGGTGGTCGGCGTCGATCGCGGCGGCAATCGCGCGGCCTTGACCTCGCACGGCGCCGACTTCGTGGTCGACGATCTGCAAGAGCTCGACGTGGGCGCGCTCGATCGGCTCTTGACCGAGAAGCGCGACGCCACGCTCGCGTGGACGGTGGAACAGGAAGGCTTCGACCCCGCGCGCGAGCACGGCATGGAGAGTCTCTTCACGGTGGGCAATGGCTACCTCGGCGTGCGCGGGGCGCTCGACACCCCGATGCCCGGCTCGCACGGCGATCTCTTCATCGCGGGCGTGTTCGACAGGAAGGTCGTCGATCGGCCGTATTCCGAGCTCGAGTTCATCAGCGACGATCGAGGTGACTCGGTGCACAGCGAGCTGATCACGCTGCCTTTCCCTTTTCGAATGCGGCTCCTGGTGGGGGGCGCCGAGCTCGACCCCACCGGGAAGCTCTGTCGAACGCATCGCCGCACCCTCGATCTCAAGGAGGGGATCCTCCACGGCTACGCCGACTACGAGACCGACGTCGATCGCCACGTGGTGGTTCAAGCGCGCCGCTGTGCATCGCTCGCTGAGCCACACCTGCTGTTGCAGGAGGTGAAGGTCAGCCTGCTGAACCACTCGGCCACCGTGGAGCTCGACACCTCTCTCGAAGATCCCGACCTCGCCACCAACCACCCGCATCTCACCGAGCTCGCCACTGACGCGCCTGACACGCTCCAGGTGAAACGATTCAAGACCAGCGCCTCGGAGCTCGAGCTCTGCGTGGTGAGCGCGACCTTCATGCAGGGCGAACGCGCTCCTGCGGTTCGTTGGCGCGCGATGGGGCCCCTGGGGCGCACGCTCGTCTTTCGAAGGTACGTGGCGATCTTCACCAGCCGCGACACCGAAGACCCCGAGGCGTCCGCGCGGCAGCTGGTGGAAGGCCTCGGGTGGGACGACTTCGACGAGGCCCTCTCAGCGCAGGCCGCGCGCTGGAGCGACGTGTGGTCCCGGGCCGACGTTCGTTTGAAGGGCAACCCCGGGGTGGAGCAGGCGCTTCGCTTCAACGCGTACCACCTGCGCTGCGCGGCCGATCACGATCCCCGGGTGTCGGTGGGCGCGAGGGCGCTCAGCGGGCGCGCCTATGAGGGGCACGTGTTCTGGGACGTCGAGATGTTCAAGCTGCCGTTCTATCTGTACACCTTCCCAGACATCGCCCGCTCGCTGCTGCTGTACAGACATCACACGCTCCCGGGCGCGCGCCGTCGGGCAGCGGGGCTCGGGGGCCGGGGCGCCTGTTTCGCGTGGGAATCGGCGGCCACCGGCGATGACGTCACGCCCCGCTCGATCAGGCTCAAGTCGACTGGCCACGAGATCCCGATCTTCACCGGCGCGCAGCAGCTCCACGTGACCTCGGCCGTGGCGCACGCAGTCGGTCAGTATTGGGAAGCCACGCGCGATCACGACTTCATGCGCAGCGCGGGCGTGGAGCTCCTCGTGGAGACCGCTCGCTTCTGGGCGAGCCGTGCCGTGCGTGGGCCGCGGCACTTCCACCTCGAGAACGTGGTGGGACCTGACGAGTACCACCACTCGGTCAAGGACAACGCCTACACGAACTGGATGGCGCGGGAGAACCTGCAGCACGCGACGCGCGCGGTGGACTGGCTCTCGCGTGAGGATCCGGGCGCGTGGGCGGCGCTCGCCGAGACCTGCCGCATCACCGCTGACGAGCCGGGTGCATGGAGCGAGGTGGGCCAGGCGCTCTTCTGCCCAGGGCCGAACAGCGAGGGCGTCATCGAGCAATTCGAGGGCTTCTTCGAGCTCGAGGACTACCCGCTCCCTCGTGAGGAGCGCTTCAAGGCGCCCGTGAGCCGGCTCTTCGACTGGGAACGCATCAACCGCATGAAGCTGGTCAAGCAGGCTGACGTGCTCATGCTGCTGCACGTGTTGCCCGACGCGTTCCCGCGCGAGGTGATCGAGGCGAATTACCGCTACTACGAGCCGATCACCGATCATGCGAGCAGCCTCTCGCCTGCGATTCACGCGGCCATCGCCGCTCGCATCGGTTTGCTGGAAGACGCCGAGAGGTACTGGCGCGAAGCACTCTGGCTCGATCTGTCCGACCGCATGGGGAACAACGCTCTGGGCATTCACCCCGCCTGCATGGGCGCGACCTGGCAGGCGCTCCTGTTTGGCTTCCTCGGCGTTCGTTTCACCGAGTCGGGCCCGGTGTCCCGGCCTCAGGCGCTGCAGACGTGTCCGCCCCGGTGGAGGGAGATCGCCCTGACGCTGACATGGCGAGGCGAGAGGCACCGCGTTCAGCTTTCACGAGAGGATTGAGTGAAAACGCTCACGTCCATCCTGGTGCCGCTCGATGGCTCGGCGCTCGCCGCCGGGAGCCTCGGCTGTGCCACGTGGTTGGCCTCGCAGGTGGGGGCCCGGGTCCACGTCTTGAGTGCGACGCGCCACGAGCTGCCGGCGCGCGAGGAGCTCCGCCGGCTCCACGTGCCCGAAGCGCGTTGGCCGCACGTCGAGCTGCACCAGGCGCCCGCGTATCCAGCCGAGGCGATCTTGAGCGCGATCGAGAAGCACCGCTCCGAGCTGGTGGTGTTGACGGCTCGGGGGTGCGCGGCCGAGGAGGGCACCGATCTCGTGAAGGCCCTGGGCCACGTCACGGAAGCGGTGCTGGAGCGCTGTTCGGTTCCCGTGCTGCTGCTCCCCTCCGGTTACAAGGAGGTGTTGCCGTGGAGGCGCATGCTCGTCCCCGTGAGTGGAGGGAGCGAATCTGATCGCGCAGTCGCGCTCTCGCTGCGCCTCGCCGACATGCTCGACCTCGCGGTCGACGTCGCGCACGTGACCGACGATCGCATCTCCCATGACGAGGAGCTCGCCGCGCGCACGCGCTATTGCGACGAGGTGCACCACGAATACGCCGGCCAGCTGGAAGAGCTGGTGACCCGCGCGGTGCCCACGCTCACCCTGGCGCAGCGGCGGCGCATTCGTCGGGCGGTGCTCGGGCGCGGCCCCATCGCGGGAGAGCTGCTGCACCTGGTTCATCATGAGGGCATCAGCGTGCTGGTGGTCGGCTGGCACGCGAAGCTCGCCGCCGGGCGAGCGCAGATCTTCAAGCATCTGCTGCCGGTGATCGACGTCCCCATCCTGCTGGTGAAGTCGGATCCACCGGCGCCTTTTCGGCTCACCGTGGGTGATGAGCTCGGGTGACGAGACGACTCACTTCTGAATGAGCTCGATCTCGAGGTGAATCTCCACCTCGTCACCGACCAGCACGCCGCCCAGCTCGAGCGCGGAGTTCCAGTTGAGGCCGAAGTCTTTGCGGCTCAGGCGCGTGGTCGCGCGCGTGCCGCGGCGCACGCCACCCCACGGATCCTTCGCGGCCGGAGCGAGCGTGTCGACGTCGAGCACCACCGCCTTGCGCACGCCGCGAATCTCGAGCTCGCCGAGGACCTTGAGTCCGCCGCCGCTCACCTGCTCGACCTTCTGAGACGTGAAGTGCAGGTGCGGGAAGTTGGCCGCGTCGAAGAAATCCGCGCTCTTCAGGTGCGCGTCGCGGTCGGCGAGGTTGGTGTTGATCGAGGCCGCCTCGATGCGCACGTCGATCTTCGAGCGGGTGATGTCCTGGGAGTCGAGCTCGAGGGTGCCCTCGAAGCGATCGAACTTGCCGCGCGTCCACGAGACCATCATGTGCCGAACGCGGAAGCCGACCTCGGAGTGGCCCGTGTCGATCACCCACTTGTTGGCGGGCGAGGTGACGGGAGCGGCAGTGTTGGTGGTGGGGAGCTGGGTAGCGGCGTTCATTGACAATGTCCTTTCAACGAGGCCGGTGAATTCCGGCGACTCGCTATGAATAGGCCTCCACCTCGTGGTCCGGTAGGTCGCGCAGGTGGTCAGACTGTTCACGATTGTGGACAATCGAACCATGGCTGCCCTCGACCTCGATCTCCTCCCGCTCTACGGACTCTTCGCGCTGGTGCTCCGTGAGCAGTCGTTCAGCGAGGCGGCCAGGCAGACCGGACTGACCCGCTCCGCCGTCAGTCAACGCATCGCGCGGCTGGAGGCGAAGTTGGGCCTCGAGCTCTTTCGCCGCACCACGCGCCGGGTCGCTCCCACCACGCACGGCCTCGAGCTGTACGAGGCGGCGAGTCATCTCCTCGACGACGCGCGCGGCCTGCAGCAGCTCGGGCCACCGAAGGAGACTCCCCTTCGCGTGAACGCTCCGCTCGCGCTCGCCGCCAGCGCGCTCACCTCGATCCTCATCAACTTCGCCAAACAATCTCCGGGGCCAATCGAGCTCACCATGGAGAACCGGCCGATCGATCTGCTCGCCGCGC
>CBIHPJ010000176.1:0-13340 GCA_966211295.1 uncultured Myxococcales bacterium | reverse complement strand
AAGAAATACATCGTGAAGCTCCGCGCGCCCGCACAGGTGGTGCTCTCCGCGTACGACGCGCCCAACGGCAAGTTCGACATCGACGTGAACGGCACCATCGACTGCACCGATCCGATCGGCCGCATCGCGATCGCGTGGACGGATGTGAAGGCGGGAGATCCCGGCAACTCCGCGGCCAAGGCCGACGCCGACTTCGCGCAGAACGTGTGGATCGCGCAGCCCGCGCACTTCGAGCACAAGATCCTCTCGCAGCAGGACGCGAAGGAGTTCAGCGACAAGAACAAGTTCGGCCTCTCGGCGCGCGTGGGTTTCACGCTCGGCAAGACCGAGGTCGACAAGAAGGTGAAGAAGGTCGCCAAGGTGAAGGAGAAGGCCGCGGGTGAAGAGCTCTCCTTCGGCGGCGGCAACGAGGACTGGGGCGCCGGCCGCATGGTGAAGGCCGAGGTGCTCGGCATTCGCGTCGCGACTGATCGCGAGAAGAAGACGATCGCTGAAAAGGCGAAGTGACTCTCACAGCGAGCGGCTACCGACGGCGCAGGCCGGAGGGAGACTTGAGCGAGCGCATTGAAACGGCGTGGAGTACAACGCGCCCTCATGAAAGAGCTCGACACCAAAGCCACGCAGCGCCTGCTGAACCGCATCATGGAGTTCGAGCTCGCTGGCGTCGTTCGCTACACGCACTACTCGCTCATGGTGGCGGGCCCGAACCGCATCCCCATCGTGCAGTTCATGAAGGCGCAGGCCACCGAGTCGCTCCTGCACGCGACCCAGGCCGGTGAGATCCTCGTCGGCCTCGGCGGTCACCCCACCCTGAAGATCGCGGAGATCCCCGAGAGCTACCAGCACTCGGTGAAGGACATCCTCGAGGAGAGCCTGGCGCACGAGAAGCAGGCGCTCGACATCTACAAGAAGCTCCTCGACGAGGTCGCTGATCGCTCGGTGTATCTCGAGGAGTTCGCCCGCACCCAGATCGCCCAGGAAGAGCTGCACGGCATGGAAGTGCGCAAGATGCTCCGCGACGTCAGCGTGATGCACGGCAACGAGTTCCCTTCCTTCGAGCACGATCACGACGACGAGGGCGAGAAGAAGAAGGGCAAGAAGAAGAAGAAGAAGGACAAGAAGAAGGAAGAAAAGAAGGACGAGAAGAAGGACTCAGAGGACTGAGCCGTGCGCGTCACCATCGACTGCGAATACGTGATGCCGCAGCTCGCCGCGGCGTACCTGCGTGAAGACGGCGGCGAAGCGGCGTTCATCGAGGCGAACACCACGCACTCGGTGCCGCGCTTGCTGAAGGCGCTGAAGGAAGCGGGTCTCGCTCCCGAAGCGGTGAAGTACGTGATCGTCACGCACGCGCACCTCGATCACGCCGGTGGCACTTCGGCGCTGATGAAAGCGTGCCCCAACGCCACGCTGCTCGCGCACCCTCGCGCGGCGAAGCACTTGATCGATCCCTCGCGGCTCGTGGCGAGCGCGAAGACGGTCTACGGAGAGGACGCCTTCGAGGCGCTCTACGGCACCATCGATGCGATCGACGCGAAGCGCGTGCGCTCCCTCGAAGATGGAGAGACCGTCACGCTCGGCAAGGCGACCCTGTCGTTCCTCCACACGCGCGGCCACGCGAACCATCACTTCGTGGTGCACGATCAGTTGGACGAGGTCGTCTACACCGGAGACACGTTCGGTCTGGTGTACCCCGCGCTTCAGCGCGCGAAGCGCTTCGCGTATCCGAGCACCTCACCGACCGACTTCGATGGAGCGGCGGCGATCGCGAGCGTGCAGCGCATCGTGGAGCTGAAGCCGAAGGCGGTGGCGCTCACGCACTTCGGTGAGTTCGCCGACGTAAAGCCGATCGCTGATCAGTTGATCAGCTGGCTCGAGCTCTCCACGAAGTTGGCGGAGGAGGGGGCGAAGAGCGGTGACGAGCAGGGCACGCTCGAGCAGCGCTTCAAGCGCCGCCTCGAGCAGGAATTCGAAACCGCTGCGTTCCGCGCCGGTCTCACTTTGACCGACGAAGATCGTCAGCTCATCCGCTTCGACTCCGAGCTGAACGGCCTCGGACTCGCGGTCGCTGCCATCAAGCAGCGCGGTAAGTGATCACGTAAACGCGGACTTGATCTCCGGTCGCATCAGGATCGTCAGGGTCCAGATCGCGATCGGGAGCGTCACACAGCAGCAGCTGGTGCACGGCAGCAGGCCGATGATGCACGCCGCCATCGCGATGCCGTAGCCCTTGAGCTGCCGCATCTGCACGCCGCCGAACACCATGAACGCCGACATCATCATGCCGAGCAGCCCGAGCACCTTCGAGATCGGCCCCGCCAGCATTCTGATGAAGTCCTTCGCCTGGGGCGGAAGGTTGGGATCGCTGAGCATCTGCGACATCTGCGCTTCGTTCACGCCGCCCACGGTGAGGCCGTAGATCCCGTAGAGCACGCTGATCGAGCCGAACACGATGAAGAGGATGCCGGGAACGTTCAGCGCTTCTGCCGCGCCGCCGCCTCCACCGGGAGGGGGAGGGGCACCACCGAATTGATTGGGGAAAGGCTGGCCGGAGGGGTTCATGGAGGCGCACCACAGCGCGAGCCCGGCGGCCGTTCAAGAAAATGAGCGGAGCCGGGTACTGGACGTGGGCGGGAAGTGCCGACCATGCTGATCCAATGATCCGCGCCATTCTCCTCTCCGCGGCCTGCGTGGCACTCGCTGGCTGCTTCACACCTGTCGATGAAATGGATGGAGGCGGCTTCGGCGGCGGCGGAAATCAGTCGGGCGGAGGAAATCAGTCCGGCGGCGGCTTCGGAGGCGGCTTCGGCGGTGGAGTCTCCGGTGGCGGAGTCGGCGGAGGCATCGGTGGCGGCTTCTTCGGCGGCGGAGTTGGCGGCGGCTTCGGAGGTGGCTTCGGAGGCGGAGTGTCCGGTGGCGGCGCCGGCGGAGGAATCGGAGGTGGCTTCTTCGGCGGTGGCGCAGGCGGCGGAGTCGGCGGCGGAATTGGCGGTGGATTTGGAGGCGGCTTCGGCGGCGGCACTGGCGGCGGCGGATCCTGTGACGGCTGCTACTTCGCGGGCGCCTGCATTCCTCGCTCGAGCTCGAACAACAACACCTTCTGCGGCCAGGGCGGCGTGACCTGCGCGCAGTGCGGCAGCGGTCAGACCTGCAGCAACTACGTCTGCCAGAACATCGGCGGAGGCGGAGGCGCGGGTGGTGGCGCGGGCGGCGGCTCCTTCGGCGGTGGCGCGGGCGGTGGAGGCGGCGTCTGTGACGGCTGCTACCTCGCCGGTCCCCAGGGCTTCCTCTGCGTGCCGCTCTCCCAGACGAACAGCAACATGTGCGGAGCGAACGGCGCGTTCTGCAACTCGTGCAACGCGAACCAGGTCTGCAGCCGAGGCCTCTGCACGGGCGGATCCGGAGGCGGTGTCGGTGGTGGAGCGGGCGGTGGCGCGTTCGGCGGCGGCGTCGGTGGTGGCGCGTTCGGTGGAGGCGCCGGCGGTGGTGGCTTCTGCGACGGCTGCTTCCTCGCCTCGGGCGCGTGCGTGCCCTTCAGCCAAACGAATCAATCAGCTTGCGGTGCGCGCGGCTCGCAGTGCACCACGTGCTTCCCCGGTCAGGTCTGCAACGGCGGAATCTGCATGTCGCCCACGAACGTGCACGTCGGCGATCCGTGCTTCTCCACGAATGACTGCGTGGCGCTCGGACCCTTTGCTCGATGCAAGCGGATCACGACGAGCGGCAACGCGACGTACGCCAACGGTTACTGCACGCTCTCGTGCGGAGCGACGGGACAACAGTGCCCGATCGGATCGACGTGCGTGAACGGCAGCGTGGTCGCTCCGTACGGCGAGTCGGAGACGTTGTGCTGGGACAACTGCAGCCAGACTGATCAGTGCCGGAGCCCGGGCTACGCCTGCTACGGCGTCGGCAATCTGAACGCGTGCTGGATCGCGCCGCTCCCGCCGATCGGTGGCGGTGCGGGTGGCGGAGTTCCCGTCGGTGGCGGCGCGGGTGGCGGAGTTCCCGTGGGCGGAGGCTTCGGAGGTGGCTTCGGCGGCGGCACTCCGACGGGTGGTGGATTCGGAGGAGGCTTCGGCGGCGGCATTCCGAACGGCGGCGGCACCGGCGGCGGAGGGAGCTGCAGCGGCTGTTTCTTCAGCGGCTTCTGCATCGATCGCGCGAACTCGAACAACGACACGTTCTGCGGCGAGGGCGGGGTGACCTGCCAGAGCTGCAACAACGGCCTCACCTGCCAGAACTACCGCTGCCAGATGGGCCCTGTCGGCGGCGGTGGCGGCTTCCCGTTCGACGGTGGCGGCTTCGGCGGCGGAGTCGGTGGCGGCTTCCCCATCGGTGGCGGAGCAGGCGGCGGCTTCCCGATCGGCGGCGGAGCCGGTGGTGGCGGAACCATCGCGTGCTCGGCGGCGACGTGCTCAGGCTGCTGCAGAAACAACACGTGCGTGCCGCTCAACTCGCAGAACAACTTCAACTGCGGCTCGCGCGGTGCGCAGTGCGCGACGTGTGTGAGCGGGCTCACGTGTTCGGTCGGCCAGTGCGTGGCTCCTCCTGATGCGGGCACCTCGCAAGTCGGCAACGCGTGCACGACCGACACGCAGTGCCGTCCGCCCAACAACGGCTTCTGCATCGCGGAGACGGTGTTCGGTCAGCCCACGGGTTGGCCCGGCGGCGCATGCACGGTGTCGTGCAGCACGATGTCGTGCCCCTCGGGCTCGTCGTGTCTCGACGTCGGCAGCACCGGCGGTGGAACGGGCAGCAACCCGATCTGCTTCCAGAGCTGCCCCGCGCCTCGCCTCGGTCAGTCGACGTGCCGCACGGGGTACGTGTGCGAGGTGAACGTGAACGTCACGGGCTCCGGCATCTGCATCCCGAGGTGCAACACGGCCGGCTTCCAGTGCTGGCAGGGCACGCGCTGCGACGCACCGAGCGGCTACTGCGTCGCCGGTCCTTGAGCTGACTGAGCGCGGAACTTGAGCGCGTGCTTCAGGCGCTCGAGCACCTTCTTCGGTTCTTCAGTGAGCTGCCTCCAGGTGATGGCCATCACGCGCCATCCGACGGCCGCAAGACGCGCTGAGCGGAGTCGATCGTTCTCGAACGCTTCGCGCGTGCCGTGGAATTCCCAGCCATCGCATTCGATCGCGAGGTCGTAGTCGGGGTACGCGAAGTCGACGTGGCCTGGTTGGCCGAAGTCGTCGCGGAACTCGTACGCGCACTTCGGCAGCGGAAAGTTCTCCTTCTTGAGGAGCCGCCAGAACTTCACTTCGAGCGCACTCTCGAAGGGCTCATCGCGCTTGCGGCAGTCAGAGATGATCTCGGAGAGCGCTCCCGTGTCACGGCCGTGGCCGAGTTCATCGAGCCGTCGAGCGATCCAATCGGGGGGCGCGATCTTCTTGCGCCATGCCTCCTCGACGAGGATCGCGAGAGTTTCAGCGTCGAGCTGCGTCGCGAGGTCGATGATGGTGCGAGCGCCTGTGGTGACAGGAATTCCCCGGAGCCTTTTCGTGTCGCCTTCCTTGAGGTCGCGGCTGCGGTGAACGACGACGCCGGAAACTCTCCCCGTGGAACGCGACGAGGAGGTGGTGACTTCGAGCGGCCCCTTGTCCAGCACGAGGCCGTGATGTCTCGCGGCTGAGCGGTGGCTGACGAAGGTGTTCTCGTCGTCGATCCACCAGCACACCGCGAGGAGCGCCTGTTCATCGGTTTGGTTCTTTGCCTTCTTGCGGAAGATGCCCGGCCTGACGCGCTCGAGAACTTCTGCTCGAACCAGCCGCGAAAGCGTCATGCGGCTCACTTCGTCGGTGATCTCCTTCTGCTTCAGGAGACCGTGGTTCTTGGAAGCGAGCTGGCTCAGTGTGTCGGGGAGGGTGACGGACATGCTTTCAGCCTGAGGGAAGGTGGGTGTGGATGGATCTGGTTGAGAGCCAAGGTGGGCAGGCCCTCACACCGCGCAAAGACGCGATCGTGACCAGGTGCGGACTGTTACAAATCGAACACACATATCGAGATTGGCGCAGTTTTGTGACTGTTGCCTGCGGAGCGCGCACGAGAATGTGCACTTTCAAATAAGTGTGTTTGATTTGTAACAGCCCCCACTGAGTCACGATGGCGTCCTCGCCCTGAAGTCGAGAGCCCGCACGCGACGAGCAACGCCCAAGACCCCAAGCACTCGCGTCCCCTCGAGGCCTGCGAGTCACAACCCGTCCAGGTTCCCACTCCCGGCCGCGTCGTAGAGCTTCTTCACGGGACCGAAGAGCACCCCGAGCATCCCCGCGACGATCTTGAACAGCAGCACCGCCGCGACCAACACCGTCACCAGGATGATCAACATCCGCGTCGCGCGCAGCGAAGACTCCTCGAGCTCACGACTCATCCGCTCGAGCGTCTCGTCGAGAGTCCCCGTGGTCTCCGCGATGTGAATCGTCCCCAGAGACGATCGATCGAGCACCCCCAGCACACCCACGGCCTCGGTCAGCGTGCCGCCACTGCGCAGCTTCGCTTCCACCTTCGGAAACTCGCTCAACAGCGCAGGGCTCGAAGTCGCCTTCACCGCGAGCCGAATCGATCGCACCGCCTCCATGCCTGACGCAGTCGCGAGGCCGAGCCCGAGCACCAGGCGCGACGCCGCCAGCTGCCGCATCGGCGAGCTGAAGAACGGAACGCGCCGCTTCAAGCGATCCCACTCCGTCTCTTTGTCGATCGCCGCGATGAAGAACGGAGCTCCCAGCACCACACCGAGCACCAACACCGCCGTACCGAGCGAACCGGCGAGCCCACTCAAGTACAGCGAGCCCACCTGGCCCGCATGGGTGACCTGCCGCGCCACACCCAGCAGCGGCCCCACGAAGACGAACCCCGCGCCCAGGTACATCGGCCACAGCGCACCAAGCAGTGCCTGCCATCGCTGCTTCTGCACTTTCTCCAGGTGCTCCACGACGCCTTTGACGATCGGCTCCAATCGTCCCGCCTCTTCCGCGAACGCGATCAGCTCGACGTTCGCGTCGTCGAAGAGCGCGCCGTGCCGCTGCATCGCTTCACCGAGCGAAGCGCCCCCGCGAATGTCGCGCGCCACCGCGGCGAGGCCCTTCTCCATCAACGGATCCGGAGCGAACTGCACCAACTGGGTGAACGCCGTCGGCAGCGCGATACCCGCGCGAATCAGCGCGTGGAGCTGCGAATAGAAGGTGATCAACTTTCGGTGGCGCACGAAAGCCACCAACGGATGCCGCAGCCACGCGCGCGAGAGGCGGGCCTCGAGCGTCACGCGGGGCTCTCCGGCTTCGTCTGCGCCGGCGGCTTCGGCTGGGTGCCCGACGCCGCGAGCAACCCGAAGATCAACCCGGCGAGCGGCGCGCCGTAGCCCCACAGCCAATCATCCACGTTCGAAGTCCCCCGCAGCTCGAGCAGCTTCACGTTGGGCGCGAGGGGATGCGCCTCGGCGAGCTGCTCCTTCGTCTCGCCATCGAGGCCCTCCCACAGCACATCGCGCACGGTGCCTTCGAACTGCATGGGCTCGTCAGGGTGATCCAACGCGTCGAACACCTCGTTGTAATAGCTGTGCACCACCAGCTGGGTGGGCTCCTGGGCGCTGCCCTGGTCACTGATGGGCATGAAGAAGGACACCTTCGCTTCTCTTCTGTCCTTCTCCTGGACCGCCAGGCGCACGCCGCGATCCGCGTGCACCAGCGCGGTCACGATGACGTTTCGAGACGGCAACTCTCCGCGCGCGATCTGCCCCACCGTCCCCGTCGCGCTGCCTCGATCGAGCACGTGCACGACATGCGGGGCCGCCACGAGAGCCCCGATCAGCGCAAAACCGGGGGGAAACATCATGAAGGCCTTCAACTTCTCGTTCACGTGACCATGACTTCAGGTCTGCGTGATCCGTGCAATGGGGATTATCTTTCTCTCCCATGAGCCCCAAGAAGCTGCCGCCCGCGCCGCCCTCCGTCGAAGACGCTGGAGGCGCACCTCGCTACGGCACCTACCAGGGCGCGCTCGACGTGGTCGATCTCTCGCGGCTGCGCGGCAGCTACCAGCCCAACCGCGTCGATCGTCTGCGCATGCACAAGAAGTGGCTCTACGGGTTCATCGCCACGCGCGAGCTCGCCACGCTCTTCGCGGTGGTCGACCTCGGTTACACGAGTAACGCGTTCGCGCTCGCGCTCGACTTCTCCTCGGGCCGCGTGCTCGCAGACGTCGGAGTGCTGGGACTCCCCAAGCCGCTGGTGCACGTGAACGATCACCCGGGCGCGGGACTCGAGGTCGCCTTCCGCCGCCCCGACGCGAAGTTGAAGGCGTGGCGCACGTTCGGCGATGAGCGCTTCCACGGCCACGTGCGGCTCGGAGTGAGCGCTCCCTTCATCAAGCCGAAGCTCGAGCTCTCGTGGGATCTGCTCGCAGCCGGCGCGGCTCCTCCGCTCACGGTGATCGCTCCGGTCGACAAGGCGGTGGTGAACGTCACGCAGAAGTGGGCCGGCATGTTGTCCTTCGGCTCACTCGAGGCCGACGGCCGCCGCTACTCGCTCGACGGCGGAGTGGGCGGGCTCGACTACACGCACGGCTACCTCGCGCGTGAGACCTCGTGGCGCTGGGCCTTCGTGTGCGGACGTCTCGACGATGGCACGCCCATCGGCATCAACTTGGTGGAAGGCTTCAACGAGTCGCGCGACGACGTGAATGAGAACGCGCTGTGGTTGGGCAACGAGCTCATCCCGCTGGGCCGCGCGCGCTTCTCGTGGAACCCGAGCGCGATCCTCGATCCGTGGAAGGTGCGCACGGAGGATGGCGCGCTCGATCTCCAGTTCAAGCCGTGGGCGGCGCACACGGACATTCGCGATCTGAAGATCGTGAAGAGCAGCTTCAAGCAGCCCGTGGGCCTGTGGAGCGGCGAGCTGAGAATCGGCGGCCACACCTACGTGATCAAGGACGCGCCCGGAGTCGCCGAGGATCAATCGGTTCTCTGGTGATGAAGTTCTACGAGATCCTCTTTCTCTCGATCGGTCTGGCGATGGACGCCACGGCGGTGGCCGCGGCTCGAGGGATCGCGACCCCGAAGATCCTCCCCAAGCACGTGCTGCTGGTGGCGCTCTTCTTCGGTGGCTTTCAGGCGCTGATGCCGCTCATCGGTTGGGCGGTGGGCGCGAAGTTAGGACCGGTGGTGGAGGCGTGGGATCACTGGATCGCCTTCATCCTCCTCGGAGGCATCGGCGCGAAGATGCTCTGGGAAGCGCGCGGAGATCCTGACGAAGTGAAGGAGCGAGATCCCTTCGCTCTGAAGATCATGTTCACGCTCGCGGTCGCGACGAGCATCGACGCGGCGGTCGCGGGCATCACGTTGCCGATGGTGCAAGCGCCGATGGCGCTCACGTTGATCACCATCGGAGTGACGACGGGCGTGCTGAGCGCGCTCGGACTTTTCGCCGGTCAGAAGTTCGGCGCGATGCTCGGGAAACGACTCGATGCCGTGGGCGGAGTGGTGCTGATCGGGCTCGGAGTGAAGACCCTGATCCAGCACCTCACCGCGTAGGACTCAGAACGCCAAATTCCATTCCTGATTCCGCGCCTGGTGCTGCGTGAGCACGTCGCACGCGCGCTGACACGCCCGGCACGCCTGCGCGCACTCGCGGCAGTGCTCCATGTGATCAGCGTGGCGCTCGCACTCTTCAGCGCACTTCTGGCACGCGATGGTGCACGCGCGGATCGACACCGACGCGATGTCCCAATCGAGCGAGACCTGGCGCGAGAGAATGTTGCCGGTCGCCTCGCAGAGATCAGCGCAGTCCTGATTCAAACGAATGCACGTGACGAGGTCGGCCACGTTGGCCTCTCCGAGACACGCGTCCGCACACGCGATGCACGCTTGCGCGCAATCCGCACACGCTTCGAAGCACGTCTCCAGCGCATCCTGCCGTGCGCCCGCTTCGACGCCGGGATGCGTGGCGAGCACGTGCTTGCCGCGCGAGGCAAATCCAGACCAACTGTCGGTTACTTGAGCGAGAGCCATGGGCAGTCCTCCTGCCCGTCTGCGTAACGGCGCGACTCCCGCTGTCTACTGGCGCTCAGGCTCGTTCCTCCGAGCCGTTTGGCCTGATCCCCCGAGGGGATGCTTCGGGATCACTTCGAAGCGAGCGCTTCCACGAGCCGAGGAACATCGGCATCTGAAGCGCTGCACAGCGCGACGCGGAGCGCGCCCTTCTGCGGCACCACGTAGACGCCCTTCTCCTGCATCTTCCTCGCCTGGGTCTCAGCCTCAGGGTGGAAGACGGTGACGAAGAAGCCGCCTTCGTAGCGCGGGTACTTGAGGCCCAACGGCTGCGCGGCCTGGTTGAACGCGTTCACCCGCTTCTGCAGCAGCGCCTTGAACGCGAGCCGCTCGTCATCACACGCCGCCTTCAACGCAGGATCCGTGAGGAGCCGGGTGACCGCGATCATTCCGCCGCGCACGCAGTTGCTCCAGGTGCCACGGCACGCGTAGGCGAGCGCAGCCTGGGTGGCGTTGCGATCCTTCTCGTCGGGCTCGCAGGCGATCATCGCGCCGACGCGCAGGCCGTAGTGCGTGTACGTCTTGCTGCCGCTCCACGCGAAGAGGAGGCCGGTCTTGCCGAGCAGCGGCACCAGCTCCGCGAGGAACGCGCGGTGATCACCGGCGCCCGCGTAGAGCCAGTACGCCATGTCGACGAGCAACGTGACGGGCTGATCAGCGTGCTTGAGCAGCACCTCGACCACCGAGCGCCACTCCTTCTGCGTCATCGAGTAGCCCGTGGGGTTGTTGCACGGATCGTTCAGGATCAAGAGCACGCGACCCTGCGCCTTCAGCTGCTCAGTGAGCTTCTGATCGAGCGCGGCCACGTCGAGCGCGCCTTCCGGCGTGAACATGTTGAAGGTCTCGACCTTGCGCTCATGCTCCTCGGCGAGCGTCTGGTACGGGCCCCAGTAGAAGTTGGGCGTGAGCATCGCCTGGCCCGACTGCAGGTAGTTCATCAGCGCGTGGCGCAGCGCGCCCGTGCCGCCCGGAGTGGCCACCGCGGTCGCGGAGTCCTTCAGCGCCTTCTGCGTGGCGAAGGTGTCGTCGATCACCGCCTGCAGGAACGGAGGCATTCCCGGAATCGGCGCGTACGCGGCCCAGTCCGCCGCGGGCACTTCACGCAGCACCTTGGTCACCGTGCTCAACACCGAGAGTGATCCGTCGTCGTTCATCAACGAGCCGATGGTGGCGTTGATGACCGGCTCACCGGCCTGCTTGCGGCGGGTGGCTTCGGCGTTGAGAGCGAAGATGACGTCCTTGTCGGGACGCGTCTGGCGGGCGGGGATGAGGTGAAGCATGGCGGCCTCTTGCCTCACTTCTTGCGGGCTTGCCACCTTCACCACCTGCCCATTCTCACGCGTCGAGAATGCAGATTGGGGCATCGCGCCCAGCATCTTTTCTTTGAATCTATGTGCGACTACGGAGCACTCCCGGCCGGCCGGGGAAGTCGAAGCCGAGGGAGTTCCGAGCATGAAGTTGAGAGTCGCGATGACGACGCTGGTGCTGTTGGCGGCGTGTGATCAGGACCGGGGCAGCACTGAGATCCGTCCTGCTGCAGGCACCACGATCCAGGAGATCCAGGGCGGCACGTTCGACTCGAGCTCGAACAACGTCGTGGCGATCCTCTTGATGGAGCCGAACGGCGGCGTGGGCATCTGCTCCGGCTCGCTGATCGCGCCCAACCTCGTGCTCACGGCGCATCACTGCGTCGCGCCCACGAATACCACCCAGTGTGGCTCGAGCGGCTTCGGCACCACGTTCCCCGTGGGCAACTTCCGCGTCACCACCAGCGCGACCGCGGCGGAGAGCACGCTCAACCAGGGCGTGTGGCCGACGGTGAACAACACGTTCTGGTTCGGAGCGACCTTGGTCTCGCTGCCGCCCACTCCGGCCAACAACATCTGCGGCGCGGACATGGCGCTGATCCGTCTGAGCGCGAACGTCGGCGGCATCTGCCCGCTGATCCCGCGCGTCGACTCTCCGGTCGCGGCGAACGAGGCGTACACCGCGGTTGGTTTCGGTCTGCTCTCTCCGACCGGTCAGACCAGCGGCACGCGCTACACGGTGAGCGGCGTGAACGTGCTGTGCGAAGGGAACTGCGGGCCCGGCACCAACGCGACGCTCGAGTGGATCGGTGGCTCGTCGGCTCAGCGCGGCGTGTGTGAAGGCGACTCCGGTGGTCCGGCGCTCGACTCGCAGCGCCGCATCCTCGGCACCGTGTCTCGTGGTGACGCGAACTCGTGCAACGAGGCGGTCTACCAGTCCGTGTACGGGCAGGCCGCGTGGATCAAGAGCACCACGCTCGCTGCCGCGACCGCGGGTGGCTACACCGCGCCGGCGTGGGCGAGTGGCGCGGGCACCTCGTTCAATCCCTGCACGGGCGTGGACGGCGGCACCGGCGGAGGGGCTGGCGGAGGCGCTGGTGGTGGAGCCGGCGGCGGCGCGGGCGGTGGAGTGGGTGGCGGAATCGGCGGCGGCTTCGGCGGTGGTGGCGGCAGCACCGGCACCTGCAACGCGGGAACGATGTGCGTCGACGCGTCGGGAGCGGGTGACTTCGCGTGCGTCTCGAACACCGGCGGCGTTCCGCCCGGCGCGCCCGCCTGCAGCCAGACCGTGGCGTGCCCGGGTGGCTATTCGTGCTGGCAGAACGGCACCTCGACCTTCGTGTGCTTGCAGGACTGCGCCGGGGTTCCCACGGGCGGCGGCGCCGGTGGTGGCGCTGGTGGCGGAGTCGGCGGCGGAGTTGGTGGAGGCGGCGGCAGCAGCGGCGGCTCGTGCACCAACTCGGCGACCACGTGTGTGGATGCGTCGGGCCAGGGCAACTTCGCGTGCATCGACACGATGTCGTCGACGGGCGTTCCGGCAGGCGCGCAGAGCTGCGGCACGGGCATGGCGTGTCCGTCGAACTATTCGTGCTGGGGCACGATGAGCGGGAACTTCTGCCTGCAGGACTGCACTCCGGGAGCGACCGGTGGTGGCGCGGGCGGCGGCGGTGGACCTGTCGGTGGCGGCGCAGGCGGCGGAGTTCCCGTCGGCGGTGGCGCTGGCGGCGGAGTTCCTGTCGGCGGTGGAGTTGGCGGCGGCGTTCCCGTCGGCGGCGGCACCGGTGGCGGTCCCGTGGGCGGAGGCTCCGCGGGCGGCACTGCGACTGGCGGCGGCACCGGCACGGGAGGCGGAACCTCGTCAGGTGGCGGCACCGGAGGCTCTGGTGGAGCTGGCGGAAGTGGCGGCGCTGGAGGCGGAGGCTTCCTGTTCCCCCCGTTGCCTGAGCCGCCGAAGAAGACGGGCTGCAGCTGCACGAGCGTTCCCGAAG
>CBIHPJ010000175.1:0-13367 GCA_966211295.1 uncultured Myxococcales bacterium | reverse complement strand
CCGCGAACCTCACCAGTGGCAACTTCCAGTCCTACGATCCCGGTCACGGCGCGCGAATCCTGCAGGGGGTCGACCCCGACGTGATCATGATCCAGGAGCTCAACTACGGCGTCAGCCTCAACTCGGCCAACAATGCCGGCATCACCACCTTCGTTGCGCAGACCTTCGACGGCGGCTTCACCTACCAGCGCGGCCTCGGCGGAGCGGGCATGATCCCCAACGGCGTGATGAGCCGGTGGCCGATCCTCGACGGCGGCGACTGGAACGACTCCCGCGTGACCAATCGCGAATTCACCTGGGCGCGCATCGACATCCCCGGTCCGAACGATCTCTGGGCCATCTCGGTTCACCTGCTCACCGCGAACCCCACCACGCGCGCGGCCGAGGCGACTGAGCTCATCAGCTTCATCAACACGAACATTCCGGTGGGCGACTACGTGCTGCTGGGCGGCGACTTCAACACCAGCTCCCGCACGTCTCCCAACCCCGACGGCGGAGAGGGCGAGACCGCCTTCGACGTCCTCTCGCAGCGCTTCTTCGTGCTGGGGCCGCACCCCATCGATCAGAACGGGAACGAGAACACCAACACCAACCGCAACAAGCCCTACGACGTGGTGCTCGCCTCGCCGTGCCTGGCGCAGCTTCAGGGGCCGACCACGTTGGGCACCACCACCTTCTGGTGGGGCGCGGTGATCGACACGCGCGTCTATGCCCCGCTGACGGACATCACGCCGGCGCTCTTTGGTGACTCGTCCGCCACCGGCATGCAGCACATGGGCGTGGTGAAGGACTTCCTCATTCAGCCCTGATTCGCCGCGCGCGCCGTTCACCTGCAGGGCGGAAGGTCTCGACGGTCACGGTGCGGCCGTCGCTCCTGAAGGTGATCGCGCCGTCCACATCGGTGCGATGACACGACGCGCCGATCGCTCGCCAACGCCGCACCACGTCGGGCCGCGGAAAGCCGAAGCGATTTCTCAGCCCCACGCAGAACACCACGTGCTTCGGCCGCGTGTTCTCCACCAGCTTTGGCGTCGAGCTCGTATCGCTCCCGTGATGCGCGGCTTTCACGACGGTCACCGGGCCCACGTTGAGCGCGGCTTCACCCGCGGACTCGACATCACCCGTGAGCAGGAACGTCACGTCCTGGTGCCGGAGCAACAGCACGATCGATCGATCATTCTCTCCCTCGAGCTGCGAACGATCGATCGGCGGCCCGAGCACCTCGATGCGCGCGGCGCCGAGACGAAGTGAATCCGCTCCCGCTTCCTGCTCCTCCACGCGCGCATCACCCGCCGCCGCGATGAGCTCGTCGATCAGCGGACCTTCTCCACTCTCCGCGGGGAACCAGAGTCGATCGGTCGGGATCTCCTCGAGCGTGGAGATGAGCCCGAGCGCGTGATCGGGATGCGCGTGCGTGAGCACGGCGAGATCGAGCCTCGAGATGCGCTGCTGCCGCAGAAACGGGAGCACGAAGCGTTTCCCGGTGTCGTGGCCCTGGGGAACTCCGCCGCCGTCGATGAGCGCGTGGTGCCCGCGAGAGCTCACCACCACCGCGTCTCCGTGACCGACCGCGAGGAAAGTGACCTTCAGCTCATCGGGCGCGACCGGGCCAGCGAGGTGAACGAGGAGCGCGATCGGTGTCGCCAACCCAAACCACCGCAGTCGCCCTCGAAAGAACACCAGCGCGACCAGCCCCAGCAACCAGCAGGCGACGATCGCCCCGCTCGCGGAAGGAAGCTGGGCAGTCGCGCCCGGCAGTTCAGCGAACGTGTGCGCGATGAAGACGAAGACCTTCGAGAGCTGCAGTCCGATCCACAGCAGCGGAGTGGCCAGCGAGGGCGCGATCACGTGCAAGGCCGCTCCGCCGGCCGCGACGATGGTGAGCAGCCCGGAGAGGGGCAGGGTGATCACGTTCGACACCAATCCCGCGAGGCTCACGCGCTGAAACGCAGCGAGCACGAGGGGAGCCGTGGTGAGCGTGACCGCGAGACTCGCGGTGAAGGTCTGCACCGCGGCTTCTCTCCAGCGCGCCAGCCGCAAGCGCCAGCCCGTCTGCGTCGCCGGAGAGGGAGGCTCGAGCGGTATCGCCGCGCGCAACGTCGGAGCGAGCAGCACGAGCGCGATCACCGCGAGGAACGAAAGCTGAGTGGACAGCTCGAACGGCGACGCAGGATCGGTGACCAACATCACGAGGCCCGCGAGGGCGACCGCGTTGAGTGGATCGCTCCGTCTTCGCACCAGCCAGGCACCGAGCACCAACGAGCACATCAACGCGGAGCGCACCGCCGGTCCCTGCCACCCGGTGAAAACCACGTACGCCCAGATCGCCGGGATCGCGAGCGGCGCCGCGAACGTGCGCGGATCGGTGCGTCTCGAGCGCTCGTGCATCTTCCGAGTGAGCAACCAGCGCAGCGCCGCGAAGATCGAGAACGCGAGCACCGCGACGTGGAGCCCGCTGACCGAGAGCACGTGCGCGAGCCCGCTCCGCGCGAAGGCATCTTCCAGATCGTCACCCAGCTCTGCACGCTGACCCGCGGACAGCGTGAGCAACAACGCCGCCGCGGTGGCCTCGCTGGTGAGCGCGTGCGTGTCGCGACTGAGCGAGGCGTGCTCCGTGGCGAGCCACTTCCTCCAGCCAGCCGGGGCGCTCAACACCACGAGCCGAGCCGTGGAGAAGCTGCCGCTCAGCGACTGCCCGCGACGCCACGCCCACTCGCTGCGGCTCCACTCGCCTGGGTTCGCGGCTTCTTGAACGAGCTTCAACTTCGTCTCGAGCCGCACCAGCTGACCTGCGAGGACGGGCGGCGGCGAATCGGTGGAGAGGGCCGCGCGAAACGAATGCGGAACACCGTCGACCCGCGTGACGTTCAGCACGATGCCTTGCGCGCCGACCGCCTCCACTCGTCCTTCCAGCGCGAGCTTCACGCCCAAGGGCGGCGAATCCACGTCAGCGCTGAGTTCGCCCAATCCCGCGCCCAGCGTGAGCGACGCGATCAGTCCCGCGATCACTCCGCCCGTGCGCGCGCCGCGAAGCACGGCGACGACGAGCGCGATGGCGCAGCACGAGATCCAGAAGAGCCAGGGCAGCTCAGCGGGCGGCCCGAAGACCACGCCCACCAGACACGCCAAGACGGGGAATACCGCCGGGCGATTCCCCAGCGCCCACCACGACCAGCCCATATCCATCCCCCCGCATCCAACCCGCCCAACACCCAAGACAGACGACCCCGACGAGCGTGGAGGATGTGCGACTTTGTAGTCAAGCCCAACTTGTGATAAAGGGCCTTCCGCGCTTGTCGTAATTCATCAAAAAGACGAGCTCTTTCCCGCAGTTAGAGGTGCAGATGTTCAAGCCAGGTGACAAGGCGGTCTATCCGGGGCACGGCGTTGGAGAAGTGGTCGGCATCGAGCACACGGAGGTGGCCGGCCAGCGCCAGTCCTTCTACGTGCTGAAGATGCTCGAGAAGAACGGCGGCCGCTTCCTGATCCCCATCAACAAGATCGGCCAGGTCGGGCTGCGCGAGATCATCTCCGAGGACGACGTGCGTCAGGTGTACGCAATCCTCAAGGAGAAGGACATCTCGGTCGACTCCACCACCTGGAACCGTCGCTACCGGGAGTACATGGAGAAGATCAAGACGGGCTCCGTGTTCGAGATCGCCGAAGTGTTGCGCGATTTGTACTTGCTCAAGGGCGACAAGGACCTCTCGTTCGGCGAGCGCAAGATGCTCGACACCGCGCGCTCGCTGCTCATCAAGGAGCTGGCGTTCGCGAAGGGCGTGACCGAGCAGGACATCGAGAACGACCTGAAGAAGATCTTCAACATCCCGGAGAACCCTCCGAAGATGTCCGAGATCACCGAGAAGCCGGACAAGAAGAAGAAGGTCGAAGAGGCCAAGAAGCCCGAGTGAACCCGTTTTCCCTCTCCCTGCGAAGCGGGGAGAGGGGCAGGGGTGTGAGGGGCGCACTTCGCGGTCATGGCGGACGACGATCTCAGTGCCGATCGCGACAAGCTGATCGCTCAGATGGAGCGCGACCTCGCGCGTCCACGCGTCGGTCTCTTGCCTCCAGTCGCCGCACTCGCGGTCGTCGCCTCCATCGCGCTCGCGTGGTGGATGAAGGCCGACGCCTCGTACTTCTTCTCGTCGCCGGCTCCGATCGAGCTCGGCGCCGAAGGCGACTACCACCTCGATCGCGCGGTCTCGAATCGCTACGCGCAGGTGCACGGCGTGCCCACGCTGCGCGGCTGGTACGTGGCTGAGAAGGACGGCAGCTTCGTGGTGCTCGGGATCAACGACACCAACCTGCTGGTGAAGCGCATCACCTTCGAGGACGAGAACCGCCGGCTCCCCGACGGTAAGCGCCCTCAGCCGCGGCAGAACCCGTTCTTCGCGCGCGGCCGCCTGCTCTCACGCGAGGACGCCGAGAAGTACGAAGACGTCTTCAAGGAGTACGAGACCTGGAGCGGGGCACCCGCGAAGTGGCTGCTGATCGCCGAGCAACCGCCCGGCAAAGACTTCAGCGCGATGGCGATGTTCGCGTTCGTGATCGTCTTCGGGATCGTCAATCTCTGGCTGCTCGTTCGCGGCCTCACGTTCAAGCGCTGAGCTCTTTGTCGCGCTACGCTTAGGTCGTGGCGAACGTTCAAGACAAGCTCGCGCGGATCGCGGAAGGCATGGCGCGCCTCAATCGAGAATCGGTTGAGCGCTCCGCCGCGTCGACGCCTTCTGAGCGTATCGCGCGTGCGCTCGAGTTGAGTGAGCTCGTGCGTCGGACGGACTCGCGCTTCGACAAGCCGCTGCCTCCCTCGCTGCCAGCCTTGTGGAAGGCTCGGCGTCTGGCTCGGACTCGGTGACGCTCGAAGAGGTCTATCGACGGCTGCTGGATGCGCTTGCCGCAACCGCGACCCCCTTCGCGTTCATCGGCGCGCTCGGGGCGATCACTTGGGGGCGGCCCCGCGCGACGACAGATCTCGATCTCGTCGTGATGTGTGACGAAGCGCGATTCAGCGCGCTGCGCGATGCCCTCGTGGCTCGAGACTTCACCGAAGGAGCAGGCGTGGGCCCCGCGGACCCTGGCGATCCGCTGCCGGACATCGCGGTGTTTTGGGCAGGTGCAAACCCAGCGACTCGCGTTGACGTTTTCATCGCCAAGCTCGAGTTCGAGCGCGAAGTGGTTTCTCGAGCCAAGGCAGCGCTCGTGTTTGGTGTGCAAGCGCCCGTGGCGTGCCCTGAGGCGATGCTGGTCTACAAGCTGCTCGCCGGCAGGCCAAAGGACCTCATCGACGTCGACGCGATCGTCGAGAGCAGAGCCCTCGCTGGACAGGCGATCGACTGGTCGCTCGCGCGGAGATGGGCTGCTGAGTGGGGCATCGGCGAGAAGATCGATGCTCTCCAGGCCCGCCCCTCTCCGAGCTGATCAGTCGCCGAAGGCGTCGTCGATCGAGTTCGCCGCGGGAGCGGCCTTCTTCTTCGCGGCCGGCTTCGGCGCAGGCTCCTCGTCGAACGCGTCGTCAGCCGACTTCGCCGCGGGCGCGGGAGGCGAGAGCTTCGCCAGCTGAGCCTTCGCGCGCTGGTTGTTCGGGTCGTGCTTGAGCGCGCCCTGGAACGCCTGCTTCGCCTTCTCAGCGTCACCGTTCGACACGAACTGCAGGCCGACCAGCACGTAGAGGTTCGAGAGCTGCTTGCGGATCTCAGCGCCGTACTTGCCCCAGCCGCTGGAGAGTCCCTCGTCGAGCGTGAGCGCCTTCTGGAAGTTCGCGATCGCCGCCGAGCCGTTGTTCGACATCATCGCGTCGTTCGCAGCGTCGTACGCAGCGATGAAGCGCGAGAGCTTGTCGGTGAGCTCCTTGTCGCCGGCCTTCTTGGCCGCGTCGAGCGAGGCCTCCGCGTTGCCCTTCTCGTAGGGAGCGAGGATCTGAGCGCGCTTGTTGCCGCCCTTCGCCGCGGGGGCGTCTTCCGAATCTTCCTCGTCGTCGGCAGCGGCCTTCGAAGGCGCGGCCTTGCGAACCGGAGCGGCAGCCGCAACACGGGGAGCCGGCGCGACCACCGGAGCCTTCGCGACGCTGGGCGCCCTGGGCTGCTCCTTCACGGTCACGGTGTCATCCGCCTCGACCACTTCCTCTTCCTGAGGAGCAGCCTTGGCAGCGGCGACCTTCGTAGGAGCCTCGGCCATCTTCTTCTTGATGGCCTCGTCGATCATCTTCGCCTTGTCGCTCTTCTCGGTCGCGACGGCGGCGGTGGTGGTCGGTGCGCCACCTGACTTGCTATCGCCCGACATCGTCTTCACGAGGGCGAATGCGAGCACGGCAGCGAGGCTGAAGCCGACCGCACCGGCGAACACGGCGATCTTCAGCGCGGTGTTGCTCGGAGCCGCGGGCGCCATCTCAGGTCGCGCCACCACGGCGGTGCTGATGCGCGACTTGCTGGTCTTGTCGCCCTTCTCAGAACGATCGACGCGCGGCGCGGGACGCTCGGGAGCAGGCGCCTTCTCGACTCGCTCGGCCTTGGGCTGCACCGGCTCGGGCTGACCCGGCAGACGCTCGCCCTTCGCCAACGGACCACGCAGGCGGAGGAGGGCGTTTCCCATCGCGATCGAGTCGCCGGGCTTCACTTCCACCTCGGTGCCGATGCGCTGCTTGTTGACGAAGGTGCCGTTCTGCGAGCCCAGGTCCTTCACGAAGAACTGCTCGCCCACGCGCTTGATCTGCGTGTGACGGCGCGAGATCGACGGGTGCTGCAGACGCAGATCGCTGACCGACGCGCGGCCGACGACGACGGTGCCTTGCTTCACCTCGAGCAACTGACCTGCACCAGGACCGCGCTCCACGTAGAGGAACGCGGGCTTCGACTCAGAGTTCTGCCCGTACTCAGCCTGCATTTCCTGGTCTGCCTCGGTATCGAAAACGGACGTGGGGATGTGCTCTTCGATCTTCTTAGCCACTCTGCCTGCCATCTGGCGGCCACCCGCGCTGTTGGACGGCAGCTGCGCCACCCGCTGCGGCCGAGGATCATCGGCCTGCAACACCGACTCGTCCGTGATGGGCTCCTTATAGGAGGGACGCTTGGGGTTGGGGGGGGCCATGCTGGGACTCCTTTATGCGGCGGCTGAAAGTGACGAAGTATCGCACATCTGACACCAATGGTTGCCTGTGGGTAAAGTGGCCCCCAAATGGCAGCCCCCTAGATCCGCGTCTTCAACACGTTGCAAGGGACCAAGGTTCCGCTTCAGCCGATAACCCCCGGGAAACTGGGCATCTACGTCTGCGGCCCCACCGTCTACAGCTACATCCACATCGGCAACGCGAGGACCTTCACCTCGTTCGACACCATCGTTCGCTACCTGCGCTACCGCGGGTTCGAGGTGAAGTACGTCCGCAACTACACCGACGTCGACGACAAGATCATCAAGGCGGCGAAGGAGACGGGTGAAGACGCGATCGCGCTCGCCGCTCGCTTCGTGCGCGAGTTCGAGGCCGATGCGAAGCAGCTGAGGCTGTTGCCGCCCGACGTTTCGCCCAAGGTCTCGGAGACCATTCCGGAGATCGTCGCGATCATCGAGAAGCTGATCGCGCGCGGCGCGGCGTACCAGTCGGGCAACGACGTGTACTTCGAAGTTCGCAAGTACCCCGGGTACCTGAAGCTCTCGAAGAAGAACCTCGACGATCTGATCGCCGGCGCGGGTGAGCGTGAGCTCGTGGGTGAGCAGAAGCGCGACCCGATGGACTTCGCGTTGTGGAAGGGCGCGAAGCCGGGCGAGCCGTCGTGGCCTTCTCCGTGGGGCGCGGGGCGTCCTGGCTGGCACATTGAGTGCTCGGCGATGAGCGCGAAGTACCTCGGTGAGACCTTCGATCTCCACGGAGGCGGGCTCGATCTGATCTTCCCGCACCACGAGAACGAGATGGCGCAGTCCGAGGCCGCGAGCGGGAAGACCTTGTGCAATTGCTGGATGCACGGCGGCTTCCTCGATCTCGAGGGCGCGAAGATGAGCAAGTCGCTCGGCAACGTGGTGCGACTGCGCGACGCGCTCGAGAAGGTCGACGCGGAGGCGCTGCGCTACTTCTTCCTGTCCACGCACTACAAACAGAAGCTCGAGTTCAGCGACAAGTCGCTCTCCGACGCCGAGATGCGCATGGAGTACTTCTACGAGACGCTCAAGAAGGTCGACGAGCGCATCGCGGGGAAGGACTTCGGCACGGGTCCGCTGCATGGAGATCCGCAGCGGTTCCTCGCGGAGTTCGATGAGCAGGTGAGCGACGACTTCAACTTCCCGGGCGGCCTCGGCGCGCTCTCGGGGTTGTTCGCTGAGCTCAACTTGCTGACCGATCCCAAATCTCCGGTGAAGGACAAGCAGGTCGTCGGCCGTACCCTGATCGCGCTGCGTGAGGTCGCTCGGAAGATCGCGGGCGCTCTTGGCCTCTTCGAAGTCGCACCGACTGAGTGGCTGACCGCCCGTCGCGATCGCCTCGTGATCGCGAAGGGAATCGATCGGAAGAAGATCGACGAGATGGTCGCCGCTCGTGACGCTGCTCGTGCGCTGAAGACCAAGGAAGGCTACGCGGAGTCCGATCGCATTCGCGCCGAAGCGAAGACGATGGGCGTCGAGATGATGGACTCGCCTACCGGCACCACCTGGAAGATCGCCGCGTGATGTTCGCGGCGGTTCTTTGTCTCCTCGCCGCAGCACCGAAGCCGATCGACGCCGCTGAGTTGCGGGCACACATCAGGTTCCTCGCCTCCGATTTGCTCGAGGGGCGAGGTCCTGCGACCAACGGAGATCGCCTCGCACAGCAGTACGTGGCGTCGCAGTTCGAGGCCATGGGGCTCGAGCCCGGCGCTCCAGATGGCGGCTGGATTCAAGAGGTCGAGCTCGTCGGAGTGAACGGCCACCCCGAGACGCTGAAGGTGCAGGGCGCGAAGTCCGCGTCGATGAACCTCAAGTTCAAGGACGACTTCATCGCGGTCTCCGGTCACCACGAGAAGACTTCGTCGATCGAGAACGCGCCGCTGGTGTTCGTCGGCTACGGCATCACCGCGCCCGAGTACCAGTGGGACGATCTCAAGGGCGTCGATCTCACCGGCAAGGTGATCGTGGTGATGAACAACGATCCCGAGGACGATCCTTCGATCTTCGCGGGACGCGCGCGGCTCTATTACGGACGCTGGGGCTACAAGTACGAGCAGGCTCGCAAGCTCGGCGCGGTCGGCTGCCTGATCATTCACACCACGCCGTCGGCGGGTTACCCGTGGCAGGTGGTGCAGACCTCGTGGAGCGGCGAGCAGTTCGAGCTCCCGTCTTCGGGGGGTCCGCAGCTGCAGCTCCAGGGCTGGATCACCGAGGCAGTGACGCGGAAGTTGTTCGCGCTCGCGGGGAAAGATCTCGATCAGCTCCGCGCGTTGGCGAACACGCGCAAGTTCGCTCCGGTGCCGCTCGGGCTCACGATCTCGGGATCGTTCAGCAACGTGGTCGCAAGGAAGATGAGCGGCAACGTGCTGGGCCTCTGGCGCGGTTCGGATGCGCAGCTGAAGAACGAGGTCGTCGTCTTCACCGCGCACCACGATCACCTCGGGAAGAAAGACGGCGGAGCTCCGGGTGAAGACGTCATCTACAACGGGGCCGTCGACAACGCGTCCGGTCTGGCCGCGATGCTCTCGATCGCGCGTTCGTTCTCACAGCTGCCTCGGCCGAAACGCAGCGTGCTCTTCGCGGCGGTCGCGGCGGAAGAGCAGGGGCTCCTCGGCTCGCAGCGGCTCGTCGAGAATCCGCCATTCCCTCCGGGGCGCATGGCGGCGAACCTGAACATCGATGGGCTCAACATCTGGGGACGCACGCGCGACGTCAGCGTGATCGGTCTGGGCAAGTCATCGCTCGATGGGTTGATCGTCGAGCTCGCGAAGAAGCAGGGTCGCACCGTGAAGCCCGACGCGCTCTCGGATCGCGGGTTCTTCTATCGCTCGGATCAGTTCAACTTCGCGAAGGTCGGAGTTCCCTCCGCGTACTTCTCCAGCGGTCAGGACTTCATCGGTCGCCCTGAGGGCTGGGGGCGCGAGCAGCGAGAGAAGTGGGAATCCACGCACTACCACCAGCCTTCCGATGAGCTGCGCGTCGAGTGGGACTTTTCGGGGGCCCTCGAGGACATCGCGCTCTTTCACGACCTCGGGATGACGGTGGCCAACAGCTCGACTCTTCCGGTGTGGACGAAGGGCGATGAGTTCGAGGCGGCGCGGAGCAAGGCGCTCGAGAGCGCAGCGAAGGCGTCGCGCCCGTAGTGGGAGCGCGACGCCCCCCGAGACAACTTCAGAACAGGTGAAAGACCACCTGGCCCTTCGCGGCGAAGAAGAGGCCCGCCTTCGCGAAAAATCCGAGCGCTGAGGTGGCGACGCTGGCGAAGATGACCTTCTTGCCGAAGCGGAAGCGCCCGCCCCACGTGTTGGCGCCAGTGAGGCCACCGAGCCGGAACACGTTGATGAGGAGACCGATCGGAATCAGCGGGCTGGCGGCGAGGCCAATCCAGAACCAGGCGATGACGGCGGAGACGACGATTTGCTTGGTCGACGGCTCCTGCGCTCCTTCGTCCCACGGGTGAACAGCGGCAGCGGTGTCGGTCGTCATGGGGTGCTCCTTCGGGTTGGGGTGAGCCCCACCGCTGAGCAAGCCCTGCGCCCAGTTCGCTCCGAGGGAGCTGCTTCTTCCGGCCGTCCCGGGCCCGGGACCGAGTTCGTCCATTCGGACGGGTCAGGACACTGACACAACGCTGACAGCCCCTTGTCGCAGCCCGGGTTAGAAGGGCACCCATGGCTGAGTTCAACCTCGTCAGCGAGTACGTCCCCCGCGGCGACCAACCGCGCGCCATCCAGGAACTCTCGGAGGGCCTGGCGCGTGGCGACGACCACCAGGTGCTCCTCGGAGTCACCGGCTCGGGCAAGACGTTCACGATCGCGAACGTGATCGCGAACCACAAGAAGCCCGCGCTCGTCATCGCCCACAACAAGACGCTCGCCGCGCAGCTCTACGGGGAGTTCAAGCAGCTCTTCCCCGACAACGCCGTCGAGTACTTCGTCAGCTACTACGACTACTACCAGCCCGAGGCGTACGTCCCCTCGTCGGACACGTACATCGAGAAGGACTCGAGCATCAACGAGCAGATCGAGCGCATGCGCCACTCGGCGACGCACTCGCTGCACACGCGCGACGACGTGATCATCGTCGCCTCGGTCAGCTGCATCTACGGCCTCGGCACGGCGCGCGCGTACGTCGGCATGGCGGTGCGCCTCACCAAGGGCGACGAGCTCGGTCGCGACAAGGTGATGCGCCAGCTCGTGGAGTGTCAGTACGAGCGCAACGATCAGGACTTCCATCGCGGCACCTTCCGGGTGCGGGGCGATACCCTCGAGATCTTCCCCATCTACGAAGAAGAGCGCGCGACGCGCGTGGAGTTCTTCGGCGACTCGGTCGAGCGCATCACCGAGTTCGACCCCTTGCGCGGCATCACGCTGGGCGAGCTGGCGAAGACGACCATCTTTCCCGGCAGCCACTACGTCACGGAGCCTGACCAGCGCTCGAAGGCGATCGGCAACATTCGCATCGAGCTGCAGGAGCGCCTCGCGGAGCTGAAGGGCCAGAACAAGCTGGTGGAGGCGCAGCGCCTCGAGCAGCGCACGATGTTCGATCTCGAGATGCTCGAGCAGCTCGGCTTCGCGAACGGCATCGAGAACTACTCGCGGCACCTGTCGGGCCGCACCGCGGGCGAGCCTCCTCCGTGTCTGCTCGACTACTTTCCGAAGAACTTCCTCGTAGTGGTCGACGAGTCGCACCAGACCATTCCGCAGATCGGCGCGATGTACCGCGGCGACCGCAGCCGCAAGGAGACCCTGGTCGACTTCGGCTTCCGCTTGCCCAGTGCGATCGACAACCGGCCGCTCAAGTTCACCGAGTGGGAGCAGTTCGACAAGCAGATCGTCTACGTGTCGGCGACGCCCTCCGAGTACGAGATCAACAAGTCGCGCGGCGTGGTGGTTGAGCAGGTGATTCGTCCCACCGGTCTCCTCGATCCGATCATCGAAGTGCGGAAGGCCGGGAACCAGGTCGACGATCTGCTCGAAGAGATCCGCATTCGCGCGAAGAAGAACGAGCGGGTGCTGGTCACCACGCTCACCAAGCGCATGGCCGAGGATCTCACCGAGTACTACGCGGAGGTCGGCGTGAAGGTGCGCTACCTGCACGCGGACATCGATGCGATCGAGCGCACCGCGATCATTCGTGACCTGCGCAAGGGCGTGTTCGACGTGCTGGTGGGCATCAACCTGCTGCGCGAGGGCCTCGACATTCCGGAGACGTCGCTCGTGGCGATCCTGGATGCGGACAAGGAGGGCTACCTCCGCTCGCACGTGTCGCTCATTCAGACCATGGGCCGCGCGGCGCGAAACCTGGAAGGGAGGGCGATTCTCTATTCCGACTCGATGACCGACTCGATGAAGCTGGCGATCGAGGAGACCGATCGGCGGCGGGAGATCCAGGCGGCGCACAACAAGAAGCACGGGATCACGCCCACGCAGATCAAGAAGGCGATCACTGATCTGTCGCAGTTCCTCTACGACGGCGACGCGATGGATCTGCCGCTCGCGGCGGATGCGGGCGCGGTGGTGATGTCGAAGGAGGAAGTCGCCGACCTCATGAAGAAGACCGAGTCGAACATGATGGCCTTCGCCGACGAGATGGAGTTCGAGAAGGCGGCGGTCGAGCGCGATCGGTTGATCGTGCTGAAGGACATGGACCTGGGGCTCAAGCCCGCGCTCAGGTCGTTGCTGAACGAGTCCAGGGAAGACGACCAGGAGCGCAAGAAGCAGGGCAAGAAGCAGCCGCGGAAGTACAGACGGAAGCGCTAGTCATTCCCTCTCCCTGCGGAGCGGGGAGAGGGGCAGGGGTGAGGGGCGATCTGTAACGCCCGCCAGATCACTTCAAGAACGACCTCGAGTTCGAAGATGACCTCGAAGTTCCAGAATCGCAGAACCCGCCAGTCATGATCCTTCAGCCACTGATCCCGTTCGACATCGCGCGCACGCGTGTCGGGCTCGTCGTGGCCTCCGCCATCGGCCTCGACGATGATCATTCGCTCGGGGCAGCAGAGATCGGGAATCCAAGGGCCGACCTCATGCTGGCGCCGGAACTTGTAGCCGCCGAGTCTCCGATCTCGAACGTTCGTCCACAGGATCTGCTCGGCTTCGGTCGGCTTCTTTCGAAGTTCGCGGGAACGTTCGACGTTCTTTCGGTGGTCGCGCATTTCGGGTCGCTTGTGCAGCGGGTGTGCCGCCCCTCACCCCGACCCTCTCCCCGCTGGCGCAGGGAGAGGGAGCAACGACGATGAGTTC
>CBIHPJ010000174.1:0-13384 GCA_966211295.1 uncultured Myxococcales bacterium | reverse complement strand
CGCCCCCTCACCCCGACCCTCTCCCAAAGGGAGAGGGAGACACGTGGTGATCATGAGACGGCCTCCAGGATCGCCTTGCGGACTGCGACTCCGTTCTGCACCTGCTCGAGGATCAAGCTGCGCTGACCGTCGGCCACTTCGGGTGAAAGCTCGAGGCCACGATTCACGGGGCCGGGGTGCAGCACCACCGCGTCAGGAGGCAGCGCCGCCGCACGCTCGTTGGTGAGCCCCCACCGCGAGTGGTACTCCGAGGTGGTCGGGAACAGCGCCTCGCCCTGCCGCTCGCGCTGGATGCGTAGCATCATCACCGCGTCGACGCCCTGCAGCGCCTGATCGAAGTCGGTGGTGACGTCGGCGCCGAGCGCCGAGAGGCCCGAGGGCAACATGGTGGGCGGCCCGCAGAACACCAGGCTCGCGCCGAGCGCCTTCAAGCAGTGCAGGTTCGAGCGCGCCACGCGGCTGTGGAGGATGTCTCCGACGATCGCCACCCGCTTGCCGTCGAGCGTTCCCCAGCGACGCCACAACGTGTACGCGTCGAGGAGCGCCTGGCTGGGGTGCTCGTGCTGTCCGTCTCCCGCGTTCACCACCGCGCAGCCCACCGAGCGAGCCACCAGCGCGGCCGCTCCGCTGTGCTGATGGCGCACCACGATGATGCTCACTCCGAGCGCCGCGATGTTCTTCGCGGTGTCGACCAGCGTCTCGCCCTTCGATGCCGACGAGCCCGTGACGGACCAGTTGAGCACGTGCGCACCCAGCCCAGCCGCGGCCACTTCGAAGCTCGAGCGGGTGCGCGTGGACGCTTCGTAGAAGACGTTGGCGACGACGCGGCCCACGAGGTGCCGGCCGCCCACTCTCCCCTCGCGATACTCGTGCGCGCGGGAAAGCAGTCGCTCGAGCTCGGCCCTTTCGAGGCCCTCGATGCCGAGCAGGTGACGCGAGGCAGTCACTTGCTGAAGGTTCCGGTCTTCTCGGCGACCAGGTGGAACTTCTTTCGCTTCTTGAGCGGCTTGAAGTCGACGTAGCGGTCGTACTCGATGCGAACCGACAGCTTCTTCGAGCCCTCGTCGAGCACGATCTTCACGTTGTCCTCGGTGAGCCCGTAGCCCGGCTTCCAGCTCTCGACGCCCTCCTCGCTGACCTCGAGGTGCGTGACGTCGGGGTTCTTGGCGTTGAGCCGAACGAGAATGTTGGCGACGGCGACCTGCTCGCCCTGCATGAGGTAGACGTTGAAGGCCTCGGCCGCCGCTTCCTTGGCCTCGAGGTTGCCCCAGTACACCGGGGCCACGTGGTAAACGTAGAACCCGATCGCGATCAGGACCACTGCGAGCAGGTAGGTCGCGGGATTGGTCTCACCGTTCTTACGCACGCGGCGGAAGTAGCCATGCCGCCCGCGCACCGTCAAGCAACGTCGTCACGCACTTCGGTTACTTCCGCGGAGCTTCGCTCCCACACATCGTGACCGGCGTGAAGAAGCGATCGTAGCGAACGCCGGTACCGCCGAAGAACGAGCTCAAGAAGCCGCCGTGGGCGAGCGAGAACCAGATCACCGTCGCCTTGCCCTTGATGGAACCGAAGGGGACGAACTCAGGAGCTCGGCTGCCGTTCACGTTGTTGAGGCCGAAGCGGCTGTCGAGCGAGTGGTTGCGGTTGTCGCCCATCACGAAGACATGGCCCTCGGGCACCTTCACCGTGCGCGTCTCCATCTGCTGGAGCGAGCGCTTCCGCGCCTCGGTCTCGTCGAGGATCAGGTGCGGCACCCCGTCGAAGGACTCGCGGTAGAGCGCCTCGCCGGTCTGGTACCAGTCGTTCTGCCGCCAGGTGCTCACCCAGTACTTGAAGCTGTCGAAGCTGGTGACCTGAACCTCGTTGTGCTCCCAGAAGGAGTACTCGGCGTTCTCGAGCGCGCGCGGCACCAGCGTGCCGTTCACCACCAGGCCCTCTTCCGTGAACTCCAGCGTGTCGCCGGGCGTGCCCACCACGCGCTTGATGTAGTCGACGCTCTGGTTGACCGGGTTGTTGAACACGATCACGTCACCCTTCTTCGGGGGACGAACGATCACGAAGGGCACGTAGTTCGTGAACGGCAGGCGCACGCCGTAGATGAACTTGTTCACGAAGATCTGATCGCCGATCTCCAGGGTGGGGATCATCGAGCCCGAGGGGATCTTGAAGGGGTCGAGCAGGATCGCGCGAAAGCTGAGGGCGATCACCAGCGCGCGCACGAAGCCTCCGCTCAGATCGAGCCAGCCCCGCTTATGGGACTTGAGGTGCTTGTCGTACGCCTGCTCCAGCGCCTTCGAAGCGGCCTTCACCTGGTCGAGCGGCTGACCGAACGATCGCACGGTGGCCTCGGAGGCCGCGACGATCTCCTCCCACTGCTTTTCCTTGAGCGACTTGCGCGCCTTGCTGGCGAGCATTTCGACCTCGGCGAGGATCTCCTCGGCGCGGTAGCGGGCCTCGCGGGTCTCGTTCCACTTCTTCGCGATCGGCGTGCGCATCACCACCAGCACCGCCCACCACGTGAAGCAGATGAGGCCGAGGCCCTGCATCAGCGGCTGCAGCCAGAGGTACGTGCAGACCACGCTCTCGACGATGGTCAGGTAGACCACGAAGACCAGCGCGAGCACGGTGACGGGCGCCCAGAGGCTGACCAGCCGATCGTGCCAGCGCCACTTCGCCAGTGTCTTCTGATCTTCGACCGAGAGCTTCCCCAGCACTGCTTCAGCCAGAGAGGGCTCGCTGGGCTTCGCCGCTGCATTCTGCTCAGCGGCCACGTCAGTTCTCCGACTTCAGCACCGCGAGGAAGGCCTCCTGGGGCAGCTCGACGCTCCCCACGGACTTCATGCGCTTCTTGCCCTCTTTCTGCTTCTCGAGGAGCTTGCGCTTACGCGAGATGTCGCCGCCGTAGCACTTGGCGAGCACGTTCTTCCGCATCGCCGAGATGGTCTCGCGGCTGATCACCCGGCTGCCGATCGCGGCCTGAATGGCGACCTCGAACATCTGCTTGGGGATCACTTCTTTGAGCTTCTCGCAGACCTCGCGGCCGCGCTGATACGCGCGCTCTTTGTGCACGATGATCGAGAGCGCATCGACGATCTCGCCGTTGATCAGAATGTCCACCTTCACCAGCTCGGAGGTTTTGTAGCCCCCCATCTCGTAATCGAGTGAGGCGTAGCCGCGGCTGACCGACTTCATCTTGTCGAAGAAGTCGAACACCACTTCCGCCAGCGGCATTTCATAGGTCACGCGCACGCGGGTACCGGAGGTGCCGAGGTAGTCGATCGCCTTCTGAATTCCGCGGCGTTCCTGGCAGAGCCCGAGGATCGCGCCGAGGTGCTCGTTGGGCACGTGAATGTGGGCGATCAGGTACGGCTCTTCGAGGTGCTCGATGTTCTGAACCGGGGGCAGCTTCGCGGGGTTGTCGATGGTGATCGGCTCGCCGCCGTGCGGGAACACCTTGTAGACCACGGAGGGCGCGGTCGAGATCAGGTTCAGGTTGTACTCGCGCTCGAGGCGCTCCTGGACGATCTCCATGTGGAGGAGCCCCAGGTAACCACAGCGGAAGCCGAAGCCGAGCGCGGTCGAGGTCTCCGGCTCCCACGTGAACGCGGAGTCGTTGAGGCGCAGCTTGGTGAGCGCGTCACGCAGGCTGTCGTAGTCCTCGGCCTCGATCGGGAAGATGCCCGAGAAGACCATCGGCTTGACCTCTTTGAAGCCGGGGAACGGGGTCTCGGTGGGGCGCACCGCGTCGGTGATGGTGTCGCCGACCTTCGCGTCCGCGAGCTCCTTCACGTTCGCGACGAAGATGCCCACTTCGCCCGCGATCAGCGTCTTCACCGCCTGGGTGTACGGCGCGATCACGCCGAGCTCCTGCACTTCGAATTCCTTGTTGTTCGACCAGAGCTTGATCTTCTGGCCGACCTTCACTTCGCCTTCGACCACGCGGATCAACATCACCACGCCGCGGTAGTTGTCGTACCAGCTGTCGAACACCAGGGCCTTGAGGGGGTTGTCCTTCGAGCCCGAAGGCGGCGGCACCGTGGTGACGATCGCCTCGAGCAGCTGGTCGATGTTGACGCCTTCCTTCGCGGACACCGGCACGGCCTTGTCGCCGTCGAGGCCGATCAGGTCGGTGATCTCCATGCGAGTGCCGTCCACGTTCGCGGAGGGCAGATCGATCTTGTTGATGACGGGGATGATCTCGAGGTTCGACTCGACCGCCATGTAGACGTTCGCGAGGGTCTGCGCCTCGACGCCCTGGGTGGCGTCGACCACCAGCAGCGCGCCTTCGCAGGCAGCGAGCGAGCGGCTCACCTCGTACGCGAAGTCGACGTGTCCGGGCGTGTCGATGAGGTTGAGGATGTAGTCCTTGCCGTCCTTGGCGCGGTACTTCATGCGCACGGTCTGCGCCTTGATGGTGATCCCGCGCTCTCGCTCCAGGTCCATGTTGTCGAGGAACTGGGCTTGCTGATCCCGCTTGTTGACGGTGCCTGTCTTCTCGAGCAGGCGGTCAGCCAGCGTCGACTTCCCGTGGTCGATGTGGGCGATGATCGAGAAGTTACGGATGTGCGCGTTTTCAGACGGCATGAAGGAGCGGCCAGTAGCATCCGCTCCTTGCGAAATCCATTCCTCACGGGGGTCGCTTGGGGCACTCTCCCCCCGCTTTGTCTGGACCGTTCACTTCTGGGGGCTCTCCAATGATTCGCCGCACCTTCGTCACCGCTGCGCTGTTCGTCTCGACCTTCGCTCTCGCCCAGGATGCTGGGACCGCTCCTGCCGCGCCCGCCGGCCCGGTCGAGCCTCCGCCCAGCGCCGACCTCATCAAGAAGTTCCTGGACTACCAGGAGAACGGAAAGGACCGCGGACCGGCGCTCCTCGATCTGATTCCCTGCGTGAAGGTCGACTCCACCAAGGGCAGCCCGACTCAGTACCAGTGCGTCGAGCCGGTGGGCGCTTCGGTTCCCAAGGGCACCACGGTGTTCGCGTGGCTGCAGTGGCTCTGCCCGAAGGACGGCAAGTACGAGGACGTGTCGATCCAGTTCCTGCACGAGGGCCAGGTGCGCAAGACCGTCGACAACCCGGTGGTCGGCTTCGGCCGCACCCGTGGGTGGCGCGGTGAGAACTTCAACAAGGTCGGTAAGTGGACGATCAAGGTGATGCGCGGTGACAAGGAGCTCGGCTCCTCGACCGTGAACGTCGTCGCGAACTGAAGTTCGACTCAGCTCGAGGCCGCGCGAGCGGCCTGCCTCCTCCGCCACAACCCGATCGAGATCAGCATCAGCGCAGCCACCAACGCAGCGAATGCCCAGAGCAGTCGCTGGGGAGGCCGCGCCGACGTGACCGGATCGACCTTCATCGAATCGAAGCTCTCCCTGAGGATCGGCGCGAGCGCCTCCCATCTCCCCGAGGGGGCGCTGCACAGCGCGACCACGTGCCGAGATTCGCCCGGCCACGCAGCCACCAGGATCCGCCGCAGCTGACTTCCCTGCCGAACTGAGCCGAGCACCTCGACGCGCCCGTTGATCACCTCGGCGCGCTCGAGCTGAAACGGCTGACCCAATTCATCACGCAGATGCCGCACCACGGCGGTCGAGAGCTCATCGCGCGAGGAAGGGCCCAGCGACAGCGTGACCTCGACGATCGAGATCAACAGCGACGCCGCGTCTTCACCCTCCCCGTCGACCAGCGCCGCGCTGAGGTACCTCGACGCCGACGGGTTCGCGGTGATCGTTCCCACCTGCGTGCCGTGGAACAAATCTCTGCGCGCCATGCGGAAGCCCGCGGGTGGCTTCACCTGGAAGCCGTCTTGCCGCAGCACGGGCCCCAGCTGCGCGTCTGCGCTCAGCAGCAAGAGGACGACCGCGCTCCACATGATCCAGACCATACACGCAGGAATGAGGCGCTCGCTGAGGGGTTGTGAGGCTCGATGCGGCGCAACGGAAGATCCGGGGTGTTCGTGTTGGTTGCGTCGATCCTCATCGGAGGCGCTTCGCTCTGGCATTGGATGAATCGACCCGCGCTCAAGCTGCGTTGCCCGGGCGGTGCGAGGCCCGAAGCGGTCGTGCTGGGCTCGGCGATCGCTGGAGGCCACGGAGCGATGTGGGGCGCGCTCAGGCTCGACGGTGAAACGCTCACCGCGAAATATCTGACCAGCGTGCGTCCAGACCGCTCTCTGAGCGAGACAGAGAAGGAACGATTCTTCGATCGGCTCGAGCACCCCAAAGAGCTCGGCTCGAGCTTCAGCGACTTCGAGGGCACGCTTCACGTGGCGTACGACTGCCCTGGCGGCGGCTTCCGCGAGGAAGAGCTCACGGGCACGATCGCGAAGCGGTTCACATGGGACTGGTTGTTTCATGACCCACTGGCAGCCCTGCGCGCGCTCGATCCGCGCCCGCGAAGAGTGGTCGCCGCCGCCTTCGAGGTCATGGGGATCGCAGAGTCCTTCTCGGGGGAGTGACCGCCGCCCATCGCTGTGCTTTAGGCGTGCGCCGGAATGACGCCGTCGGAGCGGGCCGCGCTCGAGACCCAGATCGATCGACACGTGCGCCGGGGCGAGCTCCCCGCAGCGCGCGCGGCTCTCGAGCGGCTCTGCCTCGCGTTCCCCGAAGATCAGGCCCTCGCTGATCGGCTGGCTCGCCTCGAGGAGGACCTCGATCCGTCAGAGCGCCGCCCAGTTCCGCTTGGTGGAATCGACCCCACCGGCAAACACAAGACGCCGATGCACGAGGCCGAAGCGCTCGCTGCGAAGGGCAAGTACAAGGAAGCGATCGCGATCTACCGAGCGCTCCTGAAGGACCGGCCCGATTGGGAACTGGTGAAGGAGCGCCTCTCCGAGCTCTTCCAGCTCGCGCAGGTCGCGGCGCCCAATAAGACGTCGACTGATCAATCTGGCGCGCTCGAGCACCTGTTGGATCGCATCAACACGCGCAAACGCGGCGGCTGAGCTCCCCCCGACAATTCCGCCAGAGGCCCTGACAACGCAGTCAGGAAGCGCTGGCGATTTCGGGCGCCGCTGTCATACGCTCCCGTGTCCCACCGACACGATTGCCGGAGCTTAGATGCGACTTGGAGTACTGACGGGCGGCGGTGACTGCCCAGGTCTGAACGCCGTGCTTCGCGGACTCGTGCGCCGCGGGGTGCTCGAACTTGGGTACGAGTTCGTCGGCATTCAGAACGGCTACGAGGGACTGATTCTTCCCGAGCTGACGCAGCCGCTCGGCCTCGCCGAGGTCCGCGGAATCTTGCCGAAGGGCGGCACGATCCTCGGTACGTCGAACAAGGCTGACCCGTTCGCCTACGTGGTCAAAGAAGGCGGGCAATCAGTCACGAAGGACATGAGCGACGTAGTGCTCAAGCGCATCAAGGCGCTCAAGCTCGACGGTCTCGTCTGCATCGGCGGCGACGGCACGCTCACGATGGCGCACAAGCTCGCGGAGCGCGGGGTGAAGATCGTCGCGTGCCCGAAGACCATCGACAACGATCTCTCGGGCACGGATCAGACCTTCGGGTTCGACACCGCGGTGAACGTGATCTCCGAGGCGATCGATCGGCTGCACTCCACGGCTGAAGCGCATCAGCGCGTGATGATCGTCGAGATCATGGGTCGCAATGCCGGCTTCCTCACGCTCGAGGGAGGCATCTCGGGCGGAGCCGACTTCATCCTGATCCCCGAGATTCCGTACGACGTCGACAAGATGGTCGCCCAGCTCCAGGAGATCTACGAGTCGAAGAAGAAGTTCGCGATCGTCGCGATCTCCGAGGGCGCGTACCCGAAGGGCGGCCACCAGGCGGTGCAGCAGAAGGCCGACGAGATCCCCGGGCGCGGCGTGGTGCGGCTCGGTGGCTCTGGAAAGGTGCTCGCCGATCTCCTCGCGCCTCACCTCGAAGCGGAGATTCGCGTCACGGTGCTCGGTCACCTGCAGCGCGGCGGCTCTCCGAGCCCGATGGATCGCGTGCTGGCCACCATGTACGGCGCAATGGTGCTGGACCTCGTGCGCGACGGGAAGTGGGACCACATGGTTTGCCTGCGCGACGGGAAGCTCGGCTTCTCTCCGCTCGCCGAGTCGCGCAAGGAACGCCAGGTCGACCCGCAGGGCGACAAGGTGCGCCTCGCCAAATCAATCGGCATCTCTTTCGGAGTCTGAGCCCCAAACGCAATGTCACTCGTCGGCCGCCACATCGGGCGATACCGGATCCTGGAGCAGCTCGGCCAGGGCGGGATGAGTGTCGTCTACAAGGGGCTCGACACGACTTTGGATCGCGAGGTCGCGGTCAAAGTGCTGCACCCTCACCTCGCCGGCCGCGTGGAGTCTCGCAAGCGGCTCGAGCGAGAAGCGAAGGCGGTCGCGCGGCTCCATCACCCGAACATCCTCGAGGTGTTCGACTACTCGGGTGAAGCGGCGGCCGAGGCGTTCCTCGTCACCGAGTACATCCGCGGGCAGACGCTGCGGCAGTTCATCACCGACGAAGCGCTGCAGCCTCCGGAAGTGGCCGCGATGGTGGTGCACGAGCTGGCGTCTGCCCTCGCGCACGCGCACGAAGCGGGAATTCTCCACCGCGATCTCAAGCCTGAGAACGTGATGGTGCGCGAAGACGGCGTGCTGAAGCTGATGGACTTCGGCATCGCGAAGATCCTCGACCGCGACGAGAAGATGACGATGACCGGCGCGCTGGTGGGCAGCCCCGCGCACATGGCTCCGGAGATCATCGAAGGCGAAGAGGCCGGCGCCGAGGCCGACGTGTTCTCGCTCGGCACCATGCTGTACCTCTTCGCGACCGGGAAGCTGCCGTTCATCGCGCCGAACACCACCGCCACCCTCAAGCGGATCCTCGACTGCGTGTACGACGACCCGCGGCAGGTGGTGCCCACGGTGTCCGACGAGCTCGCGGAGATCATCGGCAACTGTCTGCAGCGTCAGCCGAGCAGCCGTTTCCCCAGCGCGGGCAAGCTGCGAGACGCGCTCGCGGAGTATCTCGCCACGGTTGGACTGACGCGTCCCCACGAAGAGCTCGCGAAGTTCTTCCTCGAGCCGCGCGGCTACCGCAAGGAGCTCACGCCCCGCATCACCTCCGCGCTCCTCACGCAGGCCGAGAAGCTGATCGCCGAGAAGAAGTCAGCGAAGGCGATGTCGGCGCTCAACCAGGTGCTCGCGCACGAGCCGTCGAACAACCGCGCGAACGAGCTGCTCGGCCAGATGCGCGCTCGCAAGCAGCGCGAGGCGCGGGTGAAGCGGCTGCAGAAGCTCGCGATGGGCTTCGGTCTCTCGTTCATCGTGGCGATGAGCGTGGTGCAGGGCATCAGGGTCGCGCTCCGCCCCACTCCGTTCGTGCATCACTTCCCGTTGGCTCCGACCGATGTCTCGCTCGCGAGCGTGGCGTGGCCGCGCTTGCCCGAGCCGGTGAAGGTTGCGTCTCCTGAGCCGATCGATGCGGGCATCTCCGAGGTGCTTGACGCGGGCGTGGCGATGAAGCCGGTGATCCCGGCGAAGGTGAATCCGCCGAAGCCTCCGGTCGCGGAGCAGCTCGAGGTGGCGCTCATCGTTCGCCCCTTCGGCTACGTGCAGGTCGACGACCAGCCGCGCAGCACCGACGCGCTCGCGCGCCACGTGCTCAAGCTTTCCCCCGGATCGCATCGCTTCACCGTCACCTGCGATCTCTGTGAGACGCAGGGCCGCAGCGTGACGATGGAGATCAAGAAGGGCGAAGAGATTCCCCTCGTCGCGCCCTTGAAGCCCTCGCTGGTCTCGTTTCAGGGCTGGCCCGACGATGCGAAGGTGCGCGTGGGTCCGCAGGAGAAGTCCGTGAAGGAGTCGCAGCTCACGCCCTTCCGGCTCTCCACCCCGCCCTCCGGCAATCCGGAGATGCGGCACAAGATCGAGTACACGGTGAGCGTGGGCGGCGAGATCGTGGACAGGGGCGTGAAGTACGCGGTGCCGGGTCGACCGCAGGTCATCGACAGGAACGCGCCATGAAGAGGCTGGCGCTGATCCTCATCGTGGCGGCGATGCCTGCGTTCGCGCAGGTGGTGCCCGAGCGCGAGATGGAGATCATTCAGTCGCTCTACGACGCGGGGAAGTACGCCGACGCCGCGAAGCGCGCGAACGAGTCCGTCGGGCTCGCTAATTTCTCCGATCCGCAGCGCGTGCGGCTGTTCGAGATCTCAGCGCTCTCCGCCTTCAACCTCGGTGACACCAAGGGGGCGCAGGCGGCGTTCCTCCAGCTGCTGCGCGTGAATCCCGATCACATTCTCGATCCGTTCGCCGTGCCTCCCGCGGCGATCAAGGTCTTCGAGCAGGTGCGCAAGGAGAACGCGAGCGCGCTCGATCTCGTGCGCCAGCAGATCGCCCTTCGCATCGAGCAGGACCGGCGCGCCAAGGCCGAGGCAGAGAAGCTTCGCCTCGAGCAGGAGGAACGAAAGCGAAAGGTTGATCTCCTCAACGGCGAGATCACGGTGCGCACCATCGAAAAGCGCTCGATGTTGGTGAACTTCATCCCCTTCGGCGCGGGACAGTTTCAGCAAGATCGCCCGGGCTGGGGCGCGGCGTTCGCTGCCTCAGAAGCGCTGATGGCAGTCTTGAGCATCGTCTCGTTCTTCGCGATCGAGTCGCTCTTCGCGGACATCACGTACACCTGGACAGACCGCCTCACCACGAAGGATCAAAACGGCGTCTTCAGCGTGACGGTCCGCCAGATCCCCGAGTCGCGCCACACCGAGCGCGACGTGTGGACGGGCCTCAAGTACGGCACCGGCATCGCCTTCTACGCACTGTGGGCGATCGGCGTTGGTGACGCCATCTGGCATCACCAGGAGGAAGTGATCACCGAGAAGAAGGTGCCCATCAACTCCGCGCCCAAGGCGCCCACCGCACGACTTCGCATTTTCCCGACCAACGGCGGCCTCGGCGCCGGAGTCACGATCGGTTTCTAGAGAAATCGGATTCTAAGGAGCACCATGCCCAGCCTCACCATCAAGACCCCAGACGGAAAGACCCGCTCGGTGACGCTGCTCAAGCGCATCACCAGCCTGGGCAAGGGCGCCGACAACGACATCGTCCTCGAAGACTCGCGCGTGCCGGAGACGGCCTTCGCCATCATGTTCGACGGCATCTCGTACAAGGTCGGCGGCGAGACGAAGTTCCACGTCAACGGCAAGTCGACCGACGAGGCCGAGCTCAAGGCCAACGACGTGGTGAAGGTCGGCGACACCGAGCTCACCTTCTCCTCCGCCGAAGCGCCGATGGCTCAGCCCGCCCTCGCTACTCGCTTCTCCCGCGGAGACTCGAAGGATCCCGACGCGTCCACGCAGGAGCAGCCCGGCGTTCCCGGCCGCGAGCTCTCAGCGCTGCGACGCCTCACCTCGTTCTCCGAGCGCCTGCTCTCCAGCACCGACATCGATCGCCTGCTCGAATCGTTGATGGACGAGTGCATCGAGGTCACCCGCGCTGACAAGGGCTTCCTCATTCTCATGGAGAGCAACCAGCTCCGCGTGAAGGTCGCCCGCAACGTGCAGCGCGAGACCATCGAAGACGCGCTGGAGCGCGTGTCGGACTCCATCGTGAACAAGGTGGTGAAGCAGCAGAAGGCGCTGATCATCGCTGACGCCCTCGACGACCCCGAGTTCAACAGCAGCGAGTCGGTGGTGAACCTGAAGCTACTGTCAGTGATGTGCGCACCCCTGATGATGAAGGGGGAATTGTTCGGGTTGATCTATCTGGGCAACGATCGCCTGGTGAACCGGTTCGATCAGAAGGCGCTCGACACGCTCACGATCTTCTCGGCGCAGGCGTCGCTGCTGGTGCAGAACGCGCTCTTGGTGAACGAGCTCAAGCTCGAGAACACCACGCTCAAGACGCGCCTCGAGGAGCAGACCTACGGCGACATCGTCGGTGCCTGCCAGGGCATGAAGGACGTCTACAAGCGCATCGACAAGATCGCGCCCACGGACATCTCGGTGCTGGTGATCGGCGAGACCGGCACCGGCAAGGAGCTGATCGCGAAAGAGCTCCACCGCCATAGCCCTCGTAACAAGGGCCCGTTCGTCTCGATCAACTGCGGCGCCATCCCCGAGAACCTGCTCGAGAGTGAGCTCTTCGGTCACGTGAAGGGCGCGTTCACCGGCGCGGTCGCCACCAAGATGGGCAAGTTCCAGGCGGCGATCAGCGGCACCCTCTTCCTCGACGAAATCGGAGAGATGCCCTTGCAGCTGCAGGTAAAGCTGCTGCGCGCCCTGCAGGAGAAGGTCGTCTACAAGGTCGGCGACAACCGCCCCGAGCCCGTCGACATTCGCGTGGTCGCGGCGACCAACAAGAACCTCGAGGAAGAAACGCGCAAGGGCGCCTTCCGCGAAGACCTCTACTTCCGCATCAACGTGGTGACGCTGAAGCTGCCTCCGCTGCGCGATCGTGGCGATGACATCACCGTGCTCGCGAAGTTCTTCTTGAATCGCTACTCGAAGGAGTTCGACAGCAAGGCGCGCGGCTTCACCCCGGCCAGCATCGTCGCGATGAAGAAGTACAACTGGCCCGGCAACATTCGCGAGCTGGAGAACCGCATCAAGAAGGCCGTGGTGCTCTGCGACAAGCCACTGCTTGGGCCTGAGGACCTCGATTTGCGGCCCGAGAATCTTCCGCCGATCCTCGCGCTGGCGCAGGCCAAGGAAGAGTTCCAGAAGCGGTACATCAACGAGGTTCTCGAACGGAACAACGGTAACCGCACCAAGACCGCCAAGGATCTGGGGGTCGACCCGCGGACCATCTTCCGGCATCTGGAAAAACTGGAGGGCGAGCGCGCAGAAGGAAGTCTGGCATCGGAGACAGAGTACGAAGAGGCGTGACAATGGCTAAGGGCGCACAATCACTGAGCTCGAGGGGCAGGCCTGCCATGGCCGGGTTGTTGCTCTGGGCGGTGTGCGCCTCGATGACGGGGTGCCTCTTTCCACAGGACGATCAGGTGTTCCCCGAGCTCCCTCCCAAACGCAACGCTCCCGTGAAGATCCTGAGCGTCAACCCGCCTGGGCCGAGCCTGCAATTCTTCAACGGGACTTCGTGCCTGAACGAGAGCTTCACTCTCCGCGTCGACGACGAGGACATCTCGGACACGATGCGCAGCCGTTGGTTCCTTGGCGAGCAGTCTTTCGAAGGCCGGCTCGTGACCACCACGGGAAGCCGCGGCCGCGATGTCCCGGCTCCGACGGACTCAGCGTTCAGGGCCCAGCTGTCCAACCTCGTGGCGGGCAAGACTGAGCTGCTCACCGTCTTCGTGGCAGACACCGAAGTGCGAGTGGTCGACGGCAAGGTCGTCATCGAGCCGCGCATGCGCGTGCTGCCAGACGGAACCAGTGTCCTGGACGATGGCTACTCCGACAGCTTCACCTGGGTCCTCAATG
>CBIHPJ010000173.1:0-13396 GCA_966211295.1 uncultured Myxococcales bacterium | reverse complement strand
ACGCGCTTCACGCACGCGGCGAGCGCCACGCGCTCCACGACGATCGCGGTGGTGGAACCCGTGACGTGCGCGCCTTCGAAGAGGCCCTTGCCGTACGGATCCACGCCGCCGAGCGCGACGGGGTGCACGGTGAAGGTGCAGGGGTACTGGCCGAGCTCGTTGCAGAGCTGATCGAAGGGAATGCCGAGCGCCACCGAGTAATCGAAGGTGAGCCGCTCGTTGCCCTTGAAGCGGAGGTTGCCCTTGGCAGAGCGCGCGTATTCGGAGCCTCCGCCCGTTCCGCCGCCAGCCCCACCGCCAGAGCCGCCACCCGAGCCGCCGCCCTGCGCGATGCCGCCGCCAGAGCCGCCGCCCGTGCCGCCGTCTCCAGGATTGATCTGCGCGGGACAGCCGCTGAGCGCGATCACTGCTGCTGCGAGAATGCAGTTTTCAAGGCGCACCGTAGGCCTCCGTCCGGATCAGCTGGTGGAGCATCGGCTTCACCCGGTAGTTGTGAGTCGCCTTCAAGTCGCGCCAGAGGGCCACGAACTCGGCGTTCTCCTCGGCGGTGGGCGCGTGGCCCAGCAGGAGCTTCCAGTAATCCGTCACCGTCGCGCGGAGGAACTCGTCGGAGTTCGCCGCGACCTGCGCCCACTGCGTGAGCGAGCTCACCGGCTGGTTGAAGATGACGCCGCTCTCCGGAGTCATCGTGATCATCGGAGCCTGGTTGGAGAAGAACGCCTCCATGCGGTTCGGCACGTAGCGCGCGAACTGACTCTGCGGACCCGAGAGGCCGTTGTAGTTGCGGTACGGGTACGAGAGCGGATCGAGCGTGGCGTGACACGCGGCGCACGCGGCGGCCTGCACGCCCTTCGCGTCGAAGTCCCTGGGCTCGGTGCTGACGCTGTAGAGACCTTCTTGCTTGGCGATGTCGAGGCCGAGATACGCGCGATACATCTGCGACGCGGCGTTGCGCGGGAGCGCGGTGAACATCACGAAGTACACCAGGGTCCACGAGCTGGTCATGTTGCCCGCGCGGTGCGCCTGGTCGACGGCCTGCGTGCTCTTGTTCGCGACCTGCGCGTAGACCGTGGGGTTGCTGCCGGTGCGGGTGACGAAGAAGTCCGCGGTGAGCACGCTGCGCACGTCGTTGTCGTCGGTGTGCGCGTACGTGAAGAGCGCGTAGTCGTCGTAGTAGTCGGCGAGCGGAATCTGGCCCTGGTCTTCACCCGACTTGAGCGAACCGACCGGGCGGATCTTCGGGTGCGCCATCTTCCACAGCACGCCGTTCTTCCCGCGCCAGAAGTCGGCGGCGAGGCAGCGGTCGAGCTCGGAGTCGAGGAACGCGCGCTTCAGATCGTCGGTGGCGAGGCCCTCGAACGTCCTGATCATTCCGTACGTCGGAGAGAAGCCGCAGAAGTCGAGCAGCAGCTTCCGGTACGTGTACTTCAGGTCGTAGTTGCAGACCTTGTACTGCGGGTTCGTTCCGCCGGCGCAGGGGATGTCGTTGGGGAAGCTGTTCGGATCAGCGGGCAACGTGCCGCGGGTGATCTCGACCAGGTTGCTCACGTTGTCGCCATCGGCGTCTGCCGCTTCGACCGCGGAGAGCGCAGCAGCGAGACCCATCGTGAAGTCGTTGTCGGAGAGCGGGCGCGGCGCGCCGGGGAGCAACGCGGCTTCGATCGCGGCTCCGTAGGCGTTCCGTTGCGGAGCGGCCACGTGACAGAAGGTGCACGCCGGCAAGGTGCCGTTGCACTGCTGCGAGGTTGGATATTTCGCGCAGAAGGCCGCGGGGGCTGGTGGCTTGGCCCACGCTGCTGACGCGACCAGCGTCAACAGAGCCAAACACTTCAAGGGGAGTTGCGACACGCGACCTCCGGTGCGGAAATGCGCCGTTCTTGGGGAGCAACCGTGATGAGCAGGAACAGACACGCTACCCCGCCAAAATCGGAAAAGGAGCGTTCGGACCATGCGACTGAGTGCGCCAAGCCCCGGGAAGAATTCAGGGCACCTCACCAAAAGTGACCGATCGGTCTTGAAAACTTCCGGCGCCTCGCCGAGGGTGCGCCGCATGATCCGGATCAGCCTGGCGATGTCGCTGTGCCTGGTGGCCTGCACCCCGCCTCCTGCGCCTGAGGTCACCACGTGGCACAAAGACGTGGCGCCGATCATCGAGCGCAAGTGCGCCACCTGCCACGTCGCGGATGGCGTCGCGCCCTTCGAGCTGAAGACGCTGGCTGATTGGAAGGAACGTGAGCCGCTGGCGCTCGACGCGATTCGCAGCGGACGCATGCCGCCGTTTCCGGGTGACATGAGCTGTGCGGACTATTCGCCCACGCAGGCGCTCAGCGCAGATCAGAAGGCAGTGATCGAGAAGTGGATCGCGGAAGGATCGCTGGAAGGTGAGGCGAAAGACTTCGCGTCACTGCCGGGTGCTCCTGATCGGCTCACGCGCGTCGATCTCTCGCTGCCGATGAAGGAGGCGTTCACTCCGACCAAGTCACCCGACGAGTACCGCTGCTTCTTGATCGATTGGCCGTTCGACGCGCCGAAGTACATCACGGGCTACGAGCTGCGCCCGGGCATCAAGGCGATGGTGCACCACGCCGACATCTTCTTCCTCAATCCGAGTCACGTGCCCGAGTGGCAGGCGCGCGATGACGCAGAGCCGGGTCCGGGTTGGGAGTGTTACGACATTCCGATTGGGCAAGAGGGCGGCTGGATCGGCACCTACGTGCCCGGCAATCGCGGCGTCGACTTCCCGGTGGACACGGGCCTGCGCGTGCCGGTGGGCGCGAAGATCTACATCCAGGTTCACTACAACACCCTGAGTGGAGAGATCGGTCCCGACCTCTCGACGCTCGATCTGCGGCTCGAGGATCGCGTGAAGCGCCAGGCGGGTGTGCAGGCGGTGAGTGACCCCTCGTGGATCTCGCAGCGCACGATGACGATTCCGGCGAATCAGAAGGACGTCACGCATCAGTTCATCATCGATCCCACGATGTTCTCGTCGATCATCAACCAGAACTTCGTCGATGGGCGGCCGCTGAAGCTCTACGCGACCACCATGCACCTGCATCAGCTGGGGCAGGCGGCGAGCTTGAAGATCAAGCGGGCCGACGGGAGCACGACCTGCGCGGTGGATATTCCGAAATGGGATTTCCACTGGCAGCTCGCGTACACGTTGAGAGAGCCGATCGTGATCAATCCCGGTGATGAGCTCGACGTGTCGTGCACGTGGGACAACACGGCGGCGAATCAGCCGATCATCAATGGGCAGCGCGTGGTGCCTCGCGATCGAAATTGGGGGGCGCGCACTCAGGATGAGATGTGCGTGGCCGGCATCTACGTGACTCAGTGAATGTGTCTCCCTCTCCTTGCGAAGCGGGGAGAGGGTCGGGGTGAGGGGCTCACTTCGCGACGAGGCGTCTCGCCAACTCGGCGAATGCGCTCGCCGCACGTGTCGGCACCTTCGGAAGCAGCAGACCAACCATTCGCCGCTCGGCACCAGCGAGAGGCAACGCCACGAGCCGCTTCGCTTTCACCTCGTCACTGACGGAGAGCTCAGGCACGACGGAGATCCCGAAGTCGAGCTCCACGAGCCGCTTGAGCACTTCGAGCGAGCTCATCTCCATCGCAATTCTCGGGCGAAGCTTCGCCAGTCCAAAGTGCCGCTCGAGCCACGCGCGTGAAGCAGTGGTGCTGTCGAGAAGCACGAGCGGAAACTTCGCCACGTCAGAGAGCTTCGCGTTCTTCCTGGTCGCGAGCTCATGTCCGCGCGGAACGATCACGACGTCGCGCTGAGCCGTGAGCGGAACTTGGGTGAGCGCCTCGACCCCAGCCGATCCACGCGGGAGCGGAAGGGAGACGACGCCGAGATCCAACTCGCGCGCGGCGACCTTCTCAGCGATCGCGGGAGACGTTCTGTTGTCGAGGTGGAGCTCGACGCCGGGATGCTCTTTGCGAAACGCAGCGAAGACCGGAGGGAGAAGGTGCGTCGCGAACGTGTCCGTCGCCCCGAGCGCGAGTCGGCCGGTCACTACGAGCTCGAGGCGCTGAAGTGCCGCGCTCGCCTGCTCGAGGGAATCGAGAACTCCGCGAGCGTGCGCGTGCAGCACGAAGCCCGCCTCAGTGAGGCGCAGCTTGCGACTCGTGCGATCGAAGAGCGGCTGTCCCACGTCCGCCTCGAGCGCAGCGAGGTTCTGGCTCACGGAAGACTGAGTGACGTCGAGCGCTCGCGCCGCGGCTGAGAAGCCACCGTGGCGGACTACTGCGTCGAAGAGTCGCAAGCGGTCACTGCGGAGCTCGAGGGACATCTTCGACGTTCTTATCCGAAGTACGCCCCTCTCCCCTGCCCCTCTCCCCGCTATCGCAGGGAGAGGGAGTCAGAGGCCGCAGGGATCGTCGGCGTTTGCGGCAGGGGCGACGACGCGAGGTGCACCGAGACGGATGGCGGTCTCGAAGAAGCACCCGTACTGCTGCCGCACGGACGGCTCATCGAACACGACGAAGTGCCCATCACGTCCCGGCCGCGCGGCGTGCTGCACGACGGCCGCGGTGCGGGAAACCAGAAGCCGGAGTTCCGACCCCAGCCTTCACCGTGTTCGCCGAGCATCGCGACGTACCGCTGCGCGAGCTGGTTGGTGCGCGTGTTGAAGCCGCTGAGGTCGATCGTTCCATCCGCTCGCGCCCGCCACGGAGCAGGGAATGGTGCTTCGTAGAAGCGGCCCTCGGGATTGAAGAGCGCGGTGTGGTCGCTCTTCGGCGCCTCGACAGGAGGCGGAGGCGTGCAGGAGACGAAGAGAAGGACGACGAGAAGCGACCGCATGAACACGTTCTCGATGAGTGGCGCGTTGGGCTCAAGAGGGCCCACACAAACCTTGAGGGACGAAGGCCATTACGGAGCCAATGTCGTGCTTGCAGCAGCAGGCCCACCTTCCTTCAGGCGTAGAGCTGCGGTCGATACGGGACCTGGAGTTCTTCACACACCTCGGCGACCAGCTCTGGCGCGTGGAAGTAGACACGCACGTGCGCCACCCGGTCGCCCTCGAGTTCGAGGCGAAGGAGCTCGTAGACCTCCTCGCGACCGCCCCCGCTCGACCGCCAGCAGAGGATCACCGGCTCCCCGCGATGCGATCTCAGCTCAGCGCGTGGCACGGAGACTCCTCGAGGCCCATCGGCGCAGCCCAGCACCAGCCCATGCAACGTGCCGCTCCGCGCGGCCTCGGCTCCAGAGTCGATCCTCACGCCCGGGGTCTCGACGATGGCGGTGTCCAGGAGGAGCGCCGTGAGCGCGTCGAGGTCTCCGGCGTTCATCGCTCCGCAGAACGCATCGAGCACCGGCCGGGCGGGCAGCGGCAACTCGTCCTGCGGCGGCTCAACCAGCTTGCCGCGCCCCCGATGCAGCGCGGCCTTGATCGCTCCCGGGGTGGTGGACAAGGCCTCGGCGATCTCGAGCAGCGAGAGATCGAACACGTCCTTCAGCACCACTGCGGCACGCTCTTGTGGCGAGAGCTGCGCGATCAACGTGCCCGCGGCCTCGCGCGGACCTCGCGGCTCGGAGTTCACTGCCAACTCCCGAGGCTCGGCGTCGCGCGCTTTCCCCTCGTGCGCGAGGCGGTTGATCCACAAGTTGGAAGCGACCCGAAAGAGCCACGCGCGCGGGTTCGGGAAGCCTTCGGGCAAGTTGGCGAGCGTGGCGAAGGCGCGCGCGAGCGTGTCTTGCACCAGGTCTTCCGCGTCCCACGGGCTGCGAGTGAGGTGGCGGCAGTAGCGAAACAGGTCGCCGCGAAGTGGTTCGCACGTCGAGAGGAAGGCGCGCCACGACGCTCTCACCGAAGCTGCGACCTCGGAGGGAGAGCTCATGCGGCCTCCTTCGCGCCAGCGGCAAACTCGATCAGGACCTGGGCGAGCGCGGCTGGCGGAACATCGTGGCCCACTCCGGGGAGCAGGCGCAGCGTGGTGTTCGGCAGCGCACGCGCGACACGCTCCGCGGCCTCGCGCAGTTCAGGTGAGCTCTTCGCTCCAGCGGCAACGAGGGTGGGCACGGCGATCGCCGCGGCCCGCGCCTGCAGCACCGAAACGTCCGCGAGGAGCGCGAGATCGTACGGCAGCGTGAGCGCCACCGATTCATTGTTCCTCCACGTGCCCCGCATCAGGAGTGGCATCACCGCGAGGAAGAAACGGGGTACGCGCACGATCTCGGCGAGGAACAACTTCGCGGCGCCCCGCCGATCTCCCACGGCGACGAGCTGCTCGAGCCGCCGCTTCTCGTCGTCGAGCGGGCGCGACACGTAGGGTGGATCGTAGAGACACAGCCTCTCGGCGCGGAGGCCGCTCGCCACGGCTTGAAGCGCCAGCGCTGCGCCCGACGAGAGCCCTGCGAGAACGACGCCCTCGCCCGCCTCGGCCACCACCGCCTTCAGATCTTCGATCTCACGCTCGATGGAGTACGGGCCGGTGTCGGTGCTCTCCCCGCGCCCTCGGCGGTCGTAGGTGAAGACCGTGAAGTGCGGCGCCAGCGCACGCGCGAGCCCGGCCGAGGGCCCGTTCTGGCGATAGCAGAATGCGCCATCCACGAAGACCAGGGGCCGGCCGCTACCCACCCGGCTGACGCCGATCCTCGTGCCGTCGCGCGAGACGACTTCCATTCTCTTGCTCATACCCGCATAGACCGGCGAGAGACCCCGGAAGATACGGGCCCTGAGAAGAAGTTCAGGGTTCGGGGCTGGAGCTCGCGTTCTGCGGATCCCGCGCCGCGCGCGTCACCCAATCAGCCGAGTTCACGTTGCTGTCGTAACCGTTGCCGGCGCTCGCCTCGGAGCCGGACATCGTCGCGGACGTCGAGGTCGCCGACGCCTTCCGCTCGATCGACGCGCTGAAGTACGGACCCGAGCCCCACGCACCGACGGAAGCTGCCGAGCCTTCACCGTACACACCCGTGCCGTACGCGACCGTGTCGCTGATCAACGGATCGGTGTTCTGCAATCCATTCGTCGCACCGGGCAACCCGAGCCGCACGTTGCCGCCTACCGCCGCGAAGCCGAGAAACTTCGCCGCTCCGGTCGACCCGCGCGCGATGAAGTCGGGCATCACGGTGCCGCTGTAGCCGCCGGTGATCGTGTTCGAAGTCACCAGGTAGAAGCCGCGCGCAGGAATCGAGGCACCGGCGGGCAGCAACGTCGCCGCCGACCAGCTCGCGCCCGTCGCCGCGCGGTATTGCAGCACCCAACCGGCCAACGACACCGCCTGCGAGGAAGGGTTGTAGATCTCCACGAACTCGTCGTCGGAGCCGCCCCCTCCCGCGGCGGCGATTTCGGAGATCAACAAGTCGCAGACGTCGCCCCGCCCGTCCGAGTCGAAGTCGGTCTGATTGGTGCTCGAGACGGTCGGACAGTCGTCGCACGCGTTGCCGAACGCATCGCTGTCATCGTTGCTCTGCGCGGTGTTCGAGACGGTCACGCAGTTGTCGCAGACGTCTCCACGACCATCCGCGTCACCATCGGCCTGACCCGCGTTCGCGACCAGCGCACAGTTGTCACACGCATCACCGCGGCCATCTCCATCACCGTCCACCTGCGAAGCGTTCGCGACCATCGCGCAGTTGTCGCACGCGTCGCCCTTCCCATCTCCGTCACCATCGAGCTGATTCGCGTTCGCGACGAGTGGGCAGTTGTCCGTCGAGTTCGGCGCGCCGTCGTTGTCCGAGTCGTTGTCGCACGCGTCGCCGAGCCCGTCGTTGTCCGAGTCGGACTGCGAAGGATTCGCCGCGTTCGGACAGTTGTCGCACGCATCACCGCGGCCATCGCGATCGGTGTCCGTCTGCATGACGTTCGTCGCCATCGTGCAGTTGTCGCAAGCGTCACCGAGCCCATCGCCGTCGCTGTCGGTCTGCACGGGATTCGCGAGCGAAGGACAGGTGTCGCACGGATCCGCCACGCCGTCGGCGTCGGGATCCACCTGGCTCGCCACGCACTCCACGCCGTCACCCGCGGCGTTGCAGCCCTGGATTCCGCAACCCGGGCCCGCGAGCGTGCAGCGCGCCCCAAGCCCGGTCACGTTCGGCAAGCCGCACGCGTTGCAGTTGTTGCGCGAAGGACCTCCGCACACCGAACCGAGCCCGGCCTGATTGCACGAGAGCGTCCCCGCACATCCACCGGTGGTGCACATGTCTCCGAGGCCAGGAACCGTCGCGGCGCCGCACACGCCGCAGTTGTTCTTCGCCGCCGCGTTGCAGACCGGAGTCGTCCCCGCATCAGGACACCCATTCGTCCCGCTGCATCCATTCGAGCCCACGCACGCAGCGTTCAAACCCGTCACGTCGGGCACGTTGCACTGACCGCAGTTGTTGAGCCGCCCACCGCTGCAGCTGATCACTTCTCGACCCGCGCACGAGTAGGTGCCGCAGGGATCGCAGGGGTCACCCGGCTGATGATCGAGGATCGTGCAACCACCGCACGCGTTCGTCACACCTTCGTCGGTCTTCCCGTCGCAGTTGTTGTCGTCGCCGTCGCAGAGCTCGTTCGAGGGGACCAGCTCACCCTCGCAGACGCCCAGCTTCCCCGCGGCCATGCAGAGCGCCGAGCCGCCGCGGCAGACGCCGACGCCTTCGGTACCCGCGGGTCCGGAGTAGCAGGTGTACATCTTCCCTGGCTCGCACTCCTGCGCCGCGGGCTTGCCGCACGCTGCGACCAGCGCGACGGAGCACAGCAGCCAGAGGCGGGGACCGGGCATCGCGTCGATAATCGACGGGGGTCGTCATGAGCGCAAGTGCACGACCGCCATCGCCCCATCGAACTAGAAACGAGCCCGATGAACGAGCCTCACTTCACCACCCGCACCGATGCGCTCACGCTGGCGGAGGCGACGTTCCGTCCGCACGATCTCGTTTGGACCACGAACACCATCGAGGACCGCTGGGACGCGTATCGGCAGGTGGTCTCGCGATTCGGTGCGCTCCCCACCACCTTGAACTTCGGGTTGATGGAGCTCGATCTGATCGCCAACGAGATCCGCTTCATCTCGGAGGATCATTTGGGTGGTGGTGACTTCCTCCTCCACCGCGCCCCGCTTCCCCCGGCCTGGGTCACACGTCTGCGCACCATCACCCTCTGGGATCGTTGATTCGGGAACCTGATTCCGCCCCTGGTGTCGGAGGGGCATGGGGACCAGTCGAGCACTCAGGGTGGCGCTCATTCAGCACGGGCGCATCGTCGAAGATCGCACCTTCACCGACCGCGCGAAGATCACCGTCGGCACCAGCGAGAAGAGCACCTTCCTCGTGCCCATGGCCGAGGTCCCCGTCACCACGACGGTGTTCGACATCAGCAAGCACGGCACCGCGCTTCTCTTCGACGCCAACACCGAGGGCCGCCTCACCGTCTCGGGCGCCGAAGCGCCGCTCTACAAGTACGTCGACAAGGCTTCCCAGAAGGGAAAGCAGCTCGCACTCCCGCTCCCCGACGACGCGAAGGGCCGCGTGTCGATCGGAGAGGTCTCGCTCCTCTTTCAGTTCGTCGAGCCGCCGAAACGCCACGCGCCCGCACCACTTCCCAAGGGAGCGAAGGGCCTCGTCGCGCAGCTCGATCGCGGCTTTCTCCTGGTCCTCGGTGTGTCGCTCGCCGCGCACTTCGCTGGCGTGGGCTACCTCTCGAGCCAGCCGCTGCCCGAAGAGCGCGATCTCTCCATCGAGGAGTTCGTTCCCGATCGTTTCGCGCGTGCGTTGCTGCCGCTTCCGAAGCCGAACAAGCCACCCGAAGTGGCGAAGGCGCCCGAGAAGACTCCGGTCGCCACCGACACGCCGAAGGCGACGCCTCCGAAGCCGAGTGAGGGCACCAACACTCCGAAGGTCGCTGCACGGCCGAGTGGTGACGCGCTCAAGAAGCAGCTCAGGAAGATGGGCATGCTCGCGGTGATCGGCGCGGTCGGCGAAGACGGAGCGTTCGGCGACGTGATGACCGCCAACGTGGGCGACGTGGCGAAGGCGATGCGCGAAGTCGGCGCTGACGGCGTGAAGGTCGCCTCGGTCGAAGACGCGACCAACGCGCGGCGCAAGGGCGAGGACACGGGCGACATGCAAGACATCGATCTCCCCATCGGCACTCCCGGAGTGAAGCGCGTCGAGCTCACCGAGACCGGTCCACGCAAGCCCGGCACGCCTCCCGAGGTGAAGAGCGAGAAGCTCGTGATCGACACGCCCGACATCGATGCGAAGGAGCTCGCGAAGTGGCTCAACTCGCGCAAGCCGGCGATCCAGAGCTGCTACGAGCGACAGCTCAAGCGCACTCCGACGCTCAAGGGCCACCTGGAGATCATGTTCACCATCACGCCGCGCGGCCGCATCGGCGAGGTGGGCTTCGATCAAGACACGCTCCACAGCTCGGCGGTGGAGCAGTGCATCTCGGGGATGATGCGCGGCTGGGTGCTCCCCTTCGCGCCTGAAGACGACGTGCCCGCGCGGCTCCCGTTCATCTTCACTCCGGGGAGTTGAAGCCAGGGCGGATAGACTCCGCCCATGTCTCAACAGCGCACGCAGCCGCCGCGCCAGTACGGCTCTGACGAAGTGCAGGAGATCCTGCAGCGCACCTCGAGCCTCGAGCGAAAGAAGCAGCTCGAGCGCCCTACGCTCGGCATCGAAGAGATCGAAGCGATCGCGAAGGAAGCGGGCCTCGATCCTTCACTCGTCCGCCGCGCCGCGCAGGAGCTCGAGGTCAAGAAGAGCGAGAAGACGCTGAGCGCGAAGCTCGCCGGTGGACCGCTCCGTCACGTCTTCGAGCGCGAGGTGGACGGGGAGATCACCGCCGCGATGCACGAGCAGCTCGCTCACGACATCAAGGCGGCGATGGGCACCTCGATGACCCTGGGCACGCTCTCCAGCGTGGGGCGATCGCTCAACTGGACCTCGATCTCGAAGCAGGGAACCGCGGAGCTGAGCATCTTCCCGCGCGACGGGAAGACGGTGATCCGCATCGAGGTGAACACCGCCCAGTTCGCCGGAGGAATCTTCGGCGGCCTGATGGGCGGGCTCGGAGGCGGACTGGGGTTCAATCTTCTCTGGATCCTCCCTTTCGCTGGCCACTTGCCCTGGTACGCGGGCGTGGGCGCGATGGGCGCGGTCGTGACGGGCGCGTGGGCGCTCGCGCGAACGATCTACGGCGTCACCGCGGGAAGGCTCACCAGGCGCGCTGATTCCGTGATCGACACGCTCGAGCGCCGGGTGAGGGACCAGCTCGCGGTGAAGTAGGCCCGCTCTCCCGAGTTCAGAGTCCGAGTTGCTTCGCGAGGAAGGTGAAGGCCAGCGCGTTCATCTGCGCCTTCTGCCCATTGTCCGCCGCGCCGCCGTGACCGCCCTCGATGTTCTCGTAATAGAGGACGTCGGCGCCGTTCTCGATCAGCCGCGCCACCATCTTGCGCGCGTGGCCGGGATGCACGCGATCGTCTCGCGTCGAGGTGGTGAAGAGCGTACGCGGGTACTTCGAGCCCGCCTTCACGTTCTGGTACGGCGAGAACTGCGAGAGCGCAGCCCAGTCGTCGGGCTTGTTCGGATCTCCGTACTCCTCCATCCACGACGCGCCCGCGAGGAGCAGGTGGTACCGCTTCATGTCGAGCAACGGCACCTGGCAGACGATCGCGCCGAAGAGCTCAGGACGCTGCGTGAGCATCACGCCCATCAACAGTCCGCCATTGCTGCCGCCGAGAATGCCGAGCTTCTTGCTGCTGGTGACCTTGCGCGCGATCAGATCCTCTCCCACCGCCGCGAAGTCGTCGTACGCGCGCTGACGCTGATGCGTGAGCGCCGCGCGGTGCCACGCGGGTCCGTACTCGCCGCCACCGCGAATGTTGGCGAGCGCGAACACCCCGCCACGCTCGAGCCAGGCCGCTCCCACCGTCGCGTCGTAGTAGGGCGTGAGCGAGATCTCGAAGCCGCCGTAGCCCTCGAGCAGGGTGGGCGTGGAGCCATCGAGCACGAGGCCCGCCTTCGCGACCTGGAAGTAGGGAACGCGCGTGCCGTCCTTCGACTTCGCAAAGTGCTGCGTCACCTCGAGCCCATCGGCCTTGAAGAACGCGGGCGTGGTCTTCAGCATCTCGCGCTTCGGCTTTCCCACCGTGCCGAGCGAGAGCGACGAAGGCGACGTGAAACCCGTCTCGCTCAACCAGTAGTCGTCGTTCGCGTCGGGGTCGAACGCCCAGGCACCGAACGCGCCGACTGCCGGCAGCTCGAGCTTCTTCTGCTCCCAACCCTTCTTCGAGCGCGTGGCGACGAAGATCGTGCTCTTCACGTCATCGAGGACGGTGATCAGCAGCGCCGACTTCGTGCCGGAGAACTCGTCGAGTGAGGTGGTGGCCGTGGGCTCGAAGAGCGCCGTGAAGTCGTGCTTGCCCGCCTTCATCTCCTCCAGCGGCGTGGTGATCAGCGAGCCCGCCTTGAAGACCTTCTCGTTGATCACCCAGTCCGAGCGCAGTCGCAGCAGCGCCTGGTCGTTCCACACGCTGAACGCCGCGTCGTCGGGCTTGTCGATCTTCACCAGCTTGTCGCCGTCGCGGAGCCAGACCTCCTCGGTGAAGAAGGTGCGCGAGCGGCCCACGAAGTCGCGCGTCTTGCCGTGATCGAATTGGCGGTAGCCGTAGACCGAGACGTCGGTCTCATCGCCCTCGAGCAGCAGCTTCGCCGAGGCGAGCGGCGTGCCGCGCTTCCACTCCTTCACGATGCGCGGGTAACCCGAGGTGGTGAGCGTGCCAGGACCGAAATCGGTGGCGACGTAGATGGTGTCGAGGTCCTTCCACGCCACCTGCGACTTCGCCTCAGGGAGCGTGAAGCCGCCCTCCACGAAGGCCTTCTTCACGGCGTCGAACTCGCGCACGATCTCCGCGTCGGAGCCACCGGGCGAGAGGCTCACCAGGCAGCGCTCGTACTTCGGCGGAAGGCACTGAGAGCCGTGCCACACCCAGCTCTGCTTTTCAGCGGCGCCCAGCGCGTCGACGTCGATCACCAATTCCCAATTCGGCGCGGGCTTCTTGAACTCGGCGAGCGAGGTGCGGCGCCAGATGCCGCGCGGGTGCAGATCGTCCTTCCAGAAGTTGTAGAGGAACTTTCCCTGCACGTCGGCGTTCGGGATGCGGTCCTTCGAGTCGTAGATCGACTTGAGGCGCGTCTTGAGCGGAGAGAACCCCGGCGCGCTCTCGAGCTCTTTCTGCGAGAGCGCGTTGCGCTCTTTCACCCAGGCCAGCGGCTTCTCGCCGGTGACTTCTTCGAGCCAGAGATACGGATCTTCAGGCGGCGCGGGGGCAGGTGCGGGCGTTGCTGCGACCACGGGCTCCGGCTTCGCGGCAGGAGGCGGAGCGGTGGTGGCGGTGGAAGAAGAGGTGCAGGAGACCAGGGACAGCGCAGCGAGCAACAGTGAGTTCCGCATGCGCGGCA
>CBIHPJ010000172.1:0-13418 GCA_966211295.1 uncultured Myxococcales bacterium | reverse complement strand
AAGGGAGAGGGAGACACGTTCGTGATCAACCTCGGTCGCATGCCCTCACCCGAGAGACACGTTCGCGCTCAACCTCGCTCGAACGCGGAGAGCACGCGCGCGAGCACCTTCGCGTCACCCTCCAGCACCACGCCGGGTGACTTCAGGATCTCAGTGAGCGGCGCCGCCTTCGTCACCAGCGCCATCACCAGCTCCTCGCGGCACTTCAGCCGCGCCTCCGGAGCATCCGTGGGCGTCGCATCCCGCAGCACCGCGACCTCATCCTTCACCTCGACACTCAGCGCCCCGGTCGGGAGCTCGAACACCACGTGGCCCTGCGCCCGCTTCGCGCGCTTCGGCACGAAGAACGCTTTCAGTGCGAGCGCCAACCAGCTCGACCGAAGAGGCGCGAGCCGCCGTCGATCCACGCCCTTCAACTGCGGAGCCGCCCAGCGCACCAACTCCAGCACCGCCGGCTCGAGGCCCCGTCCCCGCTCGGTGAGCTCGTAGACCGACGTGCTGGCCGGTGCAGGGAGCTGCCTGGAGGTGATCAATCCATGGTGCTCCAGCTCCTCGAGACGGCTGGTGAGCGTGTTGGTCGCCACGCCCTTGAGCCCCGCCATCAGGTCCCCGAAGCGCCTCGGGCCCGCCAGCAACTCTCGGATCACCAGGAACGCCCAGCGCTCGCCCACCGAGTCGAGGGCGAAGGCAAGAGCGCAGTACTGCTCATAGCTCCGAGGCTGAAGGGGAGGCGGCATACTTGCTTTCCGCAAGACGTTACTTGCTTTCTGCAAGTGCGCGCTTGCATTCTTACTGTACCCCGAAGCACCTCGAGGTCGTTCATGGAGAAGAAGAACCCCTACGTCGCGGCGGTGTTGAACTTCCTGCTGTTCGGCGGCGGCACCATCTACGTGGGCAAACGCGTGGGTCTCGGTGTCGCCCTGATGCTCGGCGGCCTGGCGGCGCAGGCGGTCGAGATCAAGGTCTCGCCGGTGCTGGACAACTCCATTCCCGCGCTCTGGCCCTTCCTCCTGGGCGGCATCGTGGTGATGAAGCTGGGCCTCGCGGTCGACGGATACCGGGAAGCCAGGGCCAGCTGACGATCGTCACGCTTGCACCCACATCCCCGCGCGCGCGGGAATGCGCTTCGTGCCGATTGAGCTGAGCGAACTGAAAACGAAGTCCGGCCATCCGATCATCCGAAGCAACTTCATCAGCGAGGTCACTGTCGCCGACGCGCAGAAGTACTTCGCGAAGGTGTCGCAGGGTGGTCCGTACGAGGCGTGGGGCCACCTGGTGGTGGGTAACGTCACCGGCGTCTCGAGCGAGGTGAAGAAGATCCTCTCGAGCCAGCAGAGCCCCAAGAATCCGCCGCCCGTCGCGGTGGTGCTGGGCTCGGCGCTCGCACGCATGGCCGCGAGCCTCACCATGCGGATCACCGGAAACGAGAACACCGATTCCTTCAAGAACGAGGAAGAGGGCCTCGAATGGCTCGACGGCCGCATGGCCGAGTTCCTCAGGAGGCGCGGTGCCGATTGAACTCACGGAGCTGAAGACGAGGTCGGGTCATCCGGTGCTCCGCGCGAACTTCATCACCGAGGTCACCGTCGCCGACGTCGAGAAGTACCACCAGCGAACGCCTGCCGGTCAGTACGACGGATGGGGTTACCTGGTGATCGGCAACGTCACCGGCGTGTCGAGCGAGGTGAAGAAGAAGCTCTCGAGCCGGCAGCGGCCGGCCTCGGGGAAGCAGCCGGTGGCGATCGTTCTGGAGTCGGCGCTGATGCGCATGGCCGCGAGTTTGATCACTCGGGTCACCGGCTCGGGTGAATCGGAGTCGTTCAGGTCTGAGGCCGACGCGCTCGCCTGGCTTGATGTGCAGATGGGGAAGGCGAAGAAGTAGCCGATCGCCCCCTCAGGAGATCAGGGCGTGCAGGAGCGGACGCGCGACACCTGCAGCGAATTGCCGCCGCCTGCGGCCCAGCCGACCTCTCCGCTCGGCCAGCGCGCGAAGTCGTCGCGATCTGCGACTTGCACCGCGGCGGTCACCGGACCTTCGAGCACCGCGCCCGCCGCGCTCAGCACCGCGAGCTTCGAATCCGTGCCTTCGCGCCACGAGGCGAGCAACCTCTGCGCTCCGTAGCGCGCGAGGTGCGGCGCTGATTCGTCGCCGCTCCCCACCGGTGAGCCACACCACCCCGCTCTTCCGCAGCTGCGCGTCGAGCGCGATGAAGCCCACGTCGCGGTTGGTGCGCCCCTCCTGCGTCGCGAAGGTGAAGCCGAAGCCGCCGCCTTCGAGCGACGCGAGCCCACCGAGCTCACCCTGCGAAGAGCCCGCGCAATTTCCGCTCGGCTCGTCCTGCAGCACGTCTGCGCGCTGCCATCGCTCAGCCCCACCAGCAGCGCCGGCCGATTGTTCGACCAGCCGAAGCTCGAGCCGATGTCGACGGAGGCAGGAGCGACGTCGATGCTCGCAGTGATCAGCCGCGTCTCGAGTGCACCACACGGCTGCACGCCCGCATCGATGATCGCCACTCCTGCATCTGGCTTCTCCCGCCGCGAGCGAAGGGGTGTGCACGGCAGTGCTCAGCGTGGCATGAGCCGCCCATGTTCTCGAACCAGGTGGTCTGGATCACTGGCGCGTCGTCCGGCATCGGCGAAGGGCTCGCAGTGGCGTTCGCGAAGGCAGGAGCGAAGCTGGTGCTCTCCGCGCGCCGACAAGACGAGCTGGACCGCGTGGCGGCGCAGTGCACCGGAGCCGAGGTGATGGTGCTGCCCATGGATCTCGCGAAGAGCGACGGCTTCGACGCGCTCACCGCGCAGGTGCTCGCGCGCTTCGGCCGCATCGACGTGGTGGTGCACAACGGAGGCATCAGCCAGCGCTCCTGGGTGAAGGACACCGCGATGGACGTGCACCGTCGCATCATGGAAGTGAACTACTTCGGCGCGGTGGCGCTCACGCGCGCAGTGTTGCCTTCCATGCTCGCGAAGAAGAGCGGGCAGTTCGTGGTGATCAGCAGCGTGATGGGCAAGGTCGGCACGCCGCTGCGCTCGGCGTACGCGGCTTCGAAGCACGCGCTGCATGGCTTCTTCGATTGCTTGCGCGCCGAGGTGGCGAAGGAAGGTCTCACCGTCACTGTGATCTGCCCCGGGTACATCAACACCAACGTGTCGAAGAACGCGCTCACCGCGGACGGCACGCCGACGAACAAGACGGGTGAAGACATCGCGAACGGAGCTGATCCCGCGGTGACGGCGAGGCAGATCCTCTCCGCGGTCGCGGCGAAGAAGTCAGAGGCCTACGTCGGGAAGATGGGGAAGGATCGGCTCGCGCTGACGTTGCAGCGCTTCTTGCCGGGCGTGCTCGAGCGGCTGGTGCAGAACCAGGTTCCTCGCTGAGTTGCGCAGCTTGTTGCTCGATGCCGGTCCGAAATTCACGGCAGTTTGCAGCGCTGCGCGCGCGGAGAAACTCCCGCGTATGCTCCTCGCCTCGATGGTTCCCCACCTCAGGTTCGCTGCGCTGCTGATCAGCCTCGCCGCTTCGAGCGCCCACGCGTGGGAAGTCTTCATTCGCGTGTCACTCGAGGTCACCTGCCGCGGTACCAGCGAGACCACCGGAGCGGCCACCTCCGCTTCCGATCGCAACGAAGAACGTCGCCAGGAACGCCTCAACCAGTACAGCCAGAGCAGCGACTGCCGGAACGATTCGGACTGTCAGCTCTCCGAGTACTGCGAGCAGGGTCGCTGCGTGCAGCAGGTGGCGTCGGCTCCGGTCGAAGCCGCGCGGCCGCTGCCTGGATGCTCCGACGATTCACAGTGCGCCATGGGCTACCAGTGCTTCGAGACGCGCTGCGTGGAGCGCACCGGACCGCAGCTTCCTCCGGTGCAGATGCAGGAATGCTCGGGCGACGTGCAGTGCTACCAGGGACAGAGCTGTGTGAATGGCCGCTGCATGAGCCCGCCGCCTTCGCCTCCGTCCACCGAGTTGATGAAGCGTCGCGGCACCGAGATCTACCTGCGCGAGCGTGGTCCTCAGCTCAGGCAGGATCTCGCGCTCGGTGAAGGTCCAGTGCTCACCACGGTGGCCCTCGAGCGTCAGGTCTCCACGCGGAAGCTCGCCGCGTTGATCAGAGCGCACCGCGCGGAGTTCACTGGGCTCGTGGGAGACGGATCCGACACCACGTGGCCCCGCCGCTTTCTCGAGAAGCTTGATCAGCTGCTGTGAGACTCGCGCTTCTCATTGCGCTCGCAATGAGCCTCCCCGCGAGGGCGCAGTGGCAGATGATCTTCGTCTCCACCCAGATCTGCGTCGAGAGCTCGAAGATCTCCACCAGCCTCGGACAAGCGGAGCGTGCCGCGGCCGCGCGAGAGAAGCGCGTGCAGCGTGGTGAGGCGATCATCGCCGACTGCGAGAGCAACGACGAGTGCGAGGGGTACTGCATCCAGGGAAAGTGCGTCGACGCGATCGATGAGCACGAGAGCGCGCGCGTCGAACCGACCTCCGCTCCAGCGCCGCTCGAGACGCCGAACGTGTCTCGCTGCACCGCTGATGCGCAATGCGGCGAGGGGCAGAGCTGCATGAGCGGGTACTGCATGAGCGCACCGCCGCCGCCGTCTTCGCTCCTGCAACGCGCCACCGAATTGTATGTGCGAGAGAACGCCTCGCAGCTGCGGCAAGACCTCGCGCTCGGTGAAGGGCCGGTGATCGCCACGCTCGCCCGGTGGCGCCACGTCTCTCCGAAGGATCTCGGCAAGCTGATGCGCGCGAATCGTGAATCGCTCTCCGCGAGCCTGGGAGATCGTTCCGACACGAAGTGGGCAGCGCGCTTCCTCGAGCAGCTCGTCGCCCTGCAGCGTGGCTCGACTCTGCACGGTCTCGCGCAACGCTGAACGAGCATCCAGCGACTCACGGATCGTTTCCCTCTCCCTGCGAAGCGGGGAGAGGGGCAGGGGTGAGGGATCGTTTCCCTCTCCCTGCGGAGCGGGGAGAGGGGCAGGGGTGAGGGGCGCACTTCGCGCAATTCCCGAGCGCGCCGATGGAGACGCGCTCGCCCCTCACCCCGACCGACGCTCCCCGATTTCTCTGGAGTCCGCGCTTCACGACGTTGAGTACGCTGCGCGCGATGCTCCTCCGCTGGGTCGCGCTGCTCGCCTGCTGCGCTTCCACTCTCGCCTTCGCCGACGAGCTGACGCTGCTCCCTTCGAGCGGCTGGACGGATGAGCTGCGCGAAGATCTCGAGCTCGGACTCGCTGCACTTCCGCCGCGCGTACGAGGCGAGGCGAAGGGTCTCGAGGTCGAACTGCACGAGGAAGACCGTCCGCTCGGTTTCGGAGCACTCACCCACGACCTCAAGCGCCTGCATCTCTACGCGTATCGAGAGGCTCCTGATCCGCGCGCAGAACTGAGACTGAGCAAACTCACCGCTGATCAACGACGCCGACTCTGGCGCCGCCGCGCGATCGTCAACGCAGTGATCACCCGCCTCGACGCGCGCCTCCGCTGGAGCTCTCGCACCGCATGGAAAGCACTCGCCGGTTGGGACGGAGATCGTCCGCTCCTCGTCTACCCGTGGGCCTTCAGCCGTCGCCGCGGCATGGAGTCAGCGGCGCTCGATCTCGTCACCTTCGCCGAAGAGCTTCTCGTACCCGCGGAGTCGATCGTCTCCGACGCAGTGGCGCTCGATGATCGCTTGCGCTGCCGCGAACCGTCCAAGTCGCGCTTCCTCGATGAACGACTCGCCGCGATCGATCCCTCCTGGCAACCACCGCATCAGTGCCCCGCGTTCGAGGTGTGGGCCGACGTCGAGAAGCTTCCGAAGTTCGAGGTGATGTTCTCCGCGCCTTCGTCCAACTCCGCGCAGGCGCTCTTCGGCCACCTCCTCCTGCGCATCGTGCGCGAGGAAGACGAGGACACCGGAGGCGCTGAGGTGCTGCAGCTCGCGGCGCTGGTCTCTCCGTTCGAGCCGATGACCAGCTATATCTCGCGCGGAGTAGGCGGCGGGTTTCGCGGCGTCTTCTCCATCGCCTCGCTTGCCGACGTGCATCAAGAAGCGCTCGGTCTCGAGCAACGATCGCTGCAGCGTTTCGCTCTCGAGCTGACGCCTGATCAGCGGCTCCGTCTCGCCGAGCGCGTGTGGGAGCTCGAGCGCGTCGGCTACATCGACTACCGCTTCTTCAAGGCGAACTGCGCCACCATGCTGCGCTTCGTGCTCACTCCCGTGCTGGGTGAGAAGGCGCCCGGCCCCACGTTCACTCCGTGGGAGACGCCCACGCAGGTGCTCGACGGTCTCGCCGGCGTGATGGGCGCGACGGAGCTGGATGAGTCGAGCGGCGCAGTCGCGCAGCGTGCGGAAGAAGTGCGCCTCGCGAACCTGAGGGGTGAACGAGAGCGGCTGCTGCGTGACCTCGAAGGGAGCGCGGCGCAGAAGCAGGCCGCGTATCGCACGCTCGCGTCTCTCGGTGACGAGGCGTGGCGCGCGAAAGTGCTGCTCGCTTCGCTGCGCATCGAGAGAGCCGCGCTCGACAAGGCCACCATCGGGCGGCTCAAGGCGGAGCGAAGCAGTGTGCTTCCGGGTTGGTCGGGGCCGAGCACAGATGAGCTGGTCGCGGCGAGGCAACGTCGCTTCGAGCAGGAGAAGAGCTTCAAGGTGCGTGCGCAGGGCGAGCTCGCAGACATGCTCGTGTTGGATGAGCTGCTCCGCACCGCGCCGCGGCGTCCGCTGGAGAGGGCCGAGCTCGACGCGATCGAGGCAGAGAAAGAAGCGCGGGTCACGTTCGATGCGGTGGCGGAGGGCGTGGCTGCGTTGTCCGAGGACGCGCTCGCTCGCGCACGTGCCGAAGAGAAAGAGGAGCTCCGCGTCTTCCGCGATGAGACCAGCAGACGCGCGGTGCCCGAGGGTGGACACGGTCACTTCGAGGTCGGTGGAGGCGTGGCTTCCACCGCGCTCCCGGTTTTGCGGCTGCGAGGCGCGGCGTTGGTCGAGCGGCTCGGCGATCAGCGGCTGCGTGGTTTCGGCTCGCGAACTTCGTGGAAGGTGATCGACGCCACGCTCGAGCTCGAGCCTTCGAATCAGCCGATTCATCGCGCGGGCTTCACGCTGCTCCAGGTGCAGAACTTGTCGCTCAATGGATGGGGCTGGGGCGCGGGGGCGAGCTACGGCTTCGCTCGGCGCGAGCACGATGCGGGGGCGGATGGTGAGGTGCTGCGCGTGATCGCGGGCGATCATCGCTTCACGAACTTCTTGCTCGCGAATCTGGGACTGCGCGTGGGGGCGAACATTGATCAGCTCGCGAACTTCGGACTGTCTCCGCGTGTGGGCCTCGCCGCCCGGGTGCAGTTGCCGGGCTCGTTCGGGAACGCGGTGCGATTCGAGGGCGGGTATCAGCCGCTCATGCGGGCGGGGAATGGCGCGGTGACTTTCGAGCATCGGGCCGCGGCGCTCGCTCAAGTGGCGCTGCGGATCGGCGTGCTGGGTGGTGTCGCGTTCACGGCGCGTTTGGATCTTCGTGGTGAGTGGCAGCCTGGTGGGCTGAGTGGATTGGCAGCGCTCGGTCTTGAGATCGATTGAGCGCGCCCTCGGCTAAGCTCTTTCATCGATGTCTCGGCTTCTCCTCGCTCGCTTGATGCGGCCGCTGCGGTGGCGAAATCCGCGAACCACCGCACGCATGCTGCTCGCCTTCGCGCGCGCCGAGCGCTCGAGCTTCTACGACATGATGGAGGCCGCGAACTCCACCGCCGACGTCGGTCGTAAGGCGCAGTACCTCGCGCACGCCGTTGATGAGGCGCGCCACGCGAAGATGTTCACGCTCCGCGCACTCGAGCTCGATCCTTCGCGCGCGACTGATCCCGCTCTCTTCCAGTCGGACTTCGAGCATCTCTTCACCCACCTCGGAGAAGCGCGCTTCATGGCCTTCGTGCACGTGGGCGAACGCCGCGGTCGCGCGCAGATGCAGCTGTTCCGCGATGAACTTCAGGCACTCGAAGGAACGAAGCGCGCTGATCAGAAGACGAAGGCGCTCCTCGACGCGGTGATGAAGGACGAGGTGAATCACGAGTCATACTCGCTCGAGCTCACCAGGGCACTCGGAGCCTCCATCACCGGCGCGCACGCATGGGAACTGAGGCGGAGTTGGCTGCGCGCGGGCTCCGCGGTCACGGGGTTCGTGTTCACGGCGCTGATGTCGGTGATCTATCTGCTGCTCCTTCCCCTCGCGTTGATCGAGAAGACACGGAAAGGCAGCGCTCGCTCGTAATTGAGCCCGAGGGAGAGGTGATAAGGGCACGACGATGATCCGCTTCGTCGCCCTGCTGTCCCTTCTCGCTACCGCCGCGCTCGCGGAAGATCTCGCTCCCGCGGAGTTCAAGGCACAGCTCGAAGCCCAACAAGGTCTCGTGCTCGACGTGCGCACGCCCTCGGAGGTCGCGAAGGGCAAGCTCGCCGGCGCCAGCGTGATCGACTTCAACGGCGGCAAGTTCGAGCAGAAGGTCTCGCTCATCTCCCGCGACAAGCCCGTGTTCGTCTACTGCAGTCGCGGAGGTCGCAGCGCACAGGCCGCCGCGACGATGAGCAAGCTCGGCTTCAAGAAGGTCTACAACCTGAGCGGCGGCCTCAACGCGTGGTCGTCCGCCGGCCTCGCGCTGGAAAGCGTCTCCACCACCACCGCGACCTCAGGCCAGGGCGTGACGCCCGAAAACTTCGACGCGGCGATCAAGAAGGAGAAGCGTCTGCTGGTCGACTTTCACACGCAGTGGTGCACGCCGTGTCAGCGCATGGTGCCGATCGTCGACGCGCTCAAGGGCATCAAGGTGCTCAAGGTCGACCTCGATGAGAGCGAAGCGCTCGGCACGCGCGAGAAGGTGCAGGGCGTTCCCGTCTTCGTCCTCTACGTCGACGGCAAGGAGCGCGCTCGCCTCGCGGGAGAGCAGACCAAAGAAGCGCTCGAAGCCCTCGCGAAGAAGTGATCAGCGGGGGAGCGGCGTGAAGCGCTGCGTGAACGAGTTGCCGTGAGCCCGCCATCCTCCCGATACGTCCCGTCGGCTCCGATGGGCGCGGGCTCGTCGTTGTACCTCGCACCGGTGTTCTCGAGGTTGCAGTCCCCCAGCCCCGCGATCATTCGTGGCTTCATCGCGGGACCGTTTGGAATTTCTCGATCACCTGATCACTGCCGCGAATGAAAGTGACCGTGGCGATTCCGTCGACGCCGATGATCAGCTGCACCTGAGTCGAGACGCCTCCGTCGCCTGCGTAGGTGGTCGCGTAGCCGAAGCCGCGCTGCGCGGACGTCGGCGTGCAGCAACCATTGTTCGTGATGATCGGCGGTGGGCCGCACGAGACACCGAGCGCGAGCGTCGCGGCGAGCAGGAATCTCATGGCGTCCCCTTCACTGAGAGCGTGCGCTGCTCTCCGGTCCAGGGATCGGTGACCGTGATGGTGACCTCTTCCGCGGGCGCAGGACACATCGTCGAGCCCGTGACGGGGACCACGTTCACTTCGCCAGAGACGCCTACGTAGAACTCCACGCCAGCGTCAGTGGAGTAGACGCCGCTCCCCGTGGAAGTCGGCGCGCCCGCCTGGCCGTTGAAGGTCGCGGTGCTGGGAATCAGCCCAAGGCGTTCATTCCTCGGCAGGCACGCGGGGATGGCGTCGGCTCGCGCTGAATTGAGTGCCAGCCACGCGAGTGCGCCAACTGCAAAGGCTGCGATCAGTTGTTTCATGATGGATGCCCTCACCCCGACCCTCTCCCGAAGGGAGAGGGAGATATTGTCGGCCCATGGCTGCGGTGCTCGGAGTCAGCGCAAACTATCACGACGCCGCCGCAGCGCTGGTGATCGACGGCCAGCTCGTCGCCGCCATGCAGGAGGAACGCTTCACGCGGATCAAGAATGATCCCTCGCTCCCGCTGAGCGCTGCGCGCGCGTGTCTCGCCCACGCGAAGCTCGACGCCGCCGCGATCGACGAGGTCGTCTTCTACGAAAACCCGTACGCGAAGTTGGAGCGCGTCCTCCTCTCCACGCTGCGCACCTTCCCGCGCGCGCTCCGCCAATTTCCCCGCGCGCTCGCCTCACAGCTCGGCAGCAAGCTCTGGGTGCTCGACTCGCTCTCTTCGCAGCTCGGGGTGAGACGCGAGCGCATCTCGTTTCGCGAGCACCACGCCTCTCACGCCGCGAGCGCGTACTTCGCCAGTCCCTTTCATCGCGCGGCGATCCTCACCGTCGACGCCGTAGGTGAAGACACCAGCACCGCGCTCTGGCTCGGCGAAGGCAACACGCTCACACAGAAGGGCCGCATCGGCTTCCCGCACTCGCTCGGGCTGCTCTACTCCGCGCTCACCGCGTACCTCGGCTTCGAGGTGAACGAGGGCGAGTACAAGGTGATGGGCCTCGCCGCGTTCGGCAAGCCGCGTTTCCGCTCGGAGTTCGAGAAGCTGATCACCCTCACGCAAGACGGCTTCGCGCTCGGGCTCGACTACTTCGACTCGCACACCAATACCGAGGTCGGCTTCTCCGAGAAGCTCGAGTCACTGCTCGGTCCGCGGCGGCTCCCGGGAACTCCGTGGCTGCTCGATGGAAACGAACGCGACGCGCACTCAGCTGACGTCGCCGCCACCCTTCAGGCCGTGCTCGAGGAAGCGCTGCTCAAGCTCGCCGCGCGCGCGAAGAAAGAGACGGGTGCTGACGCGCTCTGTCTCGCCGGCGGAGTGGCGCTCAACGCAGTCGCGAACGGAAGGCTCTTTCGCGAAGCAGGCTTCAGCGAGCTCTTCGTGCAACCCGCGGCGGGTGATGCGGGCGGAGCACTCGGCGCAGCGCTCCTCGCCGCGAGTGAACGCAACGAACCGCGGGGAACGTTCACGCATGCCGCGTGGGGAACAGAAGTGAGCAGCGACACCGCGCTCGGTCTGGCGAACGCGCTCGGACTCTCGGCCACGCGCGTGAGCTCTCCCGTCGATGCCGCGTACGAGTCCCTGATGAGAGGTGAAGTGCTCGCCTTCGTGCAGGGCCGCTTCGAGTGGGGCCCGCGCGCGCTCGGTCAGCGGAGCATCCTCTCTTTCCCCGCGCCGCTCGCCGTGAAGGAGCGAATCAATCGCGTGATCAAGCGCCGTGAGCCGTTTCGTCCCTTCGCACCGATGGTGCTCGAGAATGAGGCGAAGAACTTCTTCGGTCCCTTCGCTCCGCGGCTCGCGCCGTTCATGACCACCGTCGCCGAGGTGCTTCCTCAGGCGCGCGAGAAGCTCGAGGCGGTCACCCACGTCGACGGCACCGCGCGACTCCAGACCGTGCAACGCGACTCACTGGTGGGCGAGCTCCTGCAGAAGCTCGAGACGCCCGTGCTGCTCAACACGTCGCTCAACGGACAGGGCGAACCCATCGTCGCCACCGAAGCCGATGCCCTGGCCTTCTTTCTGGCGCATCCGGTCGACGCCCTCCTGATTTCGGAAGTCCTGATACGGAGAAATTGAGTATTTCAATCTTCGACTTGATTTTATCAATATTCCTGCGCATCCTTCTCAAGTGATGCCGCAACCGCTCCCGACTCGTTGTCCGCTCTGCACCGGCCGAATCCACGTGGAGCGAGTGAAGTGCGAGAGCTGCGAATGCGCCGTCGAAGGCCGCTTCTCGCTCGACTGGCAGGGCGCGCTCTCTCCCGAACAGTCCTCGTTCGTGAAGGTCTTCCTGGTGTGCCGCGGGAAGATCAAAGACGTCGAGCAGGCGCTGGGCATCTCGTACCCGACGGTCGTTTCGCGGCTCGATGACGTGGTGGCCGCGCTCGGTGGAACGCCCACTGCCGACGTGAAGCAGAACGAGCGTGCTCCCGAAGGCAAAGCGCTCGACGTGCTCGAGCAGCTCTCTTCAGGCTCCATCGACGTCGATGAGGCCGAGCGCCGCCTCAAGAAGAAACGCTGATCAATTCCCCTGCAGCAAGAAGGAGTCACAGACATGGCCGCGAAGCTTCAGACCTTCCCCCTCGAGTTGAGTGAGCGTCCCGTGCTCGAAGTGCACGCCGCCGCCGAGCGCATTCGACTGCTCCCCGTCGAGCGAGGAGGCACCCCTCGCGTGGAGATCGAAGGCGGTCGCACCGAGGTCGCGCCCGTGGAGTTCAAGCGCGATGGCGACACGCTCACCATCATCTCGAGCACCAATCCCGCCGCGTGGCCGTGGCCGGGGGCGGGCATGGTGAAGAAGATGACGCTCTATGTGCCCGAGCACGTGCGCGCGAAGGTGCGGCAGGACTTCGGTCAGCTCTTCGCCGAGCGGCTTGCGGGGTGCGATCTCGAGCTCTCTGCGAGCGCGGGGACGATCTCTCTCGAAGACGTGAAGGGCCGCCTGAAGATCGCGGTCGATTCGGGGTCGGTCACCGGTGAGCGGCTCGGAGGGACCTTCGACGTGGTGAGCCAGGCGGGATCCGTGAAGCTCGGCATCCATGCGCTCGATCCTGGAGAGCACCGGGTGCGCACTGCGATGGGCAGCGTGAAGCTCATGCTCGCGCCCGAGGTGAAGGTGAAGATGGAAGCGCACACCACGCTGGGCAGCACGCGCGTGTCGCATCCGAATACGCCTGACGCGGAGGCGCGGCTCACGCTCTGGGCCGAGCTCGGATCGATCAAGGTGAAGACGGGTGATGGTATCGAAGATCCGCGCCACGGAGATGGTCCGGACTGGCGGCGCTTCTGGCGCGACATCGCGGACAAGGCGATCGCGGTGGCGTTCGATGCTCCACCGACTTCAGAACCGCCTGCTGCGCCGACTCGCACTGTTCCTGATGCGGAGCTCCGCAAGGTTCTCGAGCTGGTTGAGACCGGGAAGCTGAGCGCTCCGGATGCGGAGAGATTGATCAGAGCGATGGGTCACTGAGAACGCCCTCACCCCGAGGATACAGATCAGAACTTCACGACGAACTGTCCGCGCTCATCGAGCACGAGCCCGAGCTGATCACCTCGGTTCGACACGCGCACGATGCCGACGATCAATAAGGGAATGCCGACCAGCGCGAGCACTCCGCCGAAGCCCACGCCTGTCCACCCGAGTGCCGTGAACACCGTGCGCTCGCTGCTGCCAGGAGCCGCGTTGCCCGCTCCGACGAGCCCGTAAATTCCAAGCGCACCGAACGCGATGCCGAGCGCGAGGCAAACCGACCCGGACACGATCTGCTTCACGCCGCCGTAGATCTCAGTGCCGCGTGATCCGGCGAGCTCCGGCAAAAGCATCCCCACCGGCGCCGACAAATGCGCTTCGTACGGCTCGGGACGCAACAGCGAGGCACTTCCAGATCCAGTTGATGAGAGCGAGATGAGAAGGAGTGCAGTGAGCATGAAACCGAGCATGGCACAGCACTACGCAAATCTGCGTAGCACCCCTCGAATCGCGCACTGATCCACGCTGAGTTTGCGTCGCACGCGCGCTCTTCGCACTTCATGCGCGAGGCGAGTCGTCGGCCTCCTCC